>JAPPNO010000059.1 GCA_028873845.1 Gemmatimonadota bacterium | reverse complement strand
GTGTGGGGGCGTCGGTTTGTGTGGGGTCGTCGGTTTGGAGGGTGCGGGGGCCGGGCCGGGTCGGGGGTGGTTGGAAGGCGTGAGGGCCGGGCGGTAACTTAGGCGGGGAGGCGGGACATGGGGAGGGCGTGAGACGGTTGCGGTCGGACCGAACCGAAGGCGAGGTGACCGGATGAGCATGGCAGACGCGTGGAGAAGGTCGATGGCGGGGCGGGGTGGGGTTGTGGTGGCCGTGGCCGCTTTGGTGGCAGCGTGCGGCGGAGGGAACGGGGGTGGGGGGGCGGGAGGGGATGCGGCCGGTGCGCTTGCCGCGGCCGCACAGGAGCCCGGTCCTCGGCCGGCGCCGGGAAAGGCATGGGTGATCTTCGGGACGGACACGGTCCTGGCGGAGGTGGCGAGCCTTCCGGACCAGCGCGCCCAGGGACTCATGGACCGCGACTCGGTTCCCGACGGGACCGGCATGCTCTTCGTCTTCCCGACCTTCGAGGAGCGCTCGTTCTGGATGAAGGACACGCGCGTGTCGCTCGACGTCGCGTTCTTCGACGAAGCCTACCGCATCATCGCCATCAAACAGATGGAGGCGCTCGACGAGACGCTCACCGACTCCGAGGGACCCACTGCATTCGCCCTCGAAGTGCGGAAGGGGTGGTTTGCCGAACAGGGCATCGAAGCGGGGGCGACGGCCAAAGTGGTCTTCGGGCCGGGGATGACCGTGCGCTGAGGGACCGTGTCCCCCTGTCAGCCGATCGAGAAGAGGAATCCGGTGTGGAGGCTGGTGGCCCGGTTCTTCATCGTGATGTCTTCGGACGCCGTGTCGATGTCGCGGAGGCCCCGGGTATGAACGGCACTGAGCAGAAGCCCGAGCCTGTCGGACAGCCACATCTCCACCCAGGCACCCGCGGCCAAACCGAAATCCAGGGACGATGTGCTTCCTGCGGGACAGTTCACACGGTCGTCGGCCGACTCGCCGTTGACGACCCCCTGCCAGTGGAGCTGGCATGACGTCTCCCTCGCCACGGTGGGGCCGGCCAGCAAATACATTTTCGCTCCGTCATCCGAACCGAAGACGTGCAACCTCCCCAGCGCCCGGGCCTCCATATAGACGAGCTTCAGATTCTTCCGGAAATCGAGGAAGGATCCGTCCCGGTCGGAGTATCCCTTTTCGGTGTAGCCCCCGTCCAGGTGAAGGCCGAGGCGGCCCGAGATCGGGATCGAAGCGGCCAGACCCATCGATCGACGGGTCGCCGCGCCGGAGGTGAAGGCACTGCCATCCTCGTCGACACCCACCGCCGTGCGGCTTGCTCCAACGGTCAGCGCGAGGGTGACCTGCGCGGACGCGGGCGTCGCGGGCAGGAGGAGGGGGACGGTCGCCAGGAGTACTGTTGCAATGCGCTTCATCGGGCTGCTTTCCTGCCAGGGGAAAGGGGGCACGGCAGTATCAGGTCCTTCTACCCTGCGACTGCTTCCGGGTTTCAGGCCAGCACCTCGGCAAACGCCGCCACCAGCGCTTCCACGTCCCGGCCCGTGTTGTACGCGTAGGGCGACACCCGCACGCTGCTGCCCCGGAACGACACCCCGACCCGGTGTCGCGCCAGGCTCACCTTCAGGCGCTCCGCGTCCACGCCATCGGGCAACCCGAGGCCGAAGAGGTGCGGCGAGCGCCAACGATCGCTCTCCACCCTCAGTCCCATCTCGCGAAGCCTGGGGAACGCACCGGCCATGAGGGCCCTGCAGTAGTCGGCAACCCTTTCCGGCCGCCACTCCAGCACCAGGTCCAGCGACGCCGAAAGGGCCGGGATCAGCGCGAAGTTGCTGCGCTGTCCCACGTCGAAGCGCAGTGCCCCCGGCTGGTATTCGTCCACGTAGTCGACCAGTCCCGCGAAGTTCTCCGAGTCGCGCCTGCCGATCCAGGTCTCCTCCAGGGGGACCCCGTCCAGGTACCGGTCGCCGAACCACGCGAGCGACAGCGAGTAGGGACCCAGAAGCCACTTGTAGGCCGCGACGATGAGCGCGTCGGGGGCCAGCGCCCGCACATCCAACGCAGCGGCGCCCACCGTCTGCGTCCCGTCCAGGATCATCGCCGCGCCGACTTCGCTCGTTCGCTCGCGCACGGCCGCCAGGTCGAACCGCGTCCCGTCCGTCCAGTGAACGGTCCCCATGGCCACCGCCACCGTCGCCCCGTCGATCCTGTCGAGAATTCGCTCCGTCCAGCCTTCGCCGCGCACCCCGTCGCCCGCGGGCCCCACGACCCTGAGTTCGCCACCCTTCTCGTCCACCAGCCGACGCCACGGATACACGTTGCCCGGAAACTGCTCGTGCACGATCACCACGTTGCGCCCCGGCCCGGTTTCGGTGTTGCGCGCGATCGTCGAGACCGCATACGACACCGAAGGCACCGTCGCGATCCGGTTCGGCTCCGGCGCGCCGATGAGCCGGGCGAAGCGTTCGCGGAGTTGGTCGGCGGGACGGAAGAAGTCCTCCGGCGCGATCGCCTGGGGGAAGCGTTTCGCTCTGAGCCCCTCAATGCCGGCACGCTCCGCGACTTTGGGCAGCGGGCCCATGTAGGCGCAGTTGAGGTAGTGGAAGTCGTCCGGCAGCGAGAAGTGGTGCCGCTGGCAGGTGAGCGGAGGGGTCATGGGGAGCGGTCGGCCCCCAGGTTGGCCTCCACCCACGACCGCGTGACCGCGTGCAGGCCGATCGGAGCCTCCAGCAGCGACCGCATGTCGATCTGGCGAACCATGTCGTGGACCTGGGCCAGCGCGTCCCGGTCCTCGGACAGCACGTGGACCACGCCCCCGACCACCTCGTCCGGAAGGTCGGCCATCCCGATCACCCAGTTCATGACCGCGGCCGTCGGGACGGGGGCGTCCACCCCCGGGTACGCGCCCGCGGGGATCGCGCCATGCACGTAGTAGGGGTACCTCTCGCGCAGGAAGTCGACCCGGTCCGCCTCCATGGGAAGGATGCGCGCGCCTCCGGTGGTGGTCGCCTCGAGGACCGCGGCGGCCGGGTAGCCGACCGAGATGATCGCGGCGTCCAGGGCTCCGTCCCTGAGCGCGGTGGCCGACTCGTTGAAGCTCAGGTAGCGTGGCGTCACGTCGTCGTAGGTCAGGCCGTAGGCTTCCAGGATCTGGCGCGACATCTGCTCGGTGCCGCTCCCCGGCGGACCGACCGAGACGGTGCCGCCCGCAACGTCGGCGAGCGAGGCGGCGTCGGACCCGCGCGCCACCACGATGTGGGTCATGTTCGGGTAGAGCGGGGCCAGAATCCGCAGGTCCGCGACCGCCTCCTCGTAGTCCTGGCCGCCGGTGGCCGCCTCGTAGATGGTGTTGCCGGTGGCGAAGGCGAGGTCGGTCTGACGCTCACGCAGCCGGTTGACGTTCTCCACCGATCCCCCACTCACCTCGGCGGTGTACTGGCGGACGGAGTCCATGACCGAAAGGCGCGCGGCTATTGCGCCGCCCAGCGGATAGTAGATGCCGCCGGTGCCGGCGGTGCCCAGGCTGAGGAACTGCTGGGGGCCGGAGTCGGAGCAGGTGGCCGACCCAGCTATTGCCACGATTGTGATAGTATAGTATGTGATCAGTTTTTTCATGGTTTCTAGTGGTGTTGTGGTCGTGACGCAAAGTGATCCTTTTGGCTTTGAGGGTGCACCCCCACCAGCCCCGCCCCCAGGAGCGCCGCCAATCCGATCCCGTCCCACACGAACCCCGGACTGATCAGCGCCACGGCCGCACCCAGAAGCACGACCCTCCTCGCCAGACCGACCGGTCCGCGCACATACCCTATCACCGCCCCCGCCAGCGCCACCACCCCGATCAGCGCCGTGAGCGTCGTGATCGTGATCGCCCCGGCGGTCCCGTCCAGGATGAGCGCGGGCGCGTAGACGAACATGAAAGGCACCAGGAATCCCGCCGACGCGAGGCCCATCGCGGTCCACGCCGTCCTGAGCGGCGGCGACCCCGCGATCCCGGCGGCGGCGTACGCGGCCAGCGACACCGGCGGCGTCACATTCGAGATGCACCCGAAGTAGAAGATGAAGAGGTGCGCGCCCAGCAGCGGCACCCCGAGCTCCACGAGGGCGGGCGCGCCCAGCGCGGCGAGCACGACATACGCCGCGGTCGTCGGCAGGCCCATTCCCAGCACGATCGAGCCGAGGGCCGTGAGGATCAGGGCCACGAGAAGGTTCCCCTGCGACACCACCACGATCAGCTCCGACATCCGGAGCCCGATCCCGGTCAGCGAGGCCACCCCGACCACGATGCCCGCCGCCGCACACGCCGCCGCCACCTGCACCGCCCCCGAAGCCGCCGAGCGCAGCGACTTCGCCACGGCGGCCAGCCCGGGACGGGTGTGCGGCACCGCGCAGGCCGCCAGCACCGAGGTGACCACGCCCCAGAACGCGGCCCGCATCGGGGAGCGCCCCAGCGCGAGCATCAGCACGATGATCAGCACGGGAAGCAGCAGATGGATCCGCCCCGGTACGCCCTCGGAACGGGCGCCGGCCGAGCCCTCGATCCCCATCTTCGAGGCGCGGAAGTGGATCGCCCAGAGCAGGGCCGCGTAGTAGAGCACCGCGGGGATCGCCGCCGACAGCGCCACGGTGCCGTAGGGGATGTTCGTCCAGGTCGCCAGGATGAAGGCGCCCGCCCCCATGACCGGCGGCATGAGCTGGCCGCCCGTGCTCGCCGCCGCCTCGATCGCGCCCGCGAAGAAGGGGCGGAATCCGGACCTGCGCATGAGCGGAATGGTGAAGGTGCCCGTGGTGACCACGTTGGCGACCGCGCTTCCCGACAGCGAACCCATGAAGGCGCTGGCCACCGCGGCCGTCTTGGCGGGGCCGCCACGGGTGCGTCCGGCCACCCGGTCGGCGAGCGCGATCAGGAGCTTGCCGCCGCCGGCGATGTCGAGGAAGGCCCCGAAGAGCACGAACAGGTACACGAAGTCGGCCGACACCCCCAACGGCACGCCCCAGATCCCCTCCGTGGACAGGAAGAGCTGCTCGACGAGGCGGCCGGGATCGTACCCTCGGTGGGCCAGGACGCCGGGAAGCCACGGCCCCGCAAGCGCATACAGCAACGCGGCGCACGCCACGGCGACCAGTCCCCAGCCGGTCGCGCGCCACGCCAGCAACAGCACCGCCGCCACCACCACCGCCCCCGCGGCCAGGTCCACGCTCGTGGGGCTCCCTGACCGGGCCACCAGCGCCTCGTTCTGCGAGACCAGGTAGAGCGCGCTGGCAACGAGCAGGGCGCCGAGCGCGAAGTTGAACCCCCAGCCCGCGCGGGATCGCGGCAGCGCCCGGACGCCCACGCCCAGCAGCGCCAGCGTCCCCATGAGCGCCAGGTGCACGGGGCGCTGCACGAGCGCGGTGAAGGGTGAGATGCCCGCGCCGTAGAGGTGGAACGCCGCGGCCACCGCCGCGACGACCAGGACCGCCCGGCCGCGCAGCCTTCTCCCGGGCCCCTCCCCGGGCGAATCCCCGCTGCGCTCGTCCGGTGCCGCGTCCGTACCTGCCCGCCGCCGCCGTCCGATCACCTTGTAAGGTTTGGTTTACAAAATGTCACTTGCCGTTTACTTGTCCGCGACTTGAAACGGCTGGTTCATCAGGTGAACAGAGCCGCGAGCGAGGGCCCGATCATGGCGACGAGCAGCAGCATGACGACCAGAACCGCGGCCGTCGGAGCCCAGCGCCGCCGCGGATCGAGGAGGGACAGGCCGAGCCCCGCAACGACCGTGGCCCACAGCGCGAACAGGTCCACCCCGTTCAGCACGGCGTACACGTAGCCGTCCAGGAACGGGACAAGGTCGCCGAGGGAAAGGGTTTCCTGCGCGTTGACGGTCCGAAGC
Organism: Gemmatimonadota bacterium; assembly: GCA_028873845.1. Lineage (GTDB taxonomy): Bacteria > Gemmatimonadota > Gemmatimonadetes > Longimicrobiales > Gaopeijiaceae > Bin94. The sequence continues at coordinate 67,102 of JAPPNO010000059.1, read as the reverse complement.
GGCGCCGTGGCGAGCGCTCCCAGAGCTGAAATGACGCCCGCGTGGGACATCACGCACAGGTGCTGCCTGAAGGTGGACCGGTCACCGCGTATGAAGACGAAGATCACGTAGCTCAGCACGCTGAGAATGACCGGCAATATCAGGAGGAACACGGTCGCGCCACCCACCGCCATCCATTTGTAGAACGACCTCGGCACGTCCTGGAGTCCCGCCTGCTGATCCGGCGGGGTGTTCGCGACGGCCGCCTCGTAGAATGCGTCCGCGGGAACCAGGAACATGGCGATGCCTACGATCACGGCCACAAGAGCCGCCATCGGGAACCAGGCGGGATTGGGGGCGAGCGCCTCGAACAGCTCCCCCGGCTTGGCGAGTACCATCCACAGCCGCTTGAAGAAGTTCGGGCGCGGCTGCGGGTCTTCCGTGCCGTCCGCCGGCTCGCGCTCGTCCCGGGTGTTCTCGTAGCGATCCTCCATGTCGTCAATACTCCCTCCAGATGCGTTGTATTCTCTTCAGGGTGACCGAAGTCGCGGGCGCTCTTCCCATCTTCGCCTCTCCCGTGAAGTCGTTCATGAGCTGGGCCGCGCGAAGGAGCCCCGCCTCGGCATCCCAGAAGAAGTTGCCGGTCTGGGTACCGCTGAAGCTCTGCTCCATGGCCATCCTTCCCTGTTCCATCTCGGTGGAGGTTTCCACGGTGGCCGACACGCCGATCATCTGCAGCGAGCGGCCCTCGACGACGACCACCTCGCCAACGGTGAAGGTCCTGATACTGGTCGAACTGGTCCGCGCTCCGCCGCTCGTGGAGGACGATGTCACGGTATCGGTCCAGCTGTCGCCGGCCGCGACCACCCTCGCGGGCATTGTGGGAAAGAGATCGTAGCCCAGCTCCTCGAAGACGGTGAACTGGCTCGCCTCGCGCGATCGCTCCGGCGTGTCGACCAGCTCCACCAGGCCCGCGGGCCCGACAACGGCGACCAGGGCACCCCCCACGGCGCTGCCGCCGATCGAGCGCGTGCCCGTCTGCGAATTGCCCGTCGCTCCGGTGAATTCGGTGACCTCGGCGGTGGCACGGAAGCCGGCGGGATCCGCCTCGAATGACACGGCCAGCGTCGCTCTCAACACGGTCGTGAATTCCATGGGTCCCATCGGAGACTGCATCGCAATCAGCGTGCTGTCGGCGACCTTGTACGTGGTGGCGGCAACCGGTGACGACGTGTAGGCCAGCGGCTCCTGCAAGGCGGAAGGGACGGTGGCCGGGACGGATTGCGGACCGGCGTGGCCGACGGTGGGTTCGTCGTCACGAACAAATGTGCCGGGGGAGAGTAGCGGTGGGGCCGCGAAGGCCGCTGTCATTGCGAGAAATGCCATTGTCCTCATCTGCTCAACTCCGTTCCCGAGGTAGGCACGACCGGCTCGATGCGCCAGCAATGGACCCGGTGTCCGGCCTCAAGCTATGCCGCCGATTCTGGCCCGGCAATACGGAAGGCGTTATGCTTCTCCGCCCCCGACACAGCCGCACGGAAGCCGTGACGGAACAGGCGCAATCCAGTGCCGGGCGGTGCGGCCAGGCAGGGGCGACGCACCTCCACGACCGATCGCCACGAGGTGAAATGAGCTACAGGACCAACCCCGACAGGATTCTCGACAATATCGACAAGGCCCGGAGCCGCGACATGGAGCGCGCGCTCTCGCTGAACGACCGCCAGGCCCGCGGCAGGGAGATGGACACCGCCGTTCCCGAACCGGACGCGACCACGCCCGAGCGCATGCGCAGGCTTTTCGCGCTCGTGGACTCCGGCTACCGCAAGGCCGCGCACAGCACCGCGATCAATCCTCTCGCGGCCCGTTTTCGGGCCATCGGCGACATATCGCACCAGATGGCGCGGGGCGACGTAAGCGTTTCGATCCAGTACCTGGACCATGAGCGCCACGACGATGTCGGAGTGGTGCCCTTCGATATCTCCCCGCGTGACCTGGAAGAGGCGAAGAAGCAGACGCGTACCAGCCGGCCCGACGTGAACGCCGTCAAGGTGCTGCGGCTGCGGCTGCGCGACGGCGTACTGGCCGCATACAAGAAGATCGATCCGCGCCTCCGGGACGCGCTCAAGAACCGGGCCGACATCGGACACGTGGCCGCGGAGGTGACCCTGGACCTGCGTCCCGCGATAGCGACGACGTAGCAGGCGCGGGCGGATCTCCGCCTGCACCCGTCCGCGGAGGCGGCGACCAGAGGCCGCACGACTTTGGAGCGAAGTCCCGTTCCGCCATGTAGGCGCCCCGCCCCGCGCCCCATTGTTCGTCCACGATGACGGGACACGACGAACAACTGGGTCAGCTGCTGCTGGACGGGGGCGTGATCACCGCCGAGACGCTGCGGGACGCGGGCGACGAGCAGCTTCGCTCGGGACGGCCGCTGGGCGACATCCTCCTGCGCAAGGGAGTGGTCGACGAGATCCAGCTGGGGCGCACCCTCGCCGCCCAGCTCGACATACCCTTCCTCCCGCCCCCGCTTCGGCCCCAACCCCGCGCACTGGCCGGAATCGACGCCAGCCTGGCTCGCCGGAAGAACGTCATTCCCCTTGCAATCGAGGGCCGGCGCCTGACCGTCGCCATGGCGAACGCCCTCGACACGGACACGCTCGACGATCTGCGCTTCCAGTCGGGGTGCCGGGTCGAGGCGGTCGTGGCACCGGCATCGGAGGTGGCGCGGGCCATACGGGAGGCCTACGGCGGCGAGCTTCCGGACATCCTCGACGGGCTCGAGGACCCGGGGCGCCCGGAACCTGCGGACGGTCTGCAGGTCCTTGAACTGGAAGCCGGTTCGGCCCCCATCGTCAGGGTTGTCGACCACCTGCTCACCACCGCCATCGACAGTCGTGCCAGCGATATCCACGTCGAGACCGGCGGCAGGGGCTCTCGCGTCCGGCTGCGAGTCGACGGACTTCTGGCGACCGCCATGGAACTGCCCCACGGTTCGCACCAGGCCGCGATCTCGCGCATCAAGATCATGGCGGGTCTGGATATCTCGGTCAGGCGGCGTCCGCAGGACGGAGGCTTCACCCTCAAGAGGCGCAACACCGAACTCACCGTGCGCGTCTCCACGATCCCGACCAAGGGCGGCGAAAAGGCCGTGCTGCGCCTGCTCGATCCGGGCGACGCGCCCCACAACCTGGCTTCGCTGGGACTGTCGTCCGACGATCTCGGCCGCCTGCGCCACGTCCTCGACCGCAGCCAGGGTGTACTCCTCGCCGCCGGACCCACGGGGAGCGGGAAGACGACCACGCTCTCGGGAGCGGTGGCGGAGCTTGCCGAGGGCAAGGTCAACATCGTGACCCTGGAGGACCCCGTCGAATACCGGTTTCCCGGGGTGGCCCAGATGGAGATCGACCGTAAGGCGGGCGTGACCTTCCCATCGGGGCTGCGCGCCATTCTGCGACAGGATCCCGACGTGATCCTGGTAGGCGAGGTGCGAGACCGGGAGACCGCCGAGATCGCCATGTCGGCCGCGGTGACCGGCCATCTGGTGCTGTCCACCATTCACACGGTCGATGCGGCGAGCGCGATCGTGCGGCTGCTCGAGATGGGCGTGCCCCCGTTTCTCGTGGCGGGAGGGCTGGCCGGGGTGGTGGCGCAGAGGCTCGTGAGGAAGGTGTGTTCACGGTGCGGGGGGCGGGGCGGGGAGGAGTGCGGCGTGTGCCGCGACGGCTATCGTGGCCGTAGCGGGGTCTTCGAGGTACTGGTCGTCGACGGCGAAATCAGGACGGCCGTCACTTCCGGAGCGTCCATCGCAACGCTTCGCACCCTGGCCCGACGGAGCGGCATGGGCTCGATGGCGCGGGACGCGATGCGGCAGGTCGCCGAGAACACCACCACACCTCACGAAGCGGGACGGATCATCGCACTCACGCGGGGCGCCGCCGTGAAATGCCCGGGGTGCGAAGCCGCCATGCCTCCGGCCGCCAGGGGCTGCCCCATGTGCGGTCGGGTTCGCGCCAACATGTGCCCGTGCGGCGAACCGCTGGACTGGCGCTGGCGGTACTGTCCTGCCTGCGTGCGGGCCGTGTCGCCGTCGGGCTAGCCCGTGGCCGGTCCCGCCGGGTCGCGGGCCCCGCTACGCCTCGAACACCTCCATGCGCGTGGTCAGGCGCTCAATGCGCTCCATGCACGGCGTCACCCCGATCCCCGGCCCGTCCGGCACGGGCATGAGGCCCCCGGCCATCTCGAATTCGGGAAGTACGATGTCCTCGGCCCAGTACCGGCTGGAGTTCGAGATGTCCCCCGGCAGCGTGAAACCCGGCAACGTGGCGAGCGCGACGTTGTGCGCACGGCCGATCCCCGACTCCAGCATCCCACCGCACCAGACCGGCCACCCCGCCTCGCGGCACGCATCATGAATGGCCAACGAGGAACGGAGGCCTCCCACTCGCCCCGGCTTGATGTTCACGATCCGGCCCGAACCGAGATGCAGCGCCAGGCGCACATCACCTTGGGAACGGATCGACTCGTCGAGGCAGACCGGCGTGTCGATGCGACTTTGCAGGGTGGCGTGATCGAGCAGGTCGTCGTGTGCCAGGGGCTGCTCGATCATCATGAGACCGAAGTCGTCCATCGCGGCCAAACGATCGAAGTCGGAGGGCAGTGCGTAGGCCGAGTTCGCATCGGCCATGATGGGTGCATCCGGAAAGCGGGACCTGACGGATCGCAACATGTCGACATCGCGGCCGGGCTTGATCTTGATCTTGATCTTGCGATAGCCCTCCGCGAGGTACTGGCCCACCTTTTGGGCCAGCGCCTCATCCGTTTTCTGAATGCCTATCGAGACACCCACCGGAACTGAGGCGACCTCCCCACCCAGCAACTCGCTGAGCGACACGGTGCGGCGTTTCGCCTCAAGGTCCCACAGAGCCATTTCAACCGTCGCTCTGGCCATGCGATGACCGCGGAGCCACGGGGCCGGAACCAGGGTGCGGGCATCGTCGCCTTCGAGTTCCAACAAGGCCGGCAGGAGCCACCGTGTCAGGATGTGCCACGCCGTGTCGGTGGTCTCGTACGAATACCCCGGTGTCTCTGCCGCAACGCACTCCGACCACCCCTCACAACCATCGGCTTCGAGGGTTAAGAGGACGATGCGGCGGGCCTGGGTTCCCCCGCTGCTGATCTCGAAGAACTCCTTGAGTTGCAAAGGCAACTCGCGCAACACGGCCCTCCGGATCTTCATGCTGTCACGCCCGCCCCCCGGCCAGGCGACAGCCGGGTTGCCACGCGTGGCCCGGCGCCGGTGTCCCGATGGCGCATGGACTCCGTGCCGGACCTGTCGCGACGCTCTTTCGGATAGCTCGAGCGGGGGCGATTCCCCTTGTCAGGTTATTCGGCCGCTTGCTTCTCGGCTTCCGCCTTGAGCCGGTCACGGCGCCTGACGGAGTGGATTCCCGTGAGCAGTGAGGTGGGGGAGCTGGACCTGACGCCACCCTGGATCAGGGCGTCCCTGATCTGGGGCACCGTATAGCTGTCGCCGTACATCTCGATGAATCTCCGATAGGCCGCAGTGGGGCCGGTACCCCTGAACGTGCCCGCCGGAACCTCCGGGTGTCCGGCTCCCGCGCTCCGCCGGCGACGACGGGTGCGCTTTGCCACGGCCGGTTTCCGCATTGTCCTGCGGGGCGCCTTCACCGCAAGCAGGTTTCTCAGTCCTTCGACCGTAGCCCGCAATGCGTCTCCGCGCTGCTCGTGAGCGGCCAACTCGGCTTCAGCCTGCTTGAGCGCCGCCCTGTAGTTTCGTCTCGCTTCGGCATCCATTGGACCATGCATCTCCTGTTGAACAGGTGGGTATTGGAGGACCCGTACTTGCTCTAGGCCGGGTCGGGGGCGTGCAAGAACAAACTACGTGTTGATGATGGCCAAGGCAATACCCCCTTGGCGGCGATTCCCTTACAGGGATTCGAACAGTGCGGCGAACAGGGCAATCCGCCGGGGCAAATCGTCAACGAGGATGTGTTCAAACAGGGTATGAGCTCCTCCCCCGTCAGGCCCCAGGCCATCAAGCGTTGGACAGCCCACTGCCGAGATGAGGTTCCCGTCGCTGGCGCCACCTGTCGATTCTTCCCCCAGTTCGAACCCCAACCTGGCTGCCAGGGTGCGTGCCTGCTTAACGATCAGGCTCGATGCCTCCGACTTTTCGAGCGCACCGCGATTGAGGCCACCCTTCAACGTCAAGGTGCATCTCTTGTCAAAGGCCACGAAGGATCTGAGAGCCGTATCGACCCGGTCGGATTCTGTATTGACAAAAAACCTTACGTCGATGCCACAGCTTGCAGCGTCCGCAACGACATTCTCCACGGTGCCGCCCTTGATGACGCCCACGTTGACGCTGGTACCCGCGTCCGGGTCGGCCAGATCGCAGATCCCGCAGACCTGACGGGCCAGTTCATGAATTGCACTCGCTCCCGCCTCGGGCTCGATTCCGGCGTGCGCCGCCCGGCCCGCAACCTCCAGGACGTATGCGCTCACCCCCTTGCGCCGGGTCTTCAGCGCGCCACCCGGCGCCGAAGGTTCCGGGACGAGGGCGGCACGGTGCGCGCGGGCCTCCGCCTCGATCCGCTTGCGCGAGTGGGGAGAACCCCGCTCTTCGTCGCAGGTGACGAAGAAGGTCACGTCCGAGGCGGGGCCCCTTTGCTTTCCGGCCAGAATGCGAAGCGCCGCAAGCGTAACCGCGAGGCCGCTCTTCATGTCGTAGATGCCCGGGCCCCGCACCTCGCCGCCGACATGCGCAAAGGGAAGGCGCTGCAGTGTGCCGGCCGGATGAACCGTGTCCATGTGCCCCATGACCAGAATCGGGCCCCGGTCGCGTCCGACTCCGGAGAAGCGGCCGAGAAGATGCACCCCCAGGCCGGGCGCGGGTATTCTCTCCACCTTGCCGCCGGCCCGGACCATCGCGCCTTCGAGCACGGCGGCCACTTCGAGGTTGCCTTCCCGGTCGCCGGTCGGGGACTCGCATTCGACAAGCGCCCGCAGCAACGCCAGGCACTCGTCCGTGTGCCGTTCCGCCTCGGCCACGGTCAACGTGGGGACGCTCACCGCGGCGTCACGCTCCATACAGTCCCGCGCGGCGGTAGCTCTCGTCGACCAGTTCCACCAGGTGCACCACCGGAATCCGGCTGCCGGCGAGTGCAAGGCCGGCCCCGATCTGCATCATGCACCCGGGATTGCCGGTGACCAGCGCGTCCGCACCGGTGTCGAGGACGCTCCGGACCTTGTCCGACCCTATCCAGCCACCCAGGTCCGGGTGCGTGATTCCGTAGATCCCCGCGCCACCGCAACACTCCGCCGAACCGGCCAGCGGGAGGACTTCCAGCTCCGGCACCGATTCCAGGACGACAAGCGGCGGGTCCACTACGCCCTGGGCGTGCAGCAGGTGACAGGGGGCGTCGTAGGTGACGCGAAGGGGAACGGGCGCGCCGGCAACGGGGCCGCGGTCGGCCAGCAGCCGGGACACGTCGCGGACGCGCGCAGCGAGTCGAGCGGCCCGGCGCCCCATGGCCTCGTCGTCCGCAAGGAGTGACCCATAGTCCGCCATCGCCGCGCCGCAGCCGGACGCGTTCATTGCGAGGAAGTCCACCCCGGCGCCTTCGAAGGCCCGTACGTTGCGGCGGGCCATTCTGCGAGCGGCCTCGAGATCGCCGTCGTGGGCGTGGAGCGCGCCGCAGCATCCCTGCCCGGGGACGGTCACGACACGGTATCCGTTGGCGGTCAGAACCCGTGCGGTGGCCTCGTTGACGCGCGAGAAGAGTCCCGCCTGCACGCATCCGGCAAGCAGGGCGACGGTGGGCGCGTTGCCGTGGGCCGCCGCCTGTGCCGGAGAGGTGGTCGGGGTCATGGCCTCTCCGGGCGCCGAAGCGGACCGCGCAGCGCCCTTGTGAAACAATTCACGAGCGGGCGCCGACGCGGCCAGCATCGCCAGGCCCAGACGTCCCGCTGCCGCGCCTCGCGCCAGGGGACCGGTCCTTTTCCCGTCGCCCCGGCCGCGGTCCTGCTCGCCGGCGCCCCGCGGCCGTGACAGCACCCCGACGGCGAGGCCAGGCAAACCCGTACCGCGCAACAATCGTCCCATGAGCATTGCCGGACGGGCCAGCCAGTCCGTGCCGAAGACGCGCAGAAGGACTCGGGTGAGCAGCGCGGGCCTGCGGGCTTCGCCGCCCACCTGCCGGGCGAGTTCCAGAAGACGGCCGTACTCGACCCCCGACGGACACACCGGTTCGCACGCCCGGCACCCCAGACAGCGGCCGATGTGGTCCTGGAATGCGTCGGAGCCCGCATCGAGCCTGCCTTCGACAACCGCCTGCATCAGGTAGAGCCTTCCCCGCGGCGAATCCGCTTCATCGCCGAGTCGCCGGTAGGTCGGACACGCGGGCAGGCAGAACCCGCAGTGAACGCAGTTGAGAAGCCGCTCCTCCTGCTCGGCGACCGCCCCGGCCAGGGTAGCCTTCGCGATGTTCACGGGCACCTGGACCGCAGAACCCTGCAAGGGTCGAACAGGGACTTGAGCTTCCGCGCGAGCGGCCCCCCACCCCCCCCGACCCCCGTCCACCCCACCCTCGCGGCTACCTCACGGGGCGCCCGGCTCAGCGTCATCGTACCACCCACCGCTTCCACCTCACGCCTCACGCTCACCAGCTTCCCGGCCAGCCCGGCAGTCCCGTCGTCCGCCGGCGAACCCTTCACCCGCACCACCCCGCCCAGCACATCGGCCGCGAGCCGGCCACCGGTCCGTGCGGCCACCTCGCGCGCCCATCCCATGACCGCCGCCAGCCGGCCGGGCAGGGCGGCCAGCCGCACAACCAGGGGCGACCGTCCTTCCCACGCGGTGCGCCGCCTGTGAAACACCTCGCTTTCCCCACCCCGCAACGTCGTCCCGGGCGCGGCCCCGATCCCGGCTGCCAGCCGCGTACAAACCTCGTCCGCCTCCTCCCGGCCACCGAGCACCCGCACCGCCAGCTGCGATTCTCCCCCGGCCGCTCCCGCCCTCCGGACGGTCATCTCCGCCGCAGCCACCGGAAGCGCACTGGCGCGCACGCCCCGGGCGACCTCGAGCATCTCCCCCACCCCGCCCTCGAACACCATCGTCACGTCCGCCCCGGGACGCGGAAACAGGCGCACCGACACCCTCGTGATCACGCCGAGACTGCCCCGGCTTCCGGTGAACAGCCGCACGAGATCGTAGCCGGCCACGTTCTTCACCACACGCCCGCCGATCCGCAGCAGACGGCCCTCTCCCGTCACGACCTCCAGCCCGAGCACGTTGTCGCGGGGGGCGCCGTAGCGCGCCCTGAGCGGGCCCGGGACTCCACACGCGACCGCACCGCCCAGAGTCCCCTCCCCGGCGCCCGGCCCGTCCATGGGAAGCCACTGGCCGTTGGGCTCGAGCAGGGCGGCCAGCTTCCGCCATCCGAGGCCGGCCCCCGCCGTGAGCGTCAGGTCGGCGGGTTCGTAGTGGAAAACCGAGTCCAGACGCGCCGTCGATACGATCACGCCGCCGGAGCGCGTCCACCCGCCGGCGCCGGGCCAGCTTCCGGCCCCCGCGGGCAACAGCCCCGTTCCGGTCTCGTTGGCGGCACGGATCAGGGTTTGAACCTCGTCCGTGTCGGCGGGGAACAGCACGGCCTCCACCTCCCGGTCCCCGGCCCACTGCGACGCTGCGTCTCCGGTCAGGACCCGGCTCTCCGGAAGGAGTCCGGCGAGCGCCCCGGGAGCGGTGGCGGTGCTCACGGCGCCGCGCCCGCCGCGATCATCGGTTCCGCCGCATCCCGCACTTCCCCGGCCACCGGCCACTCGGGCGCCGTGTCCTCCGGCAGAACCTTGCCGGGGTTCATCGTGCCGGCCGGATCGAAGACGCGGCGCACCCCCCACATGGCGTCCAGTTCGGCCGCGCCGTAGATGAGCGGCATGTGGTGTTTCTTGTCGAGGCCGACTCCGTGTTCGCCGGTGATCGTGCCGCCCGAATCGACGCAGAGCTGCATGATCTCCTTCGACGCGCGCTCGACCCGCTCCAGCTCGTTCCGGTCGCGGCGGTCGAAGAGGATGTTGGGGTGCAGGTTCCCGTCACCTGCGTGGAAGACGTTGGCCACGACGAGGTCGTACCGCTTCCCGATTTCGGAGATCCCCTTCAGGATCGACGGCAGGTTGGTCCGGGGCACGGTCGCGTCCTGCACCAGGAGGTCGGGCGCGATCCGCCCCATGGCGCCGAAGGCCTTCTTGCGCCCCTTCCAGAGCGCCAGGCGCTCGTCCTCGTCGCGGGCGCTTCGTACTTCGCGGGCACCGGCACGCCCGCAGAACTCCGCCGCCCGCTCGGCCTCGCCGTCGAGACCGGCCGCGACCCCGTCGAACTCGATCACCAGGGCGGCTTCGGCGTCCGTGGGATACCCCGCGGCGAAGACGCTGTCCTCGACGGCCCGGATCGTGGGCCCGTCGATGATCTCCATCGCGGCGGGCAGCAGCCCCGCGCTCACGATGTCGGAGACGGCGCGGCCCGAGTCCTCGATGCGGTCGAAGATGCCGAGCAGGGTCCTCACGTCCTCGGGAAGCGGCAGAAGCCCGACCTCGATCTCGGTCGCGATCCCGAAGCATCCCTCCGAGCCGACGAAGAGGCCGACCAGGTCGTACCCGGGCGCTTCACGGCCCTGTCCACCCAGCTTCGCGACCGTCCCGTCGGGGAGCACCACGGTCAGCCCGGTCACGTAGCGCGACGTCACCCCGTACTTGAGGCAGTGGGGCCCGCCCGAGTTTTCGGCCACGTTGCCCCCGATCGTGCAGGTGGTCTGGGAGGAGGGGTCGGGGGCGTAGTAGAGTCCGTGGGGACGGGCGGCGGCCGACAGTTCGGCGTTGATCACCCCCGGCTGCAGCACGGCGCGGCGGTTGGCGGCATCGATCTCCAGGATGCGGTTCATGCGGGCCGTCCCGACCACGACCGCCCCGTTGAGCGCGACGGCGCCCCCGGAAAGTCCGGTTCCCGCGCCCCTGGGCACGATCGGGAGGCCGTGCCCGGCGATCGCGGTTACGGCGTCCCGGACCTCGTCCGTGGTGCGCGGCAGCACGACCGCGCCGGGACGGTGGCGGTAGGCGGTCAGCGCGTCGGACTCGTAGACGAGCAGGCGATCCTCGTCGACGATCACGGCGTCCCGACCGCAGATCTCGACGAGCGACCTCGTCAGGGTGGCCGGAATCATGGGAGAAGCTTATCCGGAGCCGGAAAGGTAGTCCAGAATGGCCACCACCCCGGAGGCCGCCATCTCGAAGGTGTCGGGCGGCAGGTCGCCGTAGACGTGCCGGGTCAGGGTGCGGGCGTCGGTGGTTCCCGTGGCCGCGACCGCGCGGCGCACCTGGTCGATGCGCGTCAGCTTGTGACGGCGAAAGCGCGCGATGGCGGTGGCCGGTGCGTGGAGTGGCTTCCCGTGTCCAGGGTAGAGGATGCCGGCGTTCAGCGCCTCCATCCGGTCCAGCGAATCCAGATACTCCGCGACGCCGCCTCGGTACTCTCCCACCCAGGTCGTATCGCCTTCGCCCAGGATCATGTCGCCGGTGAAGAGCGCGCCCCGCTCGGGGATGTGGAAGCAGAAGTGCCGCCGGGAATGCCCCGGGGTGGAAATCGCGACGACGGTGCCGGCATCCGTGGCCAGGGCCTGGCCGTCGCCGAGGTCGCGGGCTTCGCCGGGACCCCAAACCTCGGCACCGGTCCGTCGTCCCAGCTCTTCCGCTCCCGCCGCGTGGTCCCCGTGAGCGTGCGTGACGAGGACCACCACCGATTCGGCCGAAGCGACCGCGCCCGCGAGCCGTCGCAGATGGCTCTCCAGGCGCGGCCCGGGATCGATGATCGCCACCTGCCGTTCTCCGACGATGTAGCTGCGGGTGCCGCCAAGGGTGAACGGGCCCGGGTTGGGGGCGAGGAGCGAGCGGACCTGCGGACCGCCGGCGTTCAACGACGCTCGCGCGCGATCTGCTCCGCCAGCTTGTCGGCGATCATCTGAATCGCCACCTCGTCCTGGTTCTGGAACGCGGCGGCGCGGTGGGAGTCGATGTCGAACTGGCCGTAGATATCGTTGCCGGCGCGGATCAGCACGACCAGCTCGGACTTCACGCCGGGGTTGCACGACAGGTATCCCTCGAACTCGGTGACGTCCGGCACATTCTGGTTGGCGCCGTGGGCCACGGCCGTGCCACACACGCCCTGTCCGACCGGGATGCGCGCGTGATCGGTGGCGGCCCCGAAGTAGTTGTGGAGCCAGAGTTCGGAGCCTTCGTCGTCGAGCAGGTAGACGCCCACCCAGTCGAAACGCTCATCGACCCTGTAGAGGGTCCTGGCAGCGTAACGAAGAAGTGCGTCCGAGAGATGCCCGTCTTCGCGCATCTCCTGAAGCTCTCTGATTACCGCTCGGGCGTCGACCATGAAGCTCCTTTTCCTGTTGGGCGTGAGGTCCGACCAATGGAACGGATGACGGGGGAGGCGTCAATATCCGTGGCGGCAGTTCCGCCGGCTATTCACCCCGGCTGAAATCGACTCCCTCGTCAAGCCGTTCCACAAAGGCGGCCAGCAGTTCGGCCGCATGGACGAGATCCGACACGGCGACCATTTCGCTCGGAGAATGCATGTACCGGTTGGGGATCGACACGAGGCCCGTCGGCACCCCGCCCCGGGCCAGGTGGATGGCGTCCGCATCGGTGCCGGTGCGCAGGGGAGCCGCCTGGATCGAATACGGGATTCCCCGGTCCTCCGCGATCCCGGCCAGCGACTCGAAGACCACCGGGTGCGTCGCCGAGCCCCTGGTCAGCACGGGTCCGCCTCCCAGCGAGTGATCCCCCACCTCGCTCTTTTCGACCTCCGGTACATCGGTGGCGTGCGTCACGTCCACCACGAGCGCCACATCCGGCGACAGCCCGAAGGCGCTGGCCCGGGCCCCGCCCCCCGAATACCCGATCTCCTCCTGCGCGGTCGCAACCGCCACCGCCCCCGACCGCCCCTCCCCTTCGGCCACCATCCTGAGCGCCTCCAGCACAACGAAGGCCCCGACCCGGTTGTCGATCGCCCGGCTCGCCACCCTGTCTCCCGCCAACCGCATCATTCCGGCGTCCAGCACGGCCGGGTCGCCCACGCGGACCCCCAGCTCCTTCAGCTCCTCCTTCGACCCGGCCCCCACATCGATCCACAGCTTCTTCACCTTGACGGCCTTGTCGCGCTCCTTCGGTTCGATCAGGTGTATGGCCTTTCGCCCGATCACGCCCGGCACGTCGCCCTTCGCCCCCAGCACCCGCACGCGCTGCCCCACCAGCACCTGCGGGTCCCACCCCCCGATTCCGCCGAAGTAGAGCAGGCCCGACTTGTCCGCGTGCGTCACCTGCAGCCCGATCTCGTCGATGTGGCCGGCCAGCAGCACCAGGGGACGCGCATCGGGACGCACGGCCGCGTAGCTGTTGCCGACCACGTCGGACCAGGCTTCGGCGAAACCCTCCGCCTCACGCCGCCAGACCCCGGCCACGCGGGCCTCGAAGCCCGACGGACCCGGCGCGTCGAGCAGGCGTTCCAGGAAGGAGATGTCGTGGCTCATCGGCGGTCCTCCCGGCGCGGGTCGCGCGTGTGAACCTCGGCGCGGCGCGTCGTGGCCGCCCCATCGGCACCGTAGACCTGGAACTCGACGGTCCCCTCGCGAATGCGGCGTTCGAGCCTGCGCCGGGCCAGCCGCTGCAGCCAGCGCCGCGACGCCGGCACGAGAAGACCGAACCCGAGCACGTCGGTCATCACACCCGGTGTAAGCAGGAACGCACCCCCCACCAGGATGGACAGTCCGTCCAGAAGCGATCGCCCCGGCAACCGCCCCTCCGCCAGTTCCCGCTGCACGGCCAGAAAGGCCCTGAGCCCCTGCTGACGGGCCAGCGCCGCCCCCGCAACTCCGGTCGCGACGACCAGCGCCACCGTCGGCATCGTTCCGATCCACTGGCCGATACGCAGCAGCAGGACCAGTTCCAGAACCGGTACGGCAACAAAGATGAGAATCAACCTGCTCAGCAAGATTTCGGCTCCTTTCGCGGGACTGGCGTCCCCTGGACGAGGCTCCCCTGCGTCCCCCCGGGAGATTCCCGCCGCGATCCGCCATGGATCCTTCGATACCCCCGGGCCACTCTGCAATGTATATTCTCCCTCACCGATCGGGGGTCCGGGCATCCCTCCGGCCGACCGGCCTTCACCTTCCCGTCCCCCGAAACCAGGGCGTCAGCCACCATGCAGCAGACATATTTCCGCAAGGGCTTCGGGCTCAAGGCCGCCGTCAGGCCCATCATCGAATCGGAATACCACTCCGCCATCGTGGAGCGTATCCGGTCGCGTGCGTACACCGACCGTTTCGGCGACATCACCGTTCGCCTCGCCAGGCACTTCGGATTCTGCTACGGGGTGGACCGCGCGGTCGACTACGCCTACGAGACGCGCCACAAGTTCCCCGACAAGCGCATCTACCTGGTCGGCGAGATCATCCACAACCCGCACGTGAACACGCGGCTGGACGAGATGGGCATCGAGTCCATCCTGCCGGGGGAGGATGGCGAGTTCGACTTCGCGAACATCACCGCGGACGATGTGGTGATCATCCCGGCCTTCGGCGTCACCCTCTCGGACCTGAAGAGACTTCAGGGGATCGGCTGCATCCTGGTCGACACGACCTGCGGCTCCGTGCTGCTGGTGTGGAAGCGGGTCAACAGCTATGCGAAGGACGGCTTCACAGCGGTCATCCACGGCAAGTACACGCACGAGGAGTCGCGGGCGACGGCCAGCCAGGTGCAGCGGCATGAACGGGGCAGGTACATCATCGTGCGCGATATGGCCGAGGCCGAGGTGGTGGGCGCCTACATGACGGGGCGACCGGACGCGCCGAACCGCGAAGCCTTCGTCAGCCACTTCGCTCGACGTTCCTCCGACGGGTTCGACCCCGACCGGGACCTCGCGAGGATCGGCGTGGCCAACCAGACCACGATGCTCGCCACCGAGTCGCTCGCCATCGGCGCCCGCCTGCGCAAGATGATGGCCGAAGCGTTCGGCGAGGAGCACGCGGAGACGCACTTCCGCTCCTTCGGCACGATCTGCTCGGCCACCCAGGAGCGCCAGGACGCCATCCTCGAGATGATGGAGGCGCCACCGGACATCATGATCGTGGTCGGCGGCTACAATTCGTCCAACACGAATCACCTGGCCCACCTCTGCCGCGAGTACACCACCACCTTCCACGTCAAGGACGCCTCCTGCATCGACACCGCGACCGGGGTGATCCACCACAAGCCGGAACTGGATCCTCACGCTCCCGAGGTGTGCGAGGGGGACTGGCTGCCGGCCGGGCCCTTCGAGCTGGGCATCACTGCGGGCGCGTCGACGCCGAACAACAAGATCGGCGAAGCCGTGTCGCGGGTGTTGCAGATCAGGGGGATCGAACTGGAGTTGTAGGGGCTCGCACCTCGGTGGACCGCGTCACCCCGCCGGGCGCCGTCACATGCCCGGCGGCGTGAACCTTCCGTCGATCGCCGTCCAGCCCCCGTCCGCAAAGAGCACGGTTCCGGTCACGTAGCTCGCCGCGTCGGAGGCGAGGAACACCGTCGGGCCCGCCATTTCGCGGGCCGAGCCCCACCTGCCGAAGATGTTCCGCCGCGCATAGGCCCCGTACCACTCGGGCCGCTCCTTGATGGGCGCGGTCAGCGGCGTGTCGATCACACCGGGGGCGACGGCGTTGACGCGCACCCCGTGCGGGCCCAGTTCGGCGGCGGCGGCCCGCACCATCTGCACGATGCCCGCCTTGGTGGCCGCGTAGATGCCCTGTCCCGGCTCGACCACCACCGACCGGATCGAACTGAAGAGCACGATCGACCCGGAGCGCTGCTCCCTCATGATCCGTCCCGCCGACTGGATGACGTGAGCGCTTCCCTTGAGGTTGAGGCCGAGCACCCGGTCGATCTCCTCGTCGGTGTAGTCCAGCAGCGGTTTGCGCACGTTGATGCCGGGTGTGGAGACGACGACATCGAGCGATCCCCGTTCGGCCGCGATCGCCTCGAAGGAGGCGGTGACGGCCGTGCCGTCCAGGATGTCAAGCGGATCCGCGGCCGCCTCGCCGCCGGAAACACGAATCTCCGCAGCGGTTCGCTCCGCAGCTTCCCCATCCAGGTCGAGGCAGTACACCCAGGCACCCGCTTCGGCGCATCCGCGTGCCACCGCCTCCCCGATCCCCGAACCCGCACCCACCACGGCGGCGGAGCGGCCCGCAAGGCTAAACATGGGCGTGGACGTCATTTGGGCCAGTGGACGTCATTTGGACCTCTTGTAAACTGCGCATGACATAATGTAAGCTGGGGTTTACCATGGCGAACCCTCCCTACCGCGCAAGGCCTTCCGACCGGGCCGACCGGATCCTCGCTCAGGTCGAGGCTGCCCGCGGGGAGATCGTCGCCTTTACGGCCGACATGATCCGGATCCCCACGGTCAACCCTCCGGGCGAATCGTACCGTGACTGCGCCGAGCTGATCGGGAGGCGGCTGGGGGAGGCGGGGTTCGACGTTGAGTACGTGGAGCCGGAGGGATTGCCCGAACACACTGCCGCGCACCCGCGCGTGAATGTGATCGGGAGGGGGGTGGGCGAGGGCGCCGGCAAGCGCATCCACCTCAACGGGCACTTCGACGTGGTGCCCGCGGGCGACGGCTGGTCGGTCGACCCGTTCGGCGGCCTGGTGAAGGACGGGCGCATCTACGGCCGGGGCGCGTCCGACATGAAATCCGGGATCGCGGCGGCCGTCTTCGCGGTCGAGGCGATCCGTCGCGCCGGGATCGACCTGCGGGGCGCGGTGGATGTGAGCGGGACCGTGGACGAGGAGAGCGGGGGATTCGCGGGGGTGGCGCACCTGTGCCGGACCGGATCCGTTACGGGAGACAACACCGACTACGCGATCATTCCCGAACCCTTCGGGCCCGACCGGGTGTGCGTGGGGCACCGGGGAGTCTACTGGTTCGACGTGGTCGCCCGCGGCCACGCGGCCCACGGAAGCATGCCGCACCTGGGGCGGAGCGCCATCGACGACATGGGGGCCGTGCTGGAGGCGTTCCGCACCCGCGTCGGGCCCCGGCTGGCGGCCCTCCGTTCCTCGTTGCCGGTAGTCCCCGGGCACTCGCGACGGCCGTCGCTCAACGTCAACGCCATCGAGGGAGGACAGGCGGGAGAAACCGACCAGACGCCCTGCGTCGCCGATCGCTGCACGGCGACCTTCGATCGCCGCTTCATCCCCGAGGAGTCCTTGGACGATGTGCGCGAAGAGGTCATGGACGCGGTGGCCCGCGTGGCCGCCGAGGATCCCGGGCGGAGCCTGAGCGTCGTGGACCGGCTGGTCGTGCACCCGGTGCGGACACCCCCCGGTTCGCCGGTCGTGGCGGCGCTCTCGAACGCCATCCGCGCGGTCAGGGGCCACGACGCAACCCTGGTGGCCAGCCCCGGCACCTACGACCAGAAACACTTCGCCCGCATCGGCGGAATCGAGCACTGCGTGGCCTATGGCCCCGGGCCGCTGGCCGAAGCGCATCAGCCAGACGAGTCGTGCGGGGTGGACGATCTGGTGGCGTGCACCCAGGTCCTCGCTCTTGCCGTGCTGGAACTGGCGGGACTCGACGCCGGGTAGGTGCGGCGGCGCGCTCAGATGTGCAGCGCCCGCCCCAGCGCCCCCAGCGCCCCCTCCGCCACCGCCTCGGACAGGGTCGGGTGCGGGTGCATGGCCCGGTCGATCTCCTCGACCGTCGACTCCAGGTGCCGCGCCATGACGAACTCGGCGATCAGCTCGGTGGCGTGCGGCCCCACGATGTGCGCCCCCACCACCTCCGAGTACCGCTTGTCGCGGATCACCTTGATGAAGCCGGTGGAGTCCCCCGCCGCCAGCGCGCGCCCGTTGCCCGCCCACGGGAACTTGCCCACTTCGATGTCCAGGCCCTTCTCGCGCGCCTGCTCCTCGGTGAGCCCTACCGATGCCACCTCGGGGTGGCAGTAGGTGCAGTTGGGGACGTTGCCGTAGTCGACCGTGTGGTGCCCCACGCCCGCGATGTGCTCGGCCGCCACCACGCCCTCATGCATCCCCTTGTGGGCCAGGAGCTGGTTGCCCGCACAGTCGCCCACCGCCCAGATGCCGGGAACGTTCGTGCGCGTGGCCTCGTCGATCGCGATGAAGTTGCCGCGCTCGGTCAGCTTCACGCCCGCCGCCTCGAGGCCGATGTCCTCCGTGTTCGGAATGCGCCCCACCGCCGACAGCACGTAGTCGACGTCGAGGGTGTGTGCTTTCCCGCGCCGGTCGGTGAATGAGATGGTCACCCCTTCGTCGCGGGCCACCGTGCTCTCCACCCGCGCGCTCGTGAAGATGTCCATCTTCCGCCGCTTGAAGGCCTGCGCCACCGCGCGCGACGACTCCTTGTCCTCCAGCGGCAGCACGCGGTCGAGCGCCTCGATGACGGTGACTTTCGTGCCGTACGCGTTGTAGATGTCGGCGAACTCCATCCCCACCGCCCCCGCTCCCACCACCACCAGCGTCTCCGGCGCCTGCTCCTGGAAGAGCGCCCCGGTCGACGACCAGATCCGCTCCTCGTCGATCTGCAGAAACGGCAGGCTCCTCGGCCGCGATCCCGTCGCGATGATGATGTCCCCCGCGGTGATCCTGCGCTTCTCGCCATCCTTCTCCACCTCGACCGCACCGCCGCCCAGCAGCCGCCCGTACCCCTCGACGTGGTCGACCCTGTTCTTTTTCAGCAGAAAGCTGACCCCGTTCGAAAGACGGCTCGCCACCTTGCGGCTCCGTTTCTGCGCCGGCCCCAGGTCGGCGGTGAAGCCGTCGAACGAGATCCCGTGACCCCCCGCGTCCTTCAGCTCGCCGACCAGGAGCGCGCTGCTCAGAAGCGCCTTCGTGGGAATGCAGCCGATGTTCAGGCACACGCCGCCCAGCTTGTCGGCCTCGACGCAGGCGGCCTTCAGCCCGAGCTGGCCCGCGCGGATGGCGGCGACGTAGCCGCCGGGGCCGCCGCCGATGATGATGACGTCGTAGTCGGTCCTGCCGTTCGTATTGCCTGCCAAGGGTCAGCCTCTCTTCAGGGTGTGACTTCCAGCCGAGGCGTCTCCACGCCTACATCAGGATCGCCGCCGGCTCCTCCAGGAACGACTTGAGCGTGGCCAGGAAGCGGGCTCCCTGGGCACCGTCGATGACACGGTGGTCGCAGCTCATGGTGACGCGCATGCGGGGCTGCACGATCACCTCACCCCCCACCGCCACCGGCCGCTCCTCTACCGCGCCGACCGCGATGATGCCGGCCTCGGGCGGGTTGATCACCGCGGTGAACTCCTCGATCCCGAACATGCCGAGGTTTGAGATCGAGAAGGTGGAGCCGGTGTATTCGTGCGGCTGCAGCTTCTTCTCGCGGGCGCGTCCGGCCAGTTCGCGCACCTCGGTGGAGATCTGCCCCAACCCCTTTGCCTGCGCGTCGCGCACCACGGGGGTGATGAGACCGTCGGGCACGGCCACCGCCACGCCGATGTGAGCGCGGTGGAAGCGGCGGACGGAATCGCCCTGCCACCAGGCGTTGCACTCGGGGTGGTGGGTGAGCGCGACCGCGGCCGCCTTGATGACCAGATCGTTGATCGACGCCTTGGCGCCGCGCGCGGCCAGCAATTCGTTGACCCGCTTGCGCGCGGCCAGGGCCCGGGTCATGTCCACGTCGACGGTGAGGAAGAAGTGGGGGACTGGGCCGAGCGATTCGCCGAGGCGGCGGGCGACGGTCTTGCGCATCTGGGTGAGCGCGATGTCCTCGAATTCGGTGTCGGAGGGTGCGGGCCAGGGGCTGACGGGTGGGGCGGGGGCGGCGGTGGGAGGCGCAGCTGCAGCGCGGGCCGCGGCTTCGACATCCCGCTTGATGACTCGGCCGCCGGGACCGGAGCCCTGCAGCGTGGCGATGTCGAGGCCGGCGTCCCGGGCGAGGCGCTTCGCGACGGGTGAGGCCTTGACACGGGTGGGGGTGGGCGGGGTGGCCGTAGTCGGGGCCACGGGCGTGGGATCCGGCACCGGAGCAACGCTCGCCTCGGGCGTCTTCGCCGCAGCCGCTTCAGCCTCTGTTGCCGCGCCCGCATCAGCCTCGCTCGCACCGGCCCCATCCGCAGCCGCCGTCCGCCCACCCCCCAGCCCCGCCACCAGCGCTCCGATGTCCTCACCCTCCGGGGCGATGATCGCGATCACGTCTCCCACCGGCGCGGCCGCCCCCTCACCCACGAACACCCTTCGGAGCACACCCTCGCCCCGGGCCACCAGCTCCATCGTGGCCTTGTCGGTCTCGATCTCGGCGAGGATGTCGCCCTGCGCGACCGCATCCCCCTCACCCTTCAGCCACTTGACGACCTGGCCCTCCTCCATCGTGGGCGAGAGCGCTTCCATGTGGACCCTGGTTGCCATTGTCTCCGTCTTCGCTCAGGTGATGGTGCCGGGCATGTAGAGCACCTTCCTGCACGCCTCCACAACCGCCTTCACGCCCGGCTTCGCAAGCTGCTCCAGGTTCTTCGCGTACGGCATCGGCACGTCGGCCTGGGTCACCCGCAGCACCGGCGCGTCGAGGTCGTCGAAGGCCTCGTCCTGGATCAGCGACACGATCTGCGCCCCGACGCCCGCGAAGGGCCACCCTTCCTCCAGGTAGACCACCCGGTTCGTCTTCGCCACCGAGGCCAGGATCGCATCCACGTCGAGCGGCCGCAGCGAGCGCAGGTCGAGCACCTCGGCCTCGATCTCCTCGCGGGCCAGCGCCCGGGCCGCCTGCAGCGCCACATGCACCATCTTGCCGTGGGTGATGATGCTCACGTCGTCGCCCGCGCGCTTCAGGTCGGCCACGCCGAGCGGAATCACGTATTCCTCGTCTGGGACCTCGCCGCGCACGTTGTAGAGGAGCTCGCCTTCCATCACGGCGACCGGATCGTCGTCGCGGATGGCCGCCGCGAGCAAGCCCTTGGCGTCGGCGGGCGTGGCCGGGGTGACGAGCTTCACGCCGGGCGCATGCACGTAGTACGTCTCGCACGCCTGGGAGTGCTGTGCGGACAGCTGAAGCGCCGCTCCGGTCGGCCCCCGGAAGACCATCGGGATGGGGACCTGCCCGTTGGTCATGTAGAGCATCTTGGCCGCGCTGTTGATGACCTGGTCGAGGGCGAGAAACGAGAAGTTGAAGGTCATGAACTCGCAGATCGGGCGCAGTCCGGACATCGCCGCCCCCACGCACAGCCCCGCGAATCCCAGCTCGCTGATCGGCGAATCGACCACGCGACGGTCCCCGTAGCGGGCCAGCATGCCGCGCGAGACCTTGTAGGCCCCGTCGTACTCGGCGACCTCCTCGCCCAGCAGGAAGACCGAGTCGTCACGGTCCATCTCCTGGCACATGGCCGCGTTGAGGGCCTCGCGGTAGGTGATCTCAGCCATGGGAGCCGCCCCGCCCATCCAGGAAGAGCCGCCCATGCGGATTGATCTCCGCGTAGACATGGTCGTACAGGGTCGACGGGTCCGGCTGCGGCGAAGCGTCTGCGAAGTCGGCCGCGTCCTCACTGGCCGCGCGCGCCGCTGCGTCGATCGTCTCCAGCTCCTCCTGCGCCAGCAACCCGGCATCCATCAGGCGGTCGCGCAGGATCGTGATCGGGTCCTCTCCCTGCAAGTGCGCCTCCACCTCCTCCTTCGACCGATAGGTGCCCGAGACCGGATCGGACATGGAGTGGCCGCGGAACCGGTACGTGATCGCATTCACGAACTGGGGGCCCGCCCCGCCCCGCACCCGCTCCGCCAGCCCCTCGAAGAACCGGTACGTCTCGAGCACGTCCTGCCCGTTGACGGTGTGCGCCGGAATCCCGTACGCGCCCGAACGCACCTCCATCTCCGTCACGGAGACGCGCGAAAACGCCGTCCCCATCCCGTAGCCGTTGTTCTCCACCACGTAGATGACCGGAAGCTGCCACACCGCCGACATGTTCAGCGATTCGAGGAACGCCCCCTGGTTCACCGCCGCGTCCCCCATGAAGCAGACGCAGACCTGGTCGCCGCCCCGGTACCGGATCGCCCACGCCAGCCCCGCCCCCAGCGGAATCTGCCCGCCCACGATCCCGTGCCCGCCGTAGAAGCCGACCGTCGTGTCGAAGAGGTGCATCGAACCGCCGCGGCCACCCGAGCAGCCGCCGACCCGCCCGTACAGCTCCGCCATCACGGCCCGGGGCGGAATCCCCTTCGCGATCGCCTGCGTGTGTTCCCGGTAGGCGGTGATGACCAGGTCGTCCGCCCGAAGCGGCTTGATCGCGCCCGCCGCCAGTCCCTCCTGCCCGATGTGGAGATGGCAGAAGCCGCCGATCCTGCCGATCGCGTACGCCTCTTCCGCCTTCTCCTCGAAGCGGCGGTAGAGGAGCATGTCGGCCAGCAGGCCGTGCAGTTCCTCCCGGGAGAAGCCGTGGAGACGGTTGGCGGCGGGGTCGCGATCGTCGCCCGCCGCGGGCGCTTCCCCGTTCTTCACCGGGGCCTGCGTCGCCTGCGCCACCGCCTCAGCCTCCCGCCCCGGCCGCGCGCTTCGGCTCACGGTCGACGCGAAGCCGGATCAGCGGAGCGCTCGGCCGCGCGGGCTCCGGTGGCGCTCCGGCTGCATTCAATCCCACCACCTCCGCCGGCGCCGGCACGTCCGCCTCCATCACCTCGCGGATGCTGCCCGGCCCCCCCGCCTCCACCTCGCGCGCCTGCTCCTTGGCGTGGTAGCTGGAGCGAACCAGCGGCCCCGACTCCACGTGCCGGAACCCGTACTCCTCCTCGCCGACCCGCTTCCAGTCGCGGAACTCGTCGGGCGTCACCCAGCGGGCCACCGGGATATGCTGCCTGGACGGGCGCAAGTACTGCCCCAGCGTGAGGATGTCGACCGCGGCCTCCCGCAGGTCCGCCATCGCCTGGCGGATCTCGCCCGCCCGCTCGCCCATCCCGAGGATGATGCCCGTCTTGGTGAGCATCGACGGGTCGATGCGCTTGGCGCTCCCCAGATACGAGATGGAGCGCCAGTAGCGGCCGCCCGGCCGCACCTCGGGATGAAGCCGCTCGACCGTTTCGAGGTTGTGGCCCAGGATGGCGGGCCGCGCCTCCATCACCGTGCGGAGCGCGTCCTCATCGCCCTTGAAGTCGGGGATCAGCACCTCGACGGAACAGTGGGGCAGCCGGGCCCGCACCTCGCGGATCGTGGCCGCGTAGATACCGGCGCCGCCGTCGGCGAGCTCGTCCCGGTTGACCGAGGTGATGACGACATGGTCGAGGTTCATCGCCGCGATCGTGTCCGCGACGCGGCGGGGCTCGTCCAGGTCGAGTTCGGTCGGCATCCCGTGCGCGACCGCGCAGTACTTGCAGGCGCGGGTGCACACGTCGCCGAGGATCATGAAGGTGGCGGTGCCATTCTCCCAGCATTCGCCGATGTTGGGACAGCCGGCTTCCTCGCAGACCGTATGCAGCGACCGGCTGCGCATGAGGCGCTTGAGCCGCAGATAATTCGGCCCGCCGGGCGAGCGCACCTTGAGCCACGACGGCTTGCGCGAGGTGATCGGGATGGTGTCGATACCACAGTGGGCGGGGATGCGGGACGAGCCCTTCGGCTTGACCCTGCCGGTGTCCTTGCCGGGGGGGGCGTAGCCGCCGGGCTTTGCGGACGCACCGTCGCGGCCTGTGGCGCCACCGTTGCGGACGTGCGGGTTGCGGCCCGCATTCGCGGACCCGTCCCCTCGATATGTGTCTGACGGAATCACTTCCGGCGAATCTCCGAATGGCGCTTGTCGTCCCCCGGACGCCGCTCCCTCAGGGGTTCGGCCGAATCCTCCCGGCACTCCGGCGCTCAGCCGGGACCGGGGGCACGGGGCGGTGAATCATAAGAAAGTCAACCATTTCGCACCACTTGCGGATCGCCCACTCGCGGAATACCCACTTGCGGATCACCCGTGGACCGCTCCGCGGAATCCGGGCCGCCTACCGCAACACCGCCGCCACCCCGAACCCCAGGTACGTCCCCGCCGCGTACCCCAGCAGCCCCACCACCACCCCCGGCAGCACCAGGTGCCGCCACTGCCGCGAAATCGCCACCGCCAGCGCGCTCGACGGCCCGCCCACCGCCGCCTGCGAGGCCACCGCCACGGTCCCGATATCCAGGCGCAGCAGCCGTCCCACCCCCAGCACGAACACCGCGTGCACCGCCACCACGATCAGGGTGAAGAGGAAGACTTCCACCCCCACCGCCGCGATCTCCGACCAGCGCGACACGATGCCGATCAGCACGAAGAAGAAGTGGAGGCCCACCGAACCGAGCTGCATCGCGCCGCGGGCGTCACGGAAGAGGGGCGAATGGCCGAGCGCCAGGGCCAGCGTGGTGAGCCAGAGGATCGACGGAACGGCGGGCCAGACCTCGCCCAGCCACTCCGACACGAAGACCAGGATCAAGCCGGCGGCGACCAGGTTGGCGATGGACAGTGCCGAGAGCCCTTCCCGCGCGAAGTAGGGATGGCGGGCGTGGCGCTCGGATTCGGCGGCGGATGTGGCCGATTCGCTTTCCGCGGGGGCCGATTCTGTTTCGTCCTCCCCACCCCGCACCGGCGCGTAAAACCGCCCGATCCAGATCGGGAGCACCAGGCAGGCCGCGAGCCACAGGCCGGTCACCACCGCGTCGGCCGCGTTCAGCCCCGCGAAGAGCGCACCCGAGAGCCCCAGTTCGCGGCCCACCGACACGAAGTTCACCGAACCGCCCGAGTACGTGCCGGTCAGCGCACCGGCCATGCGCATGGTGTCTTCGCCGAAGTGGGCCCCGTACACGGCGGCGGCCACGAAGGCTCCCAGGACCGTCCCGGTCACGGCCACCGCGAATGCGCCGATCATTCTGGGCCCCGCCTTCCGGAGGTCGCGCAGGTTCACCGACAGCAGCAGCCACGCGATCGCCACCGAGGTGACCGGGCCGAACACCGCGTCGTAGACCACCGACCTGACGGGCACCAGCCCCGTATTGGAGAGGATCGCGCCGAAGATGAGCGCCAGCATGGAGGCGCCGACCTTCCCCAGCGCGGGGACGCGGTAGTCCAGCCAGAAGGCAAGCGCGGTGGCGGCCGCGATGACGGTGACCAGCGCCAGCGGAGACTCGATCATGGTTGTGGGTCCTTATCGCTGAAGGCCTGGACCGGATTCCGCGTCCACGGACATCTACGATCCGGCCAGGAATCCTCGCGCCTGTTCGCGGAACAGCGGCAACAGGTTGGCGTGGCCATTCGCTTCCTGCGGGCCGTACTCCTCCAGTCCGGCCTCGATCTCGGCGTCGTAGACGTCCACGAGCGTCCGGTAGTGGGCACGCGCCAGCTCTTCGTCGCCGAGCAGCAGGGCCGCTTCGGCGGCGGCGGCCAGGCAGAGCAGGTGCGTGGGTCTCACCGCGAGACCCGCGTCGGCGACCGCCAGCGCCATGGCTCCGTCACCGCCCACCGCGTGAAGCAGCGAGAGGTGGAAGCGGTCGTCCAGCGACAGCGCGGCGATCCGGTCGTACGAGGCGATGGCCATCGGCAGGAACAGTTGCGCCTCGGCCTGGTCGTCCGCCTCCACGGCCGTCATGACCCGCGTAAAGAGCGCGCTGGCGGCCTCGCGCGGGGTCATCGAGCCGAGGTCGACCGTCGAGGTGGGACCGAGGGTGCCGGATGGAGGGGAGGAAGGAGTTGCAGAAGAATCGTCAGATGTATTAGTTTGCTGGACAACTAGAACAACAACGAGCATCAGCACAAGCACACCCACAATCCCCACCAGCCATCGCGCCTCCGCAACGACCACCTTCCCCCTCCTGGCGCGCATCCCGGCTCCACACTGCGTGCAGAAACGGTCCCCCGCCTCCGAAGGCGCCGAGCAGGCTGGACACGGCGGCCCCCGCAACGCCGCTCCGCAGCGCGCGCAGAAGTTCGCCCCGCCCGGATTCTCCGGGTACTGGCACTGCGGGCAAATCACGCCGGCCGCCCCCGTCATCCGATCGGCCTTTCACCCGAGATGGCGTTGAACAGCAGCGGCCAGGTCACGATGCTCTGCCCCCTGTAGTTCGGCTGGAACCCGAAGAGGATGACCTCCCCCCGCCCCACCCTCGCCCTGAGCAGCGCGGGCTGCCCCGCCAACCTCTCCGGCCCCAGAATCCACCCCGCGATCACCGGGTTGACCTCCCCGTACCTCCCCACCACCTCCACCCGCTCGTCATCCACCGTGAAGGCGCGGCTGCTCCGCCAATACCACGCGGCCGTGGAACCATCGTAGCCCGTCGATAACGGATCGGGCTGCAGGTCCACGCGCAGGATCGATCCCGGCACGTAGAACTCGGTCGTCGACAAGCCGTCCGTCGGATCGCCCACCTGCAGCCCGAAGAGCCCGATCGCGAAGTCGGCCGCCTCCTCCATCACCACCAACCGACCCCCCGACTCCACGAACTCGCGCACCGCCGCGCGTCCATCCTCCCCCAACCCCCCCGTGTACCGTTCCGGCAGCGATCCCCGCGCATTCCCCCGGCTGATCGAACGGTCCGACTGGCTCTGGAAGATCATCACGTTGTAGTCGTCGCCCAGCGATCCGGCCCGCATCCGCGCATCGTGCAGCGAGTCGTAGCGCATGCCGTGGGTGTCGAACATCCACCGCGTCCACCCCGCGATCATCGGCTCGTTGTAGCCCTTGTACAGCCCCACCCGGGGCGCATTCGGCCCGGACAGAGCATCCGGCAGCCGGTATTCCACCACGGGCACATCGATCGGGTCGCTCAGCGCCACCTCGGGTTCGGCCTCCAGCGCTGCGGCCTCGACACCCATCAGCAGCGGCAGCGTGTGCGCGGTCACGTCGTACGGGCGCTTCGGCGGCCCCCCCGGGTACTCGCGCATGTCCGGGTATTCCTGCACGGTCAGCATGGTCTGCGCGAAGGCCGCATTCGGCTGCCGCATCACCACCACATGTGACCCGGCCGGATACGTCACGCCCCCCGCACTGAAGTCACCCTCGGCTCGCCGCACCTCCACATCCCCCATCGTCAGAGTCCGCAGCACGCTCCGCACCCCGACCTCGTTCTCCTGTCCACCCGGAATCACCCACGCAGCCGGCCAGCTCTCCCAGCCCGCCACCGCCCGCTCGTTCACCCGATAGAAGTTTTCGAGCCAGAAACGCCGGTTCTTCGCGGCATTCACCAGCAGCGCCATCGCCCCCGAATACTGGTACTCGACGATGTCGGGCAGCCCCCAATCACCCCCCCTCCACGGCCAGGGGAAGTTCCACGCCGCCTCCGAGGCCTCGTACTCGCGGCCCCCCACCACCGATTCGCGGGGAATGTGCACGGTGGTCGCCAACTGCGCCGACGCCGTCTCGCTCAGAATGCGCGCGCCCCCGTGGTAGTGCATGTAGGCGCGCCCGGGGTGATATCCGTCGTAGATCGCGTTGATGACCACGCCCCTCTTCCCCTGCGACGTCAGCTCGGCCGCCATGTACGCGCCCAGCTGGTTGACCGCGGTCACCAGCCCCGGGTCGACGTTCGGCTCGATCGGGTCGATGTACGGCGGGAAGAAGATGCGGGCGCCGCCGCCCCCCATCTGGTGGATGTCGTGCACGATCTGGGGGTGCCAGTCGTTCTGCGCCCGCACCGTGTGCTGCGTCTCCTTCTGGTAGAAGGTGAACCAGTCGCGGTTGTTGTCGTGGCCGATGTAGAAGTGGTAGAGCCAGGGCGGGGCGCGCCCCTCGAACTCCGTCCCCACGTGCTCGTTGTAGAAGTCGTTGACCCACTGCGTGCCGTCGGGGTTGAGCGACGGGATCTGCAGCAGGATGACGTTGTCGAGGATCTCGCGGACGCGTTCGTCGGTGGACGAGGCGAGGTGGTGGGCCAGCCTGGCGGCCGACTGGGCGCTGCCCACCTCGGTGGAGTGGATCGCGTGGGTGATCATGACGATCGTGCGGCCCTCGTCCAGGAGGCGCTCGAGTTCGCCGGGGCCGCTCACCGTGCGGGGGTCGGCGAGCTGGCGCTGCATGCGCTGGAGGTCGTCGAGGCGCGCGTGGTTCGCCGGGCTGGTGATGGTGAGCATCACGAAGGGACGGCCCATGGTGGTGGGGCCGAGGGTGTCCACGGTGACGCGGTCGCTGGCGTGCGCGAGGACCTCGTAGTAGGCGCTGAGGTCGTCCCAGTCGGCGAGCTTTCCGGCGGCGCCCATGGGGAAGCCGAAATGGTCGGCCGGGGTGGGAATCTGGGCTGCCAGAGCGGCCGGCAGGGCGGTGGCCAGCATCGCGGCCATCGCCAGGAGTGAACGTTGCATGTCGTTGTCCGGGATTCGTTGTCGTGATGTGGTCCCGCGCCGGCGGGCCCCTGTCAACCAGCCCGCTTGCATGCCGGGAGAGCTTCGGCGACCGCTGGTGGGTTGCCGCGGGGACGGCTCCTCCGAAGGGCCGGTCTACAGCCCCGTAGGCGAGTCTACGAAACAGCCCTCGATTCCGAAACGGTCCTCAAGCAGATCCATGACCGCCCTCACCCCCCAAACCTCCGTCGCGTAGTGGCCCCCGAGCAGCACGCTCACCCCCATTTCGGCCGCATCGATCGCGTGATGGTGCGATGCCTCGCCGGTGATCAGGACATCGAGTCCCCGGCCCGCCGCCTCGGGCAACATGGATGCGCCGCCTCCGGTGACGATGCCCACGTCCGTCACCTCGTCCGGCCCTCCCGGCAGCGTCCGCACCCGGTCGCCGGTCATCGCGGCGAGGGAGGCCGCGAGGTCGGCGAGAGGCGTTGCCGCAACGGTGCCGCAGCAGCCGATGTGCGTGCCGCGGTACCTGCCGAACGGTTCCGGCGTGGCGAGTCCCAGCTTGCGCGCGAGGACCGCGGCGTTGCCCACCTCGGGGTGTCCGTCCAGGGGAAGGTGCGCGCTGTAGAGCGCCGTTCCGCTCTCGGTGAGCGCCTTCACGCGGCGAAAGTGCGGCCCCGTAAGCGGTTGCAGCCCACTCCAGAAGAGCCCGTGGTGAACGATCAGGAGATCGGCACGGTCACGGACCGACTCGATGACCGACTCGCTGGCGTCCACCGCCACGGCAAAGCGCCTGACGCGCTCGGGGCCCGCCACCTGCAGGCCGTTCAGCGCGTTCGCATAGTCCGGAAAGCCGTCGACATCGAGGTACTCGTCGAGGAACCCGACGATCTCCGCCAAGGCGGCGTCAGTGGTGGTCCGGGGAGCCATCCGCCGTCAGCCCGATTCCCGCCGCGCGCCCGTTCCACACAACCCGTCTTCAGCGGCGTGTCGCAGGACGCCAGTTGCGGCGGACGCGCCGGCGCCGGAGGTCTTCGAAACCATCCCGTCGCGGGGGCCTTGCGGCGGTACGGAAGCGCCTACCTGACGGCCTTGGCCTTTGCCTTGCCTCCGCGCACGCGGCCGGCCGGCTTCTCTGTGGCCTGTGGACGGGGCGTCTGGCCGCCCGTCATCGCGCCCGCCGGAGCTCCGCCGCCGACATCCCTTCTCCCGATGCTGACGGTCCCGCTCACTACGCCTCCCTCGTCCAGCTTGAGGCGCGTCGCGCGGATCTCGCCGTCGATCACGCACGTCTCCTTGAGTTCGAGCCGGGAATCCACGTCCAGCGCGCCCTTGACCGTTCCCGCGATCACGGCGTCCTGGGTCTGGATGTCCCCGTTCACGTGGCCGCCCTGGCCGATCACCACCGCCTTCTCCGCGCGGACGGATCCTTCGACCCTGCCCTCGATGCGAATCGTGTCCGTGGTGTCGCAGTCGCCGACGATGTGCATGCCCGGCCCAATGATCGAAATGACCTTGTCCGCCGATGCGGCCGGGGTGGCTCGGACTTTGGACATGAACTGCCCTGCCTTTCTCTCGTGAGTGATTTCGTGCGTTCGGTTTACGGTGGAGTGACCATGGAAAACGGATCGACCGTCTTCATGTCCTTCAATATCTCGAAGTGGAGATGCGGCGCGGTAGACGCGCCCGTCGATCCCGACAGCGCGATCACCTCTCCCTGCCGCACCGTCCAGCCCCTCTGCGCGATGAGGTGCATTGCGTGGCCGTAGCGGGTTCGCATCCCGTTTCCGTGATCGAGAAGGATGAAGAGCCCGTAGACCGGGTCCTCCCCCGCCTGCACCACGACCCCGTCTCCGGATGCCCGGACGTAGGAACCGGTTGCAACCGCGATATCGATTCCGGGATGGTCCGCACCCGCTCCGCCCAGGTGTTCCTGCGTCACGGCTCCGGCCACCGTCAGGGGCCACGCGGTAGGCTCCGCCGTCTCTCCCGCCGACAGGGCTTCGCTCTCCCGCGCGGTGCCGCTGGGAGCGGGGACCCAGAACGCGGAATCGGCCGCCCCGGAAACTCCCAGAAGCTGCTTGTAGGTGTCCTCCCTGGCCTCAATTTGCGCGAGGCGCCGGGCGACGGCGTCGAGCCTCGTCTGGTGCTCCTTGAGGGAGTCGAGCTGAAAGGCCAGGGTGTCCGCCTGGGCCGCGCGCCTGGCCATGGTCACCCAGGTCGCCGCCATTACGACGATTCCCACGCAGAGAAGACCGGCCGCCGTACCCAGGACGCGAACCCGCCGCCGCGAAAGACTGATGCCGCGCGGCTCGCCCCCGCTATCGGGGACCACGATGAAGGACAGGCCTCCGTTGTGTTCGGACATTCGTCTCCGCCGTTATCGTTCCCGGCCGCGGGCCCGGACCGCCCCGCGCTCTGTCGGCATCGTGGGTTCAACACCGCTGCATTCGACCGAAACCGCATCCACGTGCCGCCGGTGAACACGGAATATTGTCCGCGCGGAGCCCCCTTGCCAAGTCGGCTACCCGACGATTTCCGCTGCTTCCCGGCCCGTAACCGCCTCGAAGACGCGCTCCAGATCCCGAACGCCACGAAACGCAATCCGGATCGCACCGGTCCCCTTGCCCTTCCATTGGATGGCTACTCGCGCACCCAGGTGGGCACCGAGCGTCTCCTCGAGAACATCGATCGCGGGATCCCTGGCCGCGGTGACCGGGTTTTCCTGGTCTCCGGCCGCGGTATTGTCCGGTTGGAGTTCCCGGATTCGCCGTTCGGTCTCGCGCACCGACCATCCCTTCGCCACCGCCTCGCGGGCCAGATCCGCGGACTTGAGCGGATCGTCGATGGCCAGGATCGCCCTGCCGTGCCCCATCGACAGCTCCCCTTCCTCCACGAGGCGCCGGACGGAGGGAGGCAGGGCCAGGAGGCGCAGCATGTTGGCGACCGTGGATCGGCTCTTCCCAACCGCATCGGCGATCTGCTGCTGGGAATGACCGAACGTATCCCGAAGTGCTGCGTATCCCTTGGCCTCCTCCAACGGGCCCAGATCCTGGCGCTGCAGGTTTTCCACCAGGGCGAGCACCAGGAGGGTCTCGTCGTCCACGTCGCGAATCTGGGCCGGGATCTCCCGCCAGCCTAGCTGCTTGACCGCCCTGAGCCTGCGTTCACCGGCAACCAGCTCGAAGGTGCGTCCGGTCACGGACCGCCTGACCACAATCGCCTGCAGGAGGCCGTTGACCTTGATCGAGGCCGCGAGTTCCTCGAGCTCCACGGCCGCGAAGCGTCCGCGGGGCTGAAAGGGATTCGGGGCGATCGTCCTCACCGGCAGTTTCGTTGGAGCCGGGTTGTCGGCCCCGCCGGCGAGCGGTTCTCCGGCGTACTCGCCAAGAAGAGCGCTGAGTCCCCTGCCCAGGCGGTCGGTTCGGCTCATGGCTTTTGCTGCTCCTGTCGGTCTTGCGGTCCTCTTCGGGACCTGATCTCTCTTGCGAGGTCGCCGTAGCGGCGCGCTCCTGACGAAGAGGGCGCGTAGTCCGCCACCGGCTTCCCGAAGCTCGGCGCCTCGGCCAGGCTCACGTTGCGGGGAATCACGGTTTGGAAGACCAGGTCGCCGAAGTACCTCTTCGCCTCTGTCGCGACCTGGCGGGAAAGGCTCAACCGCTGGTCGTACATGGTCAGGAGGACGCCTTCGATGGTGAGCGCCGGGTTGAGGCTGCGCTGCACGAGTTTCACCGTGTTCAGGAGCTGGGACAGCCCCTCCAGCGCATAGAACTCGCATTGGATTGGGATGAGGACCGAGTCCGCGGCCGCCAGGGTATTGAGTGTGAGGAGTCCGAGCGACGGCGGACAGTCGATGAAGACGAAGTCGTAGTCCTGCGCGACGGGTCCGAGGGTTTCCCGCAGGATCGTCTCCCGGTCCCGCACCCCCACAAGCTCAACCTCCGCGCCCACGAGGTCTCGGTTGGCTGGGAGCAGATGGAGATTCGGGTCGCCGTTCGGGCATCGAATCGCCCTGAAGGCCGGCAGCCCCCTGACCAATACATCGTACGTGCTCGGAATCTTCCCGCGGTCCACGACGCCGAGTCCGCTCGAAGCGTTGCCCTGGGGATCGATGTCAACCAGAAGCACACGCTCGCCGGCCCGGGCCAGCGAGGCTCCCAAGTTGACGGCGGTCGTCGTCTTGCCGACCCCGCCCTTCTGGTTCGCAAGGGCGATGATGCGGGTCAATTCACCAGGACCTTTCAATATGCCGAGGACCTCTCCGCTCCTGAACCCATGCCCGGCTCGGGGCTCCTCCGTTTCCGCGCCAGGTTGGCTACTCCTGCCAACAAGCGATTGCCATGGGTCGACCGCCGGTCAGCACCGGCGGAGACCGCCACGGGCGACAAGGGAATCTAACACGGACGCATTGTTCCACGTGGAACGATCGCTGACGAAGCGATGATGGGTAGTTGGCCCGGAACCCGCCGAAGCCCCCGTCCCCGCCCCCCAACCGCCCACTCCAACGGCGCCCCTCGCCCCGTCGACTCGGCGGTCCCGCTGCCGCTGGAGCTCGAGGCTGGAGGCGGTGGCGTGATCGGGCGCCCACCCGTCGCCGCGGCAAAACCCAGGACACGAGCATGTCGGAATGGGACAGGCCGCCGGCGGAATTTCGTGCCGCCCCCCAAAGTCAGGTGCGGCGCCTTCGCACAAGACCGTGCGGCGGGTTGGTGACAAACTGTCCATCCCTGCCCTTCGAACGCTCCCGTGCGAAGGAAGCGCTCTGCGGTGAAGTTCGGCGGCCAGAAGTTCCACGTGGAACAAGACTGTTCGGATACCCTTGGCAGTTGGAGACCTGTAGTCGGGGTCCTCGGGAAGTGGCGTAGCCCGGTGTTCAGGTCGCGACCGTCGCCGTTCCTGTTTCCGCTTTGCTCGTGGAGGACTTCAATCTCCGCACTTCCATCACGAGGTTCTGAAGATCCGCCGGGGACACACCCGGGATCCGTCCCGCCTGGGCCAGATTCCGGGGTCGAATGTGAGACAGCTTCTGGCGCGCCTCGAAAGAGAGGGTCGCGAAGTCACCGTAGGGCGCGTCGGCGGGGATCGCGAAGTCCGCCTGCGCCCTCAGCTTCTGTGCCCGCTCCACCTCGCGGCGCACGTACCCCTCGTACTTGACGTCGATTTCGATCGTAGCCAGTACGTCCGGGTCAAAACCCGGCGCGTCCTCTCCGGCCGCGTGCAGAAGTCCTTTCGCCGTAACTCCCGGTCGCCGCAACAGTTCCCGGGCTCGCTGGGGTTGCGTCGGCAGCCCGCCACCCGTCCCCCGCAACGCCGGTTCGGCGGCCTCGGGCGTCAACACGTGGCCACCGAACCACGCCCTGGCCCGCTTCTCCTCACCCAACCGCTCCTCCAACGCCTCCTCCTGCCCGGGCGTCAGCAGTCCCACCGAGCGGGCGAGCGTTCCCAGCCGGCCCGGTCCGTTGTCCTGGCGGAGCAGCAGCCGAAACTCCGCCCGGGAGGTGAAGAGCCGATACGGTTCGTCCACACCCTTGGTGACCAGGTCGTCGATGAGTACCCCGATGTAGCCCTGGTCCCGTTCGATGACGAACGGCTCCCGGTCCTGAACGGCCAGCGCGGCGTTGGCACCCGCGACCAATCCCTGGCCCGCGGCCTCCTCGTACCCGGTCGTGCCGTTGATCTGTCCCGCGAAGTAGAGGCCCGGCATTCCCCGAACCTCGAGGGTGTGGTGGAGTTGGTGCGGCGGAAAGTAGTCGTACTCGATGGCGTACCCGGGCCTGGTCATCTTCGCCTCTTCGAGTCCCGGGATCGACCGCAGGAAATCGAGCTGGACCTCGGGAGGCAGCGACGTCGACAGGCCGTTGACGTACAGTTCGGTGGTTTCCAGTCCCTCCGGCTCCAGGAACACCTGGTGACGGCGGGCACTCGGAAAGCGCACCACCTTGTCCTCGATCGAGGGGCAGTACCTGGGGCCCTGGCCCGATATCTCCCCGCCGTAGAGGGCGCTCCGCCTGAGATTGGCCGCCACGATCTCCTTCAGGCCCTCGCCGGACCATGTGATCCAGCACGGCAGCTGTCCCGGCAACGGTTCCCGCGCATAAAAGTCGAACCGGAACGGATCGTCGTCGCCGTCCTGGCGCTCACACCGCGAAAAGTCCACCGAACGACCGTCGACGCGCGGCGGCGTCCCCGTCTTGAACCGCGCCATCTCCAGCCCGCGCCCCTCGAGCGCCTCGGCAAGCTCGACCGAGGGCCCCTCCCCCGCCCGCCCCGCACCCTGCGCCGCGCTGCCGCCCACATGGATACGCCCGCGCAGAAACGTCCCGGCCGTGACGACCACCGCCCGCCCCTCGAAGGTGATCCCACCGCGCGTCTCCAGGCCCCTGACGCCCCCGTCGAAGTGCAGCCCGGTCACCATCTCCTGAAAGAAGTCCAGGTTCTCGAGTCCGTCCAGAATCCGCCGCACCGCGATCGGGTACCGTGCCCGGTCGCACTGGGCCCGCGGCCCCCAGACCGCCGGCCCCTTCGAGCGGTTCAACATGCGGAAGTGGATCCGCGACGCGTCCGTCGCCTGCGCCATCACGCCGCCGAGCGCCCCGACTTCACGCGCGACGGTCCCCTTGGCCACCCCCCCGATCGCCGGATTGCAGCTCATCTGGGCGATCCGGGTCAGGTCCGGGGTGATGAGCACGGTCTTCGCGCCCAGCCGCGCGGCCGCGGCCGCAGCTTCGGTGCCAGCGTGTCCGCCGCCCACGACGATTACATCGTAAGTCATTGTCATTACTTCATTTACCTATGCAGAACTCCTTGAACACACGATCCAGCACGTCGTCCGTCGAGATGACCCCGAGGATCTCCTCTAGCGCGCTCTCGGCGCTCTTCAGGTGCGCCGACGCCACCTCCGCGGGGATGCCCCCGGCCAGCGCGTCGCGGAAACCCTCGACCTCGTCACGGGCCAGCCTCAGCAGGTCGGATTGACGCCTGCGGGTCACCACCGGCACCTCGTCGCGGTTGTCCACGACGCCCCGAAAGGCGAGCTCCCGCAGCCGCCGCTTCAGCCGGCCCAGGCCGTCGCCGGTCTTCACCGAGACCGCCACCTCGCCATCCTCGGGGACATCGTCCGGCCCGGCAAGATCCCACTTCGTACGCACACGCACCACCGGGGCCGCCAGATCCCCCAGAAACCGGCTCTCCCGGCCGGTGGCGGCGCGCCCCGCCTCGCGGCAGTAGAGCACCAGGTCGGCCCCGGCAAGGTAGCGGCGCGCCACCTCGATCCCCAGCTTCTCCACGCGCCCCGAGGCACCTCGCAGTCCCGCCGTATCCACCAGGCGGAACGGGAACCCCTCCACTTCGACGACCGCCTCGATCGCGTCTCGCGTCGTGCCCGGCACCTCGGTGACGATAGCGCGCTCAAAGCCAACTAAAGCGTTGAACAGACTGGACTTACCAGAATTCGGCACCCCCGCCAGAACGGTCACCGCTCCCTCGCGCAGCATCTCCCCCGCCGGCGCGGTCGCCAGCAGCCGCTCCACCTCCTCCAACACCGTCCCCGCCTCGCCCGCGATGGCTTCCAGGGGCGTGGGCGCGTCGTCCTCCTCGGGAAAATCAATGTGCTGAACGAGGAGCGCCGACAGTCCGATGACCCGGCTGCGAAGCGCCGCGATACGGTCTCCCAGACCCCTCTCGAGCTGGTGCATCGCCACCTGGCGTCCCTTCGCCGACCGCGCCGCCACGAGATCGCCGACAGCCTCCGCCTGGGTCAGGTCGAGCCGTCCGTTCAGGTAGGCGCGCCGGGTGAACTCGCCGGCCACGGCCTCCCGCGCCCCCAGCGCCACGCACGCCGCCGCCACGCCGGCCGGGATCGCGTAGCCGCCGTGCGTCGAAAACTCCACCACGTCCTCGCCGGTGTAGCTCCCCGGGGCGCGAAAGACCGAGACCAGGGCACGGTCGAGCGTCTCCCCCGAGCCGGGACGAACCAGCGTGCACAACCGGCTGGATCTGCTTTCCCAACCGTCCATTGCCCCGGCATCGCGTCCCATGAGCCGGCCGGCGATGTCAAGGGCGCCCGGCCCCGAGAGGCGGACCACCGCGACCGCGCCGAAACCGGGAGGGGTCGCCTGTGCCACAATGGTATCCACCAGCGCCTCCCGCCCCCGGGAAGGCTTTCCGACGGGCCCCGCCATGTCGAAACCGGCCGGCTCAGCGGCGCGGCCCGGACGCGGGCGCCGAGGACCCCGGCTGCGCCTTCTTGCGTTCCCTCGCGATCAGGATCTGCTGCGGAATCGTCGCCACATTGAAGGCGGCGTAGTACAGGTTCAGTCCGGAGGCCAGGCGCCAGAAGATGAAGACCATGACGATGGGGAGGATGTACATCATCATCTTCATCTGCGGGTTCGCGGCGGTCATCGCCCTCATGCTGATGAACTGCAGCAGGAACATGCTGGCGCCGAGGAAGATGGGGAGGATGTAGAGGGGATCGGGCGCCGACAGGTCCGGCAGCCACATGAACGGCACGCCCCGCAGCTGGATCGTGTTCTGGAAGACGAAGAAGAGCGCGATCAGCACCGGCCAGGGAATCAACAGGGGCAGGCAACCCCCCAAGGGGTTGACCTTGTGTTCCCTGTAGAGCTTCATCGTTTCCTGCTGCATCTTCTGCGGATCGTCGGCGAACTTCTTCCGCAGGTCCATGGCCAGCGGCTGGATCGCCTGCATCTTCATCTGCGAGCGCATCGCCCTCTGGTTCAGCGGCCACAGAAGGACCCGCACCAGGATGCCGATCACGATCAGCACCCAGGCATAACCGAGCTGGAACTGGTCGTGGAGCGTGTTGACCGTCCAGTGAATGAGCCCCACGAAGGGCCGGATGATCGGGCGCAGGAAGGCGAATCCTACCGGGTTCACCTCCTGCAGGTCGTCCCCGAAGCCGGCCAGGATCTCGGGATCGATCGGGCCCAGGTATGCCCGGTAGGTGTAGGTGCCGTCGCCGCCCATCGGCATTCCGACCCGCAGCGCGGCCCGGTCGCGCAGCGCGACGGGCTCGGCCCAGACCCCGGACAGGAAACCGGACTGGCCCGTGCCGTCGCCGGGCAGGATCACTTCGACGAAGTACTTGCTCTTGACCGCCGCCCACCGCAGCGGCCCCTCCATGATCTCCGACTCGCGCACCCTGGACAGCGGCCGCGCGCTAATGCCCTCGTCAACGTGGTTGCCCGAGAACGCCATACTGCGGCGATCGTCGCCCTCCTTCAGTTCGTTCACGGCGAGCCCCACCCCCAGGTCCACGAACAGCGCGGCCCGCTCCCGGGCCGGAAGCTCTCCTTCGACCGTGACCAGGTAGGAGTCCGCCGAGAAGGTGTAGCGGATCTCGCTCACGACCGGTTGGGTGGGATTCTCGTACCTGAAGGTGAGGGTGCGCGGGCCCGCTCCCTCTCCCAGCCGGATTCCGTCGGCGGGGCTGACCTCGTAGGAAATGCGGGTGAGGTCCACCTGGTCCGTGCCGACCTGCCAGGTTCCGGCCAGCACCCGCGCGCCGTCCGGGACGAGCTCGACCGCTCCATCGCGCGCAAACGACCTGTGACCGGTGAGCCGGATGGAGCGGGCCGCCGCGCCGCGGTTCGAGAAGGTGATGGTGTAGAGCGGTGTCTCCACCGTCACCAAGGTCTCGCGCCGTTCGTCGTCCACACCCAGCAGTCCGCCCGCCTCGGGTTCCGCCTCGGGGAATGCGGGTTCCGGGTCGACCTCCACCTGACCGCCCTCCGCCGGCCCGGCCGGAGCGGGAGGAGGCTCCGGCGCGATGGGCGGGAAGAGCATGTTGGTCACGAGGATGACCACCAGCATGAGCAACATCGCCAGCGCGAAGCGGAGCCCGGTGCTCATTTGCGGTGAGGCCTCCGCGGTGCATCCGCACCGGAGCGTGACCCGCCGCCGGAGGCGCCCGGCAGATCGGGGACGGGGTCGTGTCCGAACCCGCCCCAGGGATGGCAGCGGCCGATTCGCCTGAGCCCCAGCCACACGCCCTTCAACGCCCCGTGCGACTCGATGGCGAGGCGCGTGTATTCGGAGCACGTGGGGTGATACCGGCAACAGGGCGGCTTCAGCGCGCCCGGCCCGCGCTGGTAGAACCGGATCGCCGCCGTCATCAAGGTTTTGAGCATGTCCTCTCCACGACGCTCATCCACTGATCTTCGAGTTGCCCATACGTAGCCCGGTATCCCTTCCTTCGCACCCTCACCAGGACATCGGCGCCGCATCCGGATTCGCGCAGGTGGGCGAGCACGCGCCGCCGGCCGATATCCCGGAGCCTCCGCTTGAGGCGGTTCCGCGCCACGATGCCGTTGCCCAGTTTCGGCACGACCCAGCCGACGCGCGGGAGACGCTTCTCCGCATCGGGGGGGCCGGACGGGGGAGGGAGGACGAAGACATCCAGCGCGGGGGTGCTCCGTCGGGTGCCGCGGCGCAGGACCGCTCTGATGTCGCGGGTCCGGCGGATCCGGGCCGCACGGGGGAGCCGCTCGTGCTCCGCCTCCACCGGCCGTGTCAACCGCCGCGCTTGGATCCGATGCGCACGACGAGCGACCGCCTGCCGCGGCGGCGGCGCCGGCTCAGCGTGGCACGCCCTGCCCTGGTGCTCATTCGCGCCCGAAATCCATGCTTGTTCACGCGCTTTCGGTTTCGTGGCCTGTATGTCGGTTTCATCTCGGGATACCTGAAGCGGTCTGGTGCGGGTCTGCGTCCATCGTTCGAGGCGGGCGCCAACCGGTGGAATCGGTCCAGCCATTAAACGTATCGGTGTCTGTCTCCGCCGGTCAACAGCAGTGGTTTCGGCGGGCGATTCGCCGCGGTCGCCGTCCGGCCGCGCACGGTTTGACTTCGGCCGAAACGAGGGGTAAGCTTCGCGCCCCCCGTCCCCCACCACTCGGTCATGAAACTGGGCGCCACCGACCTCTGGAACCGCATCCTGGAACAGGCCAGACGAGGCCTCCCCGAACAGGCTTTTCGCACCTGGATCTCCAGCGCAAAGGCCGTCTCGTGGGACGGCGGCATCCTGCAGGTCGCCGCCACGAGCAGGTTCCACGCGGAATGGCTCGAGGACAAGTACGGCCACGTCGTGCACGATATCGCCGAGCGGGTGACGGGCGAGCCTGTGGAGCTGCGGATCACCTTCGAGGGACCGCCCGCCGAGCGACCCTCTCCCGAGATCACCGTCACCCAGGTGGTCGCTCCCGAGCCCTCCGCCCCGTCTCCCTCTTCGCCCCCGCCGCCCGCGGGCCTGAACGAACGCTACACCTTCGACCGCTTCATCGTCGGAGACACCAACCGGCTCGCGCAGGCCGCCAGCCTCGCGGTCGCGGGCCGGCCGGCGCGCCGCTACAACCCGCTCTTCCTCTACGGAGCCACCGGCCTCGGCAAGACGCACCTCATGCAGGCGATCGCCAACCGGATGCTCGCCGACGGAACGGCCGCAAGGATCTGCTACATTCCGGCTGAACAGTTTGTAAATGAAATGGTGACAGCCATTTACGAGCAATCGACCGGTGCTTTCCGCGCCCGCTATCGGTCCTACGATCTCCTCCTGGTGGACGACGTGCAGTTCCTGCGCCGCAAGGAGCACACCCAGGAGGAATTCTTTCACACCTTCAACGTCCTGTACAACGCCGGCCGCCAGATCGTACTGACCAGCGACCGTCATCCGAAGGAACTCGACGGCCTCGAGGATCGCCTCGTTTCGCGTTTCGAGTGGGGCCTTGTCGCCGATGTCGGGCGGCCCGACTACGAGACGCGGGTCGCCATCCTGCGGAGGAAGGCCGACGAGGACGGCGTCCTCATGGCGCCGGGGATCCTCGACCTCATCGCGCGCCGGTGCACGGCTTCGGTGCGCGAGCTCGAGGGTGCCATCATCAAGCTCCTCGCCTTCTCGTCGCTGACCCGCCAGGAGCTCACGCTGGACCTCGCACATGTGGCGCTGGCGGGCCTCGCGGATCCGAAGGAGCCGCCGCTTCTCGATCCCGCCGCCATCCGGGACGAGGTGGGCAAGGTGTGGGGCGTGAGCGGCGATGCCCTGGCGTCGAGCCGGCGGAGCCGCACGGTCACGATCCCGCGGCAGGTCGCCATGTTCCTGATCCGCGAACTGCTCGACACACCGCTGAAGCAGATCGGACGGGTCTTCGGCGGGCGCGACCACTCCACGGTCATCCACTCGATCCGCAAGGTCGAGGCACGGATGGGCGACGATGACGCCTTTCGGGCCCGGGTCGACGATATTCGCCAGACGCTCCAGAAGAGTGCGTGACCGGTTCGATTCGAAGTGTTGCCGGAAGGGCGGAAGGTGTGGAAAAGCGTGTGGGAAAGTCGGCGCGGAGGCCCGGTTTTCCACAATCGGCGTCCCGGAATGCTTGAAAAGCGCATTTTTTCCTCCTGTCTTCCACCCCGGCTGAAGTCCCCTGCGGACCGCATTACGGCTGGCTCCTCCGAGTCCCGGGCCGACCGCTTTCCACCTTTCCACACCACCTATGATGACGATCTTCTATATTTCCTGTTACTGATTCATAGGAGGATTCCCGACTCCTGTGGATTTCGTCCTCGAATCCAAGACCATCCAGGACACTCATGAGACTGACCATCACTCGGCAGAACCTCCAGCGCGGGCTGGCCGCGGTTTCCGCGAGCATTCCGGGCAAGACGACACTTCCCGTCCTCTCGAACGTCCTGATCGAGTCCGAGGACAACTCGGTCTGGATCAGCGGCACCGATCTCGACGTTTCGATCCGTGTGCGCGTACCGGCCGAAGTCACACAGGGCGGAGCGATTACGGCACCTGGGCGCAAGTTGCTGGAGCTCACCCGGGAGTTGCCGGACCAGCCCGTCGAGCTGCAGGGGAGGGGCCACCAGCTGGAGATCGGCTGCGGGAACAGCCGGTTCAAGCTGAACGGGCTGCCGAGCGAGGAGTTCCCGAACCTTCCGGCGATGGACTTCGAGGACGGATGGGGCGTGTCGGAGGACGCTCTGCGCCAGCTGATCCGCGGGACCTCGTTTGCGGTCTCCACCGAGGAGAGCCGGCCGATCCTGAACGGCGTGTACTGGGAACTCGGCGACCGGATGACGATGGTGGCCACCAACGGGCACCGGCTGGCCAAGATGGAAGTGGATGCGGCGGGGACGGGGGGAGCGTCCGGAGCCTTCATCGTGCCGCCGGCGGCGCTGGCCCAGGTGGAGCGTCTCTTCGACGGCGATGGGGAGATCGGGGTCGGGAAAGGGGGCAATCACCTCGGGTTCCGCTCGGCGAACCAGGAGGTCTACACGCGCCTGATCGAGGGAAGCTATCCGAACTACGAGCAGGTGATCCCGAAGGACAACGACAAGGTGGCGCGCGTCGACAAGGAGGCCATGGAGGCTGCCGTCCGGCGGATGGCCGTGCTGGCCAGCGACCAGACCCACCGGATCAGGATGTCCTTCGAATCGGACCGGGTCCATCTGGACGTCATGACGCCCGACCTGGGTGAGGCGCACGACGAACTGGAACTCGACTACCAGGGGGAGGCGCTCCGGATCGGGTTCAATGCGCACTACCTGATCGAGGTTCTGAGGAACATGCCTGCAGGCGATGTGCAACTGGCGTTCAAGACGGCGGAACGCGCCGCCACGGTCGTGCCCGCCCAAAGTGAGCTGGACTACCTGTGTCTGGTCATGCCGCTGCGCCTGGTCGACTGACCGCGGGGGGTGCGCGGGGGACGGCGATGGCGGCCGCGCCTCCGTGCGGCCGGCCGGGGCTACAACAGGTCCGTGGCGCTGAAGACCGCGCGGAAATCGTAACCGGCTTCGAGGAGGCGTTCCGTGCCGCCTTCGCGCCGGTCGACGAGCGCCAGCACGCCCGCAACGCCCGCGCCGTGGTCCTCGATGACACGCAGTGCG
The DNA here is from genome assembly GCA_028873845.1 of Gemmatimonadota bacterium. Classification (GTDB taxonomy): domain Bacteria; phylum Gemmatimonadota; class Gemmatimonadetes; order Longimicrobiales; family Gaopeijiaceae; genus Bin94. The sequence continues at coordinate 24,854 of JAPPNO010000059.1, read as the reverse complement.
GCGAGCAGGCTTCCACCGGAAGTGACCGAATCCTCGATGACCACGACACGGGCGCCGGTGGGCAGGCCGCCTTCGATCTGCCTGCCCGTGCCGTGGCCCTTGGGACGCTTGCGGACGGTGAAGGCGTCGAGGGTGCGGCCCTGGCGGGTGGCGTGAGCCGCGATGGCGTATGCGATGGGATCGGCGCCCAGGGTCATGCCTCCGACGTACTCGGGATGCCAGCCCGCATCCACGATGGCCTGGTGGCATACCTCGCCGACCAGCACCTGGCCGGCACCGCTCATCGTCGTGAGGCGCGCGTCGATGTAGTATTTTGAACGACGGCCGCTGGCGAGCGTGAAGTCGCCGATCTTCACGCTTCTCTCGTGAAGAAGCCGGCGGAGGCGAGAAAGGGAGGCAGACATGGCGACCGAAAGATACATGGCGCGCACCGGCGGTACAGGTCCGCGAATACCGGCAGGATCGCGTGCCGCGGTCGGGAAATCGCCTTGGCGAAGAGAACGAGTATTGCGGACGAGATTGCTAACCGCAAGTCTGACCATCATTTACGGTTCGATGATGGGGTGCGATCCGATGGGGCCGGGGCCGGATCTGCGGTTCGGGTTGGACGGACAGGTGCGGGTGACGGTGGAGGTGCCGCTGCAGGGCGGGATAGGCTGGCAGCAACAGGTCCTGACATGGAACTCGGATGGGGCGTGGAAGCTCTACGAGGAGATCGGGTACGACAGCGTCCTGGGGGACGACAACGTGATGCGCAATCCCGGCCTTCCCTACCTGTACGCCGCCAACTATGCGAGCCTGCTTCAGCTGGCGATCGACAACGCGGGGACCAGGCTCTGGGAACCCCCGGACCAGGTCGACGATTGCGGAATCGGGAGGAGCCGGGTGAGCATCCTGATCCGGGACAACCGGCACGACGAAGAGAAGGAGTGGGCCCGCTGCGCCTTCTACGCCAACTCGCTGGGCGACCTGAGCACAGAGGGGTTCGAGCCGGACGACGGCGCCGCGCGGGTCATCCAGATCGCCCTGAGAGCGAGGGACTTCACGCTCGGCGAGGACTTCGACCAGTATGCGTACACCGGCAGCCTGCCGTTCGCGACCATCGAGCGGGGAGCGCAGTCCGGCATCGAGTTTGCCGAGGGGATGTTGGTGTACCGTTCCCCCGAAGGCGCGGACGAAGGGGAGGAACCCGACGGATGGAGCGCGTTCTGGCGGGAACACGCGGGGGGGGAGAGGTCGCCGCCCGAAATCGACTGGGCGCGTGACATGGTCGCGGTCGCGTCCATAGGAGAACGGGACGAGGCGGGGCACACGGTCGAGGTTCGCCGGGTTCTGCTGATCGGCGACGCGAGCCGGGTCACCGGCAGCAAGATCGAGATGGTCGAACTCGTCCCCGGGGACTACTGCACCCCGGCGCGCCGGTTCGAGTGGCCGTACCATATCGTGGTGACCCCGAGGGGACACCCGCAGCCATCATACTCGCTGCGCTCCGTGCGAGTCCCCTGCGAGGCGTAGCCCGTGGACATGATACCCCCCGCATTGGAGTCGGCAGCGTCGGCGGCCCGGGACCGCCGTGCCCGTGACGGAGACGGACGATGAGGCTGCGCAACCGCTTCGCCCTTTTCTTCGTCACCTTTGCGGTGGCGGTGAGCGCCGTCCAGGGATTGGGGAGCTACATGGTGTCGCGGGTGGCACTGGAGGCCGAAATCGACCGGAAGCTGGTGGATGTGGCGGGTGTGGTCGGGAAAGTCAGTTTCGGGGGAAGCAGTGAACTCCTGCGCTTGAGGGCCGACGAGGAAGGCTCGCTTCTCTGGAAGGACTACCACACGCTGTTGCTTCGCCTCGTGAGCGAGGACTATGGTCGCTATGCGGAACGGGGCGACTTTTTCCGCTGGTCGCCGGGCGATAGCGCGGCCACCCTTGTGGTGGGCGTGGACGTGGCTGACTCCGTCTTCATAGGGCAGGAACTGAGCTGGGTGCAACCTCATCTCTACGCGGTGGAGGAAGCGTACGAACAGGGCAGCGCCACCACCGAACCGTTCCGGACCGAGGACGGTGAGAAGCTGTACAAGTATGGAATCGTCAGCTTGGACCCCGAAGGACTTTTTCTCGGCCTGCTCATGCCCGTGGACCACCTGGTGCCGCTCAGCACGCTCGGGTGGTCCGTTCTGGCGGTCACGGCGGCGGCGGCAGTGCTGGCGGCCCTGGCCGGCTGGCGCCTTGCCGGGGGCATTGCCTCGCGCCTCGAGGTTCTGAGCCGCGGAGCACTGCGGATCCAGCGGGGAGCGGTCGACCGCCCCTTCGACCTGGAAGGGGAGGACGAGATCGGCCGGCTGGCCCGGGCCATGGAACGGATGCGCACCGGGATCCGGCAGCGGGACGAGCAGTTGCGCCTGATGTTGTCCAGGGTGGCCCACGAGATAAGGAATCCGCTGGGGGGACTGGAGCTCTTTGCGGCCGCCGCCCAGAACACCGAGGACCCCGCGGAACGGCGCCGGATTCTGGAGCGGGTCAGGAAGGAAGTCCAGGGCCTGAACGCGATCATCGACGAGTTCCTCGGCTTTGCGCGGCCCGGCCGCACGGAGCCGGAGCTTCACGACCTCCGCCAGTCGCTGGGCGAGGCCGCGGAGCTGGCGGAAGCCGAACTGGACAAGAAGGGTGGGACACTGCTGGTGGATTTTCCGGCGGGACCCCTCCTGGCGATCGCCGATCCGCTTCAGGTGAAGCGACTGGTCCTCAACCTGCTCCGAAACGCGTCCCACGCCGGGGACCGGGTGTGGCTGGAGGGGGCGATGATCAACGGCGAGGTCAGGGTTGCGGTCAGGGACAACGGCCCCGGGATACCGCGCGAGATCCGGGAGAGGATCTTCGAGCCGTTCGTCGGCGACAAGGCGCAGGGAGCGGGACTGGGGTTGGCGATCGTCAAGGAGATGGCCGAGGCGAACCACGGCCGCGTGGAGCTGGTCCCGGAGGGCGAGGAAGATGGCGGGGCCGGGCGCGGTGCGGAGTTTCACGTGTATCTGAGTGGCCCGGAAGACCCGCCGGCGGATAGCTCGCGGCAGAGGGCGGGACTGGAGAAAGCGGCAGGATGAGCAACTTGAGGCGGGTTCTGATCATCGACGATCACGACTCCATGCGGGAGGGTCTGGAACTCCTCATGCGCCGCCGCGGCCACAGGACCCTGTCGGCCACCGACGCGAAGGAGGGGTTGCAGATTCTGGAGGAACAGGGGGCGGACATCGTCATCACGGACATGAAGATGGCCACCGAGGAGGACGGGCTCAGGGTGTTGGAGGGGGTGAATCAAAGCTCTCCGAACACCGATGTGCTGGTGATCACGGCGCACGGCACCGTCGAGAGGGCGGTCGAGGCGATGAAGCTCGGTGCTCGCGACTTCATCTCCAAGCCGTTTTCGCCCGAGGAGTTCGGGATCAAGGTGGACCGCCTCCTGCGCGAGCGCGACGAGCGCCTGCGGCTGGAACAGGAGAACCTGGCGCTGCGGGTGGAGAACACCTATCTGCGGAGCGAATCTGGAGACGGCGACACCCCCTACGGCGACATGGTGGGGCAGTCGGAGGGCATTGTGCGCGTGAAGCGGTTCGTGGAGCGGGTGGCGCGCTCCGATTCGACGGTCATGGTCTACGGCGAATCAGGGACGGGGAAAGAGCTGGTCGCACGGGCGATCCACGCCCGCTCCACGCGCCACGAGGGCCCGTTCATCCGGGTCAACTGCGGCGCGCTTCCGGAGGGTCTGCTGGATTCCGAGCTCTTCGGCCACGAACGCGGCGCCTTCACCGGGGCGGCAAAACAGCGCCGGGGCCGTTTCGAGCTGGCCGACGGAGGAACCCTTTTCCTGGACGAGATCGCCACGATCAACGCGGCCACGCAGGTGCGCCTGCTGCGGGTGCTCCAGGAGCGGGAACTCGAGCGGGTGGGCGGCGAGGAGACGATCCCGGTGGACGTACGGATCGTGGCCGCCACGAACACGCCGTCGGAAGACCTGCTGGCCGCCGAGGGATTCCGCGAAGACCTCTACTACCGCCTTCACGTCGTGCCCGTGACGGTCCCGCCGCTGAGGGAGCGGAAGGACGACATTCCACTGCTCGTCGAACACTTCCTCGGCAAGCTGAAAAGGCGAACGCGCTCAGGGGTGACCGGCATCGATCCCGGCGCGATGGAGCGGCTCGCGGGGTACGACTGGCCCGGCAACGTTCGCCAGCTCGAGAACGTGATTGAGCGCGCGCTGGTGCTGGCGGAGGGCGAGGTGCTCGACCAGGGTGACCTGCCGCTGCTCGTGAACGTCAACGGTCCCGATTTGGCCACTTCCACGGCCCTGGGTGGCGACAACGCGGAGGGTATCGACCTGGACAGGGCCGTTGTCGACATGGAGGAGAAGATGATCCGCCAGGTCCTGGAGAGGACCGGGGGAAACAGGGCCGCGGCCGCCCGAATCCTGAACATCACGAAGAGCAAGCTGCTGTACAAGATCAAGAAATACGGGATCGCGGGATGAGACGCCTCATCGTCCCCCTCGGCCTGGTCATGGCGGCGCTCGCGCCGCCCGGCGTGTCGGCGCAGGCAAGGCCCACCTCGCCGCAACAGGAGGTCGAGGATCGGCGAGTGGTGTATAAGGCGGCAAAGGAGCAGCACGAAGCCGACGAGGCCGAGTTGCAGCGCATCCGGCACGACTGGGATCAGCTCATCAGCCAGCTCGCGGCAGCGGACGCTCGCGGCGACGACGATGAGGTGCAACGCCTCCGCGGCCAGCTTCAGGAACGAACCGGGGTCAAGCGCAGCGCCGAGAATACCTGGCAGGCAAGCCTGGAGCGCTGGCGCGATGCCGGTGATGCGTTGATGGATGCCCTGGACGACTACCTGAACATGCTGGATCAACAGATCGGGGCGTCACAGGTGGGGGCAGACGATACCGCGAACAAATTGTACAACGAATACGAGGAAGAACTCCGGGAATTGGAGCTCGAACTGGCCGATGTGGAACGCGAGCCGCCGGAGATGCACGACGTGACAATCCAGGATGAGGACGGGCCCAGGGATCTCCGGCGCAAGTTGAACCTGGTCGAAACAAGGATTCAGACCTTCGAGAAAGAGCTCGCCAAACTGGACCGCGAGATCGAGGGGCTCCTCAGGCGCCAGGCCCGGGAGAGAAGAAGAAACACGTCGGGCGACATTTTCGACGACAACACGATCCCGACCGGGGTGCGCACCAACGTGACCGACGACACACAGGTCACCGACACCACGGCGTGGACCAATCTGAAGCCGCTGCAGGAGCGCATCGCGGAGAAGCAGGAGTTTCGCAACGAAGTGAACGATTTTCTGAGCCGACTCAAGGCGAGGGCGGAGGAAATCAGAGGCCGGCTGGGGGGAACATGAGGCGACTGCGCATGCACGCAACCGGCATCGGCGCGTCCCGGCGGCCGGCACGATGGGGTGTCATTGCGCTGGCTCTGCTCCCGCTGTTCACGGTCCCGTCCGCGGTTTCCGGTCAGTCGCGGGTCAGGGATTTCGTGATTACCGCCGGGCTGACGGGCGAGGCCTGGTGGGGGGATTTCTCGGCGATCACCGTGCCCCAGTTCGATTCCACCGAGAGGGCGCAGGCCGGCGTCGGGGAATGGAGCGCGCGGGGAGTCTTCTCGTTGCTCAGAAGGTCCACGCACCGTCTGGAGGCCGCCCTCGACGGCGGCATCCGCCAGTCCGCTGCGACGGGATTTCGGCTGCGCAACTACGCGCCGCGGGAAAACAGCGGGAGGCTGACGTTGACCTACGAGCACCTGCTGGGCGGCGGGGTGGCCACTGCCGAGGCAACGGCCCGGAGCCGCCGCATCATCGATCATCCGCCCATGCCGCTGTACAAGCACCCGGGATACGACATCTACAATGTGCAGGCAGGGTACGCGAAGAGCGTGCGTGCGATCAACGTCGACGTGAAGGTGGCCGGCGAGCAGGCGGACTACAAACCGCCCCCGCAGCTCGACCACCTGGATTTCCTGGATCGCAACTCCATGGTCGTCGAGGCGGGTGCCAGCAGAGTCTTCTACCTGGCCGCGGATCCGGAGGCCTACGGCGACGCGAGGGACTACTGGACATTGCGCTTCTTCGGTGCCTACGGCTACCATAGCTACCCGCGCCAGGGCCGCGACATGCAGCGCGTCGACCATGCCTTGCGCCTCGGCGCGACCTTCGGATTGAGAACGACGAAGCTGGAGATCACCACCACCGTCGCCGGCATCCGCAGTCGCTCGACCTCCCCGCGCGTCGAGTACAACCATGGCCGTGTTCACATGCAGGCGACCTGGCTGTGGGACGATACGGACGTGAGCCTGGTCGGGACCCTGGCCCGAAAACGCTACATCCAGCCCACGCAGGACGCCCTGGTGGCAGGAGAGGAAGCCGACAACGCGTCGGTGCTGTACGCCGAGGTGACGAGGTCTCTGGGACTGAACGTCAACGGCGCGTTCAGGCTCGGGTGGCGGAAGGTCGAGACGAACTACACCGGCGCCTTCTATACGCGCTTCGGAGGGGGATTCTCGCTGAGCGTGAGGCCGTGGGGGTAGCCCGGGGATGTCGGAATGACGGCAAGGCGCGCGGCCGGTTTCCTCAGCGGTCGGCGCGCGCGGTGGCCAGGGCCGCGAGGACCTCGTCGATCCCCGCCTCGGTGTGGTCCGCGTTGATCTGGAAGCGGATCGATTCGTCGCCCCGGGGCACGACGGGATAGGCCAGCCCGGTGGCGAGTACGCCGGCGTCGAAGAGGGCCGCCACCAGGCGCCGCGTCTCGTCGGTGTCGCGCACCATGATCGGGGTGATGGGATGGTCGCCCGGGATGATCTCGAAGCCGGCCGCCACCAGCCCCGCCTCGAAGCGCTTCGTCAGCGCGCGCAGGTGACGGAGCCGCTCGGCGCCTTCCGGAGCCTGGAGGATCTCGAGTGACTTGCGGGCGGCTGCCGCCTCCCCCGCGGTGATCGGATTCGAATAGATGTACAGCGGCGACGACTCGCGCAGAAAGCGGATCACCGGAGCGCTCGAGACCACGTAGCCGCCGTTCACCCCGAAGGCCTTGCCCAGCGTGCCCACCAGAATGTCGCAGGGCGGGCTGTTGGTGTACTCCTCGGTGCCGCGTCCGGTGGCCCCGAAGGCCCCCACCCCGTGCGAGTCGTCCACCACCACGACCACGTTCTCGGGGAAGCCCTCGTCGTGCCGTTCGGCGATGGCCATGATCTCGTCCACCGGCGCATGGTCGCCCCGCATGGAGAAGATCCCGTCCGTCACCACGATCACGCGCCGCGCCCGCCCCTTCGCCTCTTCCAGCTGGCGGTCCAGGGTGGCCAGGTCCAGGTGCGGGTAGATGGCCTTCCCCGCCGGCCGCGACATGCGTATGGCGTTGATGATGCAGTTGTGATTGAGCTCGTCGGAGATCACGAAGGTGGTCTTGTCGGTGAGCGAGACGAGCGCGCTGACCACCGCCGCGTACGCCGACGAGAAGATCATCCCCTCCTCGCGGCCGTGAAACGCGGCCAGATCCCGCTCCAGCGCCACGTGCGGCGTGTGCGTCCCGGCGATGAACCGCACCGCCCCCGGCCCCGCCCCCATCGCGCGAGCCGTGACCTCCTCCGCCTCGACCACCTCGGGGTGGAGACTCAGGCCCAGGTACGAGTTCGCGTTCATGCGGATGAAGCGCTTGTCGCCCTGCCCCTCGAGCAGAAAGCGTGGCCCCTGCCCGTCCGCCGCGGGAATCACCTCGCGCACCACCACCTCGGCGCCCTTCGCGGTTCCCTGCTTCTCCATGCCCGCGACGAGGTCGTTGACCACGCCGGTCAAGCGGTCCATCGGCATGCCTGTCGCCTACCTTCCGGCGGTGGCCGCGGTTTCCGGGGCCAGGATGGCTCTCAGTCCCCGGAACATGTCCGCCACCATGTCCGGGAGCTCGTATTCGTGACGCCAGCCCCACTGCTCGCGGGCCTCGGAGTCGTCGAGGCGCTCGGGCCACGAGTCGGCGATCGCCTGGCGCACGGGGTCGGGGTCGTAGTCGATCTCGAAGCCGGGCATATGGACCCGGATCGCGTTCGCCAGCTCGGCCGGAGTGAAGTGCATGGCCGTGACGTTGAAGGCGTTGCGGTGCACCAGCGACGCGGCCGGCGCTTCCATGAGCTCGATGATCGCGCGGATCGCGTCGGGCATGTACATCATGTCCATGCGCGTGTCGGGCTTCAGGAAGCAGGTGTAGCGGCCCCGCTCGAGGGCGGCGTGGAAGATGTCGACGGCGTAGTCGGTGGTGCCGCCGCCCGGGGGCGCCGTGTAGGAGACGAGGCCCGGGAAGCGCAGCCCGCGGGCATCGACGCCGAAACGCGCGTGGTAGTAGTCGCAGAGCAGCTCGCCCGCCACCTTGGTGACCCCGTACATGGTCGTGGGGCGTTGCAATGTGGATTGGGGAGCGGGGTCGCTGGGGGTCTCGGGGCCGAAGGCCGCGATCGAGCTGGGGGTGAAGACGCGGCAGCCGGTCTCGGCGGCCACCTGCAGCACGTTGACCAGTCCGTCCATGTTGATCTGGTACGCCCGGAGCGGACTCTCCTCCGCTGCCGCCGACAGGATCGCGGCCAGGTGGAAGATGTCGGTCGCGCCGAAACGCCTCACCACGGTGCGCAGCGCGTCGAGGTCGAGACAGTCCAGTCGCTCGGCGGGGCCGAGGGACGCCCAGGAGACGGGATCGCGGATGTCCGTCGGCAGGATCATGCCGGGGCCGTAGCGGTCCCGGAGGCGCGAAGCCAGTTCGGTCCCGATCTGGCCGGCGGCACCGGTGATGAGGATGCGCTTCATGGGGGGACAAGATTACCCGAATTGCGCCGGGGGCAAGATCAACCGGGTCGGGAAGACGTCGGTGGCCCACCTCTTGGGACGAACCTGGCCAACTTGCTTGACCGGCAGTCCGTGGATGAACCCGCCCGAGAACGAGAGCGCGCCCCGACGCCGTTCCGAAACAGCCCTACCGCCTGCCCCGTCCCCGCGAGCGGCGGTCCGGCAGCCAGCGCTCCCGGTCGGCCCTGAGGTATCCGGTGAACCTCTCGTACTGCTCCGGCGTGAGGATCCGCTCGAACTCCGCGTTGAGCGAGTCGCGCTGCGCCGCCAGCACCGGAAGGACATCCTCCCAGACCTCCTGGGCATCGCTCTGGTGCTGTTCCATCGCGTCCCGGATCTCCTCCACCTGGTCGTCGGTCAGGTCGAGCGCCCGAACAAGCCGGTCGGTGACGCGCAGCCGCGCAAGTTCCGACCAGGGCCGCTCGTCGCGCGCGCTTGCGGGGCGTTCGGCGCGGGCACGGCCATCGCGGGGACGATCCCCCCGGAAGTCGCGCGGCCCGGTGCGGGAGAAGTACTCCCCGTAGTCGCCGCCCCGGTGCTCCACGATCCTCAGGGTGCCGAGGGTGGCGGCCACTCCGGCGAAGAAGACGGCGGCGAGCATGAGAGCGGCGGTCGACTTCCGGTTCATGGCATGTACTCCTCGATGGCCAGCACCAGTTCCCCGGCCGTGGGTGCGTAGCTCCCCTCCATCCACGCCGCGACGGTCCAGGGCATCATCACCTCGGCGAACGAGACCTCGTCGGCCCCGGCATCTCGCCCGGGCAGAAGCAGAAGCACGGCGGCAGCAGCAGCCGCGAGCCCGGCCGAACCCAGCATGACCGGGCGGCGCCAGCGGGAAAGCGTCCCCTCGAGCGTCTGCCGCCGCCGCGCCGCGAGAATCGGCTGCGCGCGCTCCATGATGCGGGCGATCATCGCCTCCCAGCGGTCCGGGTTCGACTCCGGGTCGAGTTCGAACACGACGGCGTCCGAATCGGGATGGGTGCGGGCGGCGTGCCCGTTGCCGTGGTCATTTCGTTTCTTCATCGATCACACGATTCCTGGCGCGAGGCGCCCCGAAAGAAGCCGCCGCATCGCCTTCCTGGCGACGTGCAGGTGGACACGGGAGGAACCGGCCGAGATCCCCAGCTCGATCGCGATCTCGCCGTGGCTCCAGCCCTCGAGGTCGTAGAGGACGAGGACCCTGCGCTGCAGGTCCGTCAAATGGGTCATCGCTTCCCTGAGGTGGCCGCGCAACTCCGTCCGTTCGGCGTCGGCCAGAGGGTCGTCGCCCGACGCAGCCGACACCGCCTTCTCCAGGGGCACCGCCGTGCGGACCTGGTTGTACTGCCTCCGGTTGTGCGCCGTGTTGCGAACGATCGTCATGAGCCAGGCCTTGAAACGTTCGGGGTTGCGGCAGCGGTCGATCTGCTGCAACGCCCGGATGAACGCGTCCTGGCACACATCGTCCGCATCGTCGGGGTTGTCCAGCGCGGCCCTTGCGACGGCGTGCGCCGCGCGCAAATGCCGTCGGACCAGCTGGTCGAACGCCCTGCTGTCTCCGCGCCGGACCCGCGCGACCAGGAGTCCGTCGGTCTCCCCGTTGTCCATTTGGCAGTCCGTGGAGGAATCCCGCGTCGCACCGAGGGCGCCGAAGCGCCGGCCCGGCTGGTTGGAGTGATGGGAACCATGCGTGCCCTTTTCAGTTGGACAGGCGAAGGCGGCAAATCGTTACTTCGGCGTCCAGCGGTCCCCGTCGCGCTCCTCGTACTTCTCCATCGCCCGAGCGAAGGCCCGGTCCAGGTCGATCCCCTGCTGGTTGGCCAGCGAGATCAGCACGAAGAGGATGTCGGCGATCTCCAGCTCCAGCTCCGCCGCCGGCTCGTCCTCGCGCTTGGGCTTGGATCCGAAGCGGTGGTTGATCTCGCGCGACAGCTCGCCGACCTCTTCCATGAGCCGGGCCAGGATCGCCAGCGGCGGCCAGTAGCCCTCTTCGAAGCGGCTGATCCACTGGTCGACCCTTTCCTGCGCGTCGCGGAAGGTCATGGGCCGGCCCTCCGCGGATCGAGGACGAGCTTCCCGAACACGTCGCCCGCCTCGAGCATCTCATGCGCCCGGCGGGCCTCGGACAGCGGCAGCACGTCGTGGATCGGCGGCGTGACCCGACGCCGGAACACCATGTCCATGGCCTCGCGGAACTCGGCCGGTGTGCCCATCGTCGACCCAAGGACCGAAAGCTGTCGCCAGAAGAGCAGACGGATGTCGACCTTGCCGGCGGGGCCCGTGGTCGCCCCGAACGAAACCAGCCGGCCTCCGACGGCCAGTCCGCGAAGGAGCTGCGGCCAGATCGCCTCGCCCACCGAGTCCAGGCAAAGGTCCACGCCCGCCTTCCGGGTCAGGCGGTGGATTTCGCGCCCCCAGTCGGTGGTGGTGCGGTCGAAGACGTGATGGGCGCCCAACGCCCGGACGCGGGCCGCATTCTCCTCGGACGACGTCACCGCGAAGACCTCCGCTCCGGCGGCCCTGGCAAACTGCACCGCCATGGTCGACACGCCCCCGCTGGCGCCCGTGATCAGCACACGCTGTCCCTCACGCAGCCGCCCGCGCGTCATGAGGCCACGCCACGCGGTGACGCCGGTCAGCGCCGCTGCCGCCGCCGTCGCCGGCGGGAACCCGTCCGGAAGCTCCACCACATTCGCGGCCGGCGCCACCGCGAACTCCGCGAACCCCCCCTGCGTGTGCTCGCCGATCACCTGGAAGGGTTCCAGGTCCAGCCCCGGAATCCTCGCCAGCCGGTACCAGTCGTAGGCCAGGGACGGGTCGGCCACCACGCGCTTGCCGAGCAGGGAACGCACGGTCCCGGGCCCGAGCTTGTCCACCGTCCCCGCGATGTCCGATCCTCCGATGTGCGGCATCGGGATCTCGATGGGGAGCCCGCGGCGCATCCACAGGTCCAGGTGGTTCATCGAGGAGGCCTCGACCCGGATCCTGACCTCCGCCGGACCGGGACGGGGAACGTCCATCTCTTCGACCTTGACGACCTCGGGGCCGCCGTTTTCGTGAAAGACCGCAGCGCGCACCTTGGGGACCGACCTTTTGTTGCGGGGGGACTGTGGGAGCGGGGGTCGGCAGGACGCCCCGCCGAACGTCATGAAGATAGGGCATGGAGCCCGGCGGTGCGGGCGCGAACGAGGGGGACCGTTTACCTTTCGGGCCGATTGCGCCAGGGCCGGCGGAAGTCGGCGGCCCTGGCACCGGAACCAGGGGAGCGAATCACGATGACGGAACCCGCGGCCGCGCCGGAAGCCGGCAGGGGCGAGGACGACCACACGCTCGGCGGGTATTTTTCCGTCCACAATCGCCCCCCCGGGTTCGAGGCGCTGGACGGCCAGCCGTACACCGTCTCGATCGAGACGGAACGGACCGGCGACCTGCGGACGCCCGTGGCCGGGTACCTGGTCTTTCCGCGCTGGGCCGCGACCGGCCTGGGGATCGTGGGCCATGTCGAGACGCCCGTGCTGTGGCGCGGGGCGAGCCGGCAGGCGGTGGCGGAGGAGGCGGGCGGCCTGACCCTGCACGAGGTCCAGCGCCTGTTGAACGAGGCGGTGGCGAGGCGGACGGCGGATGGTGGTGGCGGGGGGAGGACGGTGTGAAGGCGGTGGGCGGCGGCATCACCGGCGCGGATGTGCCCGCCGATAGGGCCGACGGCGGTGAGGCGGGCCGGCCAACGCCGGACCGCAAGCGGCGCGGCCGTACGGATTCCATCCGCGTCACCGAGATCTTCCACTCCATCCAGGGCGAGTCGACCCGGGCCGGACTGCCGTGCACCTTCGTGCGTCTCACCGGGTGTCCGCTGCGCTGCGTCTGGTGCGACACCGCCTACGCGTTCCACGGCGGGACGCGGCTCGCGATCGACGAGGTCGTGGACGCGGTGGCCGAAAACGGGTGCCGCCTGGTCGAGATCACCGGCGGGGAGCCGCTGGTGCAGCCGGGCGCGGCCGTGCTGGCCCGCCGCCTGCTCGACGACGGCTACACCGTGCTCGTGGAGACCTCGGGCGCGGTGGACGTGGGCGTTCTGGACGACCGGGTGCACCGCATCATGGACCTGAAGTGTCCGGGTTCGGGCGAGGAGCACCGCAACCTGTGGTCGAACCTGGACCACCTGACCGGGCGTGACGAGGTGAAGTTCGTGGTGGCGGGTGTCGAGGATTTCGAGTGGGCGGCCGAGGCGATCCGGCGCCACGGTCTCGACGATCGGGTGCGGGACGGGTCGCTCGGGGCACTGCTGGTTTCGCCGGTGTGGGGGTTGGACGAGATGGAGGAGCTGGCCGCCGCGATCCTGGAGAGCGGGCTGCCGGTCCGCTTCCAGACCCAGCTGCACAAGCACATCTGGGGTCCGGACCGGGCGGGGGTCTGAGGGGGTCGTGGGGAATCGCGGATGATGGGTGGGGAGGGGGCGCGAAGCGATCAGCCGCTGCGCCTGTCCAGCCTTTGCGGGGCCCTGGCCGACCGATTCGGGCCCGTGGAGTCAGCCGTCCCGGATCTCGACCGACGCAACGCCGCGGTCGCGCTGGTGTTGCGGGAGCCGGCCGGCGTGGCCGATCCCGCGGCGCGCGACTGCGAGGTGCTGGTCATCAGGAGGAGCGAGTCGCGCCGGGACCCGTGGTCGGGGCAGATGGCGCTGCCGGGCGGGAGCATGGACGAGGCGGACGACGGGCTGCTCGCGACGGCGGTGCGGGAGACCCGCGAGGAAACGGGCCTGTGCCTGGACGGGCGGCGGGGTGTGCTTGGCCGGCTGGAGACCGTCAGGCCGTTGGGCGTCCGGCTGCCCGTGATCACGGTCTGGCCGTTCGTCTTCCGGACCCGGCCCGGCGCGGTGGCCCGGGTGGGGAGCCCGGAGGTGGCGTCGGTGCACTGGTTCCGTGTGAAGGACCTGGCGGATGAAGGGAACCGGGGGTCCTATCCGTGGCGTGAAGGGGGGTTGGTGCGGTCGTTTCCGAGCATCGAGGTCGAGGGCCGTGTGATCTGGGGGCTGACCTACCGTATCCTGACGGGGTTTCTGGGGGTTTGATGAGTATGGCATACTCATGTCATACTCAATTCCCGTCCCGCCACTCCGCCAGGAAAATGTTCGTGTTCCCCTCGTGCGACATGTTGCGGTTGGACGCGAAGGCGAGCCGGGAGCCGTCGGGGTGGAAGACGGGGAAGCCGTCGAAGCCTTCGGAGTAGGTGACTCGCTCCAGTCCCGTGCCGTCGATGTTGATGATGTAGATCTCGAAGTCGCGGCCGCGCGGGTCGTCCATGTTCGACGAGAAGATGACCTGCTCCCCCGAGGGGTGCCAGTACGGGGCGAAGTTGGCGGCGCCGTTGTCGGTGAGCTGGCGGGGGTTGGAGCCGTCCGCGTCGGCCACCCAGATCTCCAGCGCCGAGGGGCGGATGAGGCCGTCGGCCAGCAGCGACAGGTAGTCGTCGCGCTCGTCGGGGGTCTCGGGGTAGTGGGCGCGCCACACGATCCTGGTGCCGTCGGGGCTGTAGAAGGCGCCGCCGTCGTAGCCGAGCCGGTCGGTCAGGCGCTGCACGTCCGAGCCGTCGGGGAGCATGGAGTAGAGGTCGAGGTCGCCGTCGCGCACCGAGGTGAAGACGATGCGGTGGCCGGTGGGGGAGAAGGTGGCCTCGGCGTCGTAGCCGTCCTCGGTGGTGAGCTGGACGGGGTTCGACCCGTCGGCGTCGGCGGCGAAGATGTCGTAGGTGGGGTACAGGGCCCAGACGTAGCCGCGCGAGCGGTCGGGAGGGGTGGGGCAGGCGGGATCGTGATGGTGGGTCGAGGAATAGAGGATTCGGTCGCCGGACGGGTAGTAGTAGGCGCAGGTGGTGCGGCCCAGGCCGGTGCTGACGAGTTGGCGGGCGCCGGTGGCCGGGTCGAGGGTGAAGATCTGGTCGCAGCCCTCGCCGGGCGTGGGGGTCGACTGGAAGATCAGGGAGGTGCCGTCGAAGGCCCAGTAGGATTCGGCGTTTTCGCCCTCGAAGGTGAGTTGGCGGATGGCGCCGAGGCGGGTTTCGCCGGGCCGGATCAGGTCCGGGTTTTCCGTGGTCGGATTGCCCGCGGCGGAGCCGGTTGCAGCCGGTTCATTCTCGGCGGGGCGGTCGTTCTCGCGGCCGCCGCCGGAGTCACGGCAGGCGGCGATGGGCAGGGCAATGGCGAGCAGGGCCAGGGGAAGAAGCGGTGTGGGGCGGGTCATGGTGTCAGCCGGACGGGCATTGCAAGGGTGATCGGGTCCGTGGCGCCGGAAAGCCGACCAAGATAACACCGTGCGACGGGTTGTCGGGCGAGCGGCCCGCGGACGGGATATCCCGGCAATAGGGCGCCGACGCCGCCCGCGCTACGGGCCCGCCGCCCCGGTCGGCTCCGAGACTTCAACCCGGATGTCGCGGCGCCTCAGCTCGGCGACGAAGGCGTCGGGCGGGATCACCTCGTCCGGCGTGCCGACCCCCGGCGCGGCCACCTCCCCACGCGCCTGCATGAGCGCCACGATGGCCAGCGAAAATCCGGTCGTGCGCGCCATGGCCGTGAGCCCCGTCGCGGGGTCGTGATGGTCGATCACGTCGTACCGGATTCGCGCGGGCCGCCCGCCCCGCTCGCCCGCGGCTTCGACGCGCGCCACCACCAGGTCGTCCCCGTCCTCGTTGGTGAGCAGCGGCGTGACGCGCTCGATGAAGAACCGGCGCGGGTTGACCGCGGTCCCCCGGTGCTCGACGTCGGTGTCGCTCAGGAGGCCCAGCGCGCGGATCGCCCGCATGATGTGCGCGTGGCCCGGATACCTGAGCGTCTTGTACTCCAGCGACCGCACCCGCCCCTCGTACCGCGCGGGCAGGGCCGAAGTGCCGCCGCCGGTGTGGAAGGCCTCCAGCCGTCCGATCGGGTCGGGGAAGTCGAGGGTTTCGATCTCCGAAAGGGCCTCGACGGTCGTGCGCCTGCCGTCCTTCAGGATCTCGGCGGGTGTGACGTAGTAGTCGAGCATGCCCTCGAGCGAGTACACGATCTGGTAGTTGAGCGGCGGCCTGGGGTGCTGGGGGAGTCCCCCGACCCAGAGGCGTACGGAGTCGGTGGTGTCGAGCCGGTCGATTGCGCCCTGCGCCAGAATGTTGACCATGCCCGGGGCGAGGCCGACGTCGGGGACGATCGAGAGACCGGCTTCGCGCGCACGCCGGTCGAGTCCTCTTTGGCGTTCGACGATCGCGGTGTTGCCGCCCAGGTCGGTGAAGTGGGCGCCGGCGTCGACCGCGAGGCGGGCCATGTCATGGTTGAAGTAGTAGGGGAACGCACAGAGCACGGCGGCGGTCCCCTCCATGGCGGCGGCGATCTCCCATTCGCAGGTGGCGTTGGCGCGCACGGTGGTGAGGCGGTTGCCGAGCCAGGGGTGGAGGGCGGGGTGAAGAGTGTCGGGGCGCAGATCCGCGAGCACCACCTCGGAGCCGGGGTCGCTGTGCAGCAGGTCGAAGGCGGCGGCGGACCCCTGGGTGCCCGCGCCCAGCACGAGGTACTTCACGGGGCGGTCACGGTGTCGAGCGTGCCACGCCTGGTACCAATGGGGAACGGGACTGCGCTCATGCGGGCGAGAGAAGGTCGATTTGGGACTCGGTGGCCGGAGCGTCACCGGAGAGGCGGGTGACGTCCACGATATGGTCGCCGGGTCCCGGGGTGACGATCGGCCTGGCCGGCACGTTGCGGCGCCTGAGCGGCACGGCGGCCGCCTCGACCCCGGTCACCGCCCCCGCCGCCGAAATGAGCACGACCTTGTCGTCGTCCAGCGCCTCGAGCGCGGCTACCAGCCCGGCACCGCCCGGCCTTGCCGGCATGGCCAGCGTCCCCAACCCCCCCCGCCCCTGCACCGGAAACTCCGAAATCAGGGTGCGCTTGCCGGCCCCCGACCCGGCCACCATCAGGACCGGCGCCTCGCGCTGGGCCACGATCATTGCGATCACCTCGTCGTCCCCACGAAGTCCGATGCCCTTCACCCCCTGCGCGGTGCGCCCCACCACCGTCACCTGGCGCTCCGGGAAGCGGATCGCGCGCCCGTCCCGGGTCACGAGCAGAAACTCGGTGTCGCCGGTGGTGGTGTTCACGTCGAGGAGCGCGTCGCCGGACCGGACTCCCGCCGCGATGAGGGCGCCGCCCCGGGGGTTCGAGAACTCACGGAGGCGGGTGCGCTTCATGAGGCCCAGCCGCGTGACGAAGGCGACGAAACGGTCGTCCTCGAGGTCGTCGACGGTGCGCGTGGCGACGATCGGGTCGCGCCGGTCGATGCCAAGCAGCGCCCAGACCGACTTGCCCCGCGACACGCGCGACCCCTCGGGGATGTCCTCGACCCGAAGGAAGTACACCTGGCCCGAGCTGGTGAACGAAAGGAGCCAGCCCAGTGTTCGCGCGACCACCACCGTCTCGAGGTAGTCGCCGGGAAAGCGCTCCATGGCGGCCAGCGCCAGACCGCCGGCCACGCGGCGGCGGTAGAGGTGCATGGGGATGCGCTTCAGGTACCCCTGGTGCGAAAGGGTGACCACCACGTCCTCGTCGGCCACCTCGGTCGCCACGTAGGCGAAACCGGTCTTGTCCTTCCCCTCCAGAATCACCGTGCGGCGGTCGTCGCCGTAGCGCTCGACGACCTCGTCCAGCTCCGCGAGCATGACTTCGATCTGGAGCCCCTCGTCCGCCAGCAGCGCGCGCAGTTCGCGGATCGTGGCGCGCAGCGACGTCTCCCGCGCCCGCAACTGGTCGCCCTCCAGCGCGGTCAGCCTGGCCAGCCGCATGCGCAGGATGGCGTCGGCCTGCACCTCGCTCAGGCCGAACCGGTCGCGCAGCCGGCGCGAGGCCTCGGCGCGGTCGGAGGAGCGCTTGATCTCGGCGATCACGTCGTCGATGTGCGCCAGGGCGAGGAGCAGCCCCCGGGTGATGTGCAGGTCGGTCTCGGCCTTCTCCAGGTCGAAGCGGGAACGCCGGCGGATGACCTGGAGACGGTGGTCGCGGTAGTGGCCGAGGAGCTCCTTGAGGGTGAACTCGCGCGGCTGGCGCCCCCCTTCCAGCGCCAGCAGGATCGCGCCGAAAGTGCACTGGAGCGCGGTCTTTCTGAAGAGCGTCGCCATGTTCCTGCCGGCGTCCGAACCGCGCTTGAGCTCCACCACCAGGCGGATGCCCTCGCGGTCGGACTCGTCGCGCAGGTCCGATACGTCGGGGAGCCCGCCCTTGCGCGACAGCGCGGCGATCTGCGCGATGATCCGCGACTTGGAGACGGCGTACGGCAACTCGGTCACCACCAGTTGCTTGCGCCCGCCCCGCACGGCCTCCGTCACCACGCGCGCCCGCATCGTCATGCGCCCGCGTCCGGTCTCGTACATCGACCGGATCCCGGTCCTCCCCACTATGTACCCGCCCGTGGGGAAATCCGGCCCCGGCAGCACCTCCATGAGCTCTTCGACGGCGCACTTCGGGTCGGCGACCAGTGTGCGCAGCGCCGCGGCCACCTCGCGCAGGTTGTGCGGCGGCACGTTGGTGCTCATTCCCACCGCGATGCCGGAGCTTCCGTTGACCAGCAGGTTGGGAATGCGGCACGGAAGCACCGCCGGCTCCTGCAGGCGGTCGTCGAAGTTGTTCTCCCACTCGACCGTGTCCTTCTCGATCTCGGCCAGGATCTCGGTGGCCACGGCTGCGAGACGGGCCTCGGTGTAGCGGTACGCCGCGGCCGGGTCCCCGTCGATCGAGCCGAAGTTGCCCTGTCCGTCGACGAGCGGATAGCGGAGCGAGAAGTCCTGCACCATCCGCACCAGCGCGTCGTACACCGCGGAGTCGCCGTGCGGGTGGTACTTGCCGAGCACCTCTCCCACCACGGTGGCGCTCTTCTTGTAGGCGCGGTCCGGATGCAGCGCCAGCCCGTGCATGGCCACCAGGATGCGGCGGTGGACAGGCTTCAGGCCGTCCCGCACGTCGGGGAGCGCGCGGCGCACGATCACGCTCATCGAATAGTCGATGAACGACTCGCGCATCTCCTCCTCGATCAGACGGGGAACGATGCGGTCACGCATGCGGGAGACGGTCATTCAGCCGCCCGGCCCGTGCGTAACTCGCCTCGCGGATTTCGGAAAGAGATTACGCACCGGCCGTCAGCCCAGCCCCCGGTACGACCCCCCTCTCCAACACGGCCACACGGTCCCGCACCGCGATCCGTCCGGGGCCGTCGTGCACCACGTTCACCCCGAAGTACACCGCCGACTCGATACGCCGGTAGAGGGCCAGCGTGCGGAGCGGTTCGCGATCGGGGTCGCGCACGCCCGTCGTCTGGTCCGTGGTGGTGACCTTGCAGCGGGTGCAGAGCTTGACCCCGCTGAAGGCCATGGTGCCCAGGGTGAAGCGCCGCCACTGGTCCTCATCGTGGGGATGCGCGCCGGTCACGACGATATTGGGGCGGAAGCGTTCGACCGGAATGGCGCGGCCGCAGCGCCGGGCCAGCTCCTCCACCGACCGTTCGCTGACCAGGAGCGCGGGAAACCCGTCGGCGAAGCTGACGCGGCGGCCCTCTGCGTAGGCGGGGTCGGTCGCGCGCACGTCCTCCTCCCGCATGAAGACCAGCCGGACGCCGCGCCCCAGCACGGTGGACAGCCACGCGTCGGCTTCGGGCGATACCGCGCAGCCGACCGCGCCTGTGCCGTGGATGGTCACGCGCACGGGGTCGCCGGACGGCGTGACGGGCAGAGCGAGCGGGTCCATGCCGTCGGCCTCGAGCCGGAGAGCCCCGCCGTCCAGGTGGGGATGGATGACAGCCAGCCGGGGCGTGTCGCGCTGCGTCACCATCCCGCCGCCGGGCCCGACCACCATCCAGCGGCGGTCCCAGCATGGCCCCATCGCGTCGAACTCCATGGAACGCAGTTCGGTCGCACGCGCCCCCTTGAGCGGGTGGATCCGGAGGCGCGTGACGCGTCCGGCGGATCCGGGAGCACGGGGGGTCACGGCCGGTCCGGTCACGCCATTGCTCCACCCATCCGCCGGCTGACGATCGTCAGCGGCAGCGTCGCCTGGTGGCGCCCGTCGACGAGAATGTGAAAGGTGTGGATTCCCTCTTCCTGAAATACGATCCCGTCGAGGTTGATCACATGCGGGACCCGGATGCCCGTCTGCAGGCTCGTGCGCCCGGGCGAGACCTTGAGTTCGCCGCTCAGCGACACCAGTTCCTTCCCCTTCGGGCTCGAGAGCTTGATGGTCAGCTTGTGGGTGCCCGCGTCGCCGGCGCCGCCAAGGAAGCGCAACACCAGCGACAGCCGGCCGTGGCGGGCCGGAAAACGGCCGACGCTGATCTGATCGAATACGCCGAGAAGATTGAGCTTCCCCGACCCGTCGATGGTGGCGGCGTCGGCGGTGAGCACGAGGTCTACGTCCAAGGGTTGCTACACTCCTTCCATCGCCGGCCCGGCCGGCGGTTCTCCCAGAAGCGACTTGGCAAGGACCAGACCCAGGATCAGGTCCAGCGCCGCATGCGCGAAGATCGACGGCCAGAGGCTCCCCGTCCAGGCGACCCCGACGGCCAGGATCCCGCCCATGACCGCGGTGCGCGCGATCCCGTGACGACCCTGATAGGCATGAAGGAAGCCGAAAACCAGCGCGACTGGCAAGGCACCCGCCAGATAGGAACCCGTCCAGGGCATGAGGAAGACGGGCAGAAACCCCCGAAAGACCACTTCCTCGAACACGCCCGCCGCCAGTGCGAGGAGCGCGAACACGCCCTTCTCCCTGCCGGTGGCCGGCATGATCGCCTGCACCACGCCCGTCTCCCGCCACCCGAAGCGCACCGATAGTGCGCGGAAGGCGTAGACGACCCCGAGGCCTCCCGCCGTCAGCACGATCGCGGGAACCAGGAGGGCGTCGAGCGGCGATGGCCACGTGCGGAGAAGTCCCGACGGTTCGCGGAGTTCCGCCGCGACCGCGAGGGTCACGAGCCCGGCCGCCGCGAGAAACGCGATCGAAGCGGCGTAGAAGCCCGACCGGTGTGCGCGTATCTCATCGAGAGGCGGGACTCGCTGCAGGAGAGCCGCGACCGGGACGAGAACGAGCCAGGCGGCCGCGACGATGGAGGGCGCGAGGCTGCCCGGTCCCGCGAGGACGAAAACGGCGGCCAGAACGGCGCTCGCGAACGCGGCCACGAGGACACCCCTGCGCTCCCCGGTCATCCTTCGCTCGACTCCCTGCCCACCTCCGGCACGCAGTCCGTCTCTCATGTTGCCTGGCGCCTCGCTGCTCGTGCGGATCCGTTCCCGGACTGCTAGTGTTCGTGTGACCCGAGATCACCGCAACCGAGGACGACCGTGACGACATCGGCAACCGCCAAGGCCACCTACCGCATCATCGACAGCTACGACCATCCCCACGGCGGCCGCATTCTGCGGTTGCGCCTCAGCCGCGGCGAGGCGTTGACGGTGAAGGAACTGAAGGGCGGGGCCATGGTGGCCACGGCCCCCGACGGCTCGGAGACCCCCATCCGCGTGGACGGTTTTGCGCTGTTCGGGGGCAAGCCCGGCAACGCGCGGCTCGCGCGCACCGGCCGCGTCGATGTGCATGTGCGGGATGCGGCCGCGCGGGACATGGGTCCCGGCTGGGAGCTGGCCGGCCCGGGGTAGGGGCCCGTCCCGTCAGCGCTCTCCGGTGGCGCCCCTCACACCCGGCGGATCGCGTTCGAAGACCCTGCGGAACCAGGCGACGAAGGCATCGCGCCCATCCGGATTCTCCTCCATCCAGACCCGCCTCGCGTCGACGAATTCATCGGGTCGGGCGGTGAGGATGTACGCGTCCAGGTAGTCGTTCTCCTTCGAGTAGATCAGCTCTTCGAGGAGGTCGTAGGGCCGGGCGTCGAAGATCGACCGCTGGTACAGCCACGCATCGGCCACCCTGGACAGGATCGCCTTCTCGATCTCGTAGCGAGTGCCTCCGTCGGCCTCGGGCAGCCACCGGTCCAGCCTGTCCTGCGCCGCCATGAGGTGCAGGTGGGCGTAGACGAGGTACACACCCGGGATCCCGGTCCTGTCCTGGTAGTTGATGTGGGCCGTGTCGGCGGGCTCGTTGACCTCCAGGGTCTCCCAGAGGTAGACCGGCCCTTCCTGGGGACCGTGGATGATCCAGAAGGAGGGGTCGAGATTGATGCTGTCCCACTGCTCGGTGACCCAGACGTCGATCTCCTCCATGCGTTCCCGGGTGGGCGTCAGCCGCTCGCCCGAATGGATGACCAGGCGGCGCGGGTCGCGCAGCACGGGTACCGCGCTGGCGCAGGCCGCGGCCGTCAGGACGATGACGGCGAGCAAGGTGCAACGGGTAGCGGTGGTCGCCGCACGGGGACGGTGTGTTGAAGTCATCTACGGGCCAGTCGGCTTCTGCGGGATCGAAAGGCTGGCAACTCTACTCAAACCCCGCTCCCGGGGTTCGGGTTCCGCCGCTCGTTGGGAAATATGGCGTTTCGGGGCGCGGCGTACAGCGGAGTCGCCACCGCCGCCGCCTCGCTGGGCCGGGTCCCGCCAGCGCAGGAACTCGAACGGGCTGCGGCAGTCCGCGCACCAGCAGGTCGTGAGCGATGCGTGGCTTCCGAAGAGCGACATGATTTCGGTGCGTTCGCCGCCGCAGAAGGGGCACGGGGGCGACTGGGCGAATGCGGCCGTCTCCGGGTGGTCCGACACGTTCTACTCGACGAAGAGGTCACGGTTGCGGTCGCCCCGTGCCCGCTCGACGGCTTCCTCGCCGGGGGCTCCGGGACCGCGGCGGCGGTCCGCGTCCCAGCCGTCTCGGGCCGGATCGACGTCCGCGAGGGTGATGCCTGCTCGCGCCAGGGTGGCCGCGAGCCGGTCCTCGCACCGCTCGCGTACCCGGGCCGCCTCCCACACGCGCCCTTCGGCCGCCAGGCCGTCGTAGACATCGTCGCCGGGCAGCAGCCACGCGAGCGTGGACGGGAGCATGGCCAGGGCCGATTCGTTGAGCCGCGCCCTCGCGTCGCCCCCCGCTTCGGCCAGGCGGGCGAACCAGGCCGTGCCGAACCGGCGGTGGTACTCCTCCTCGGCGAGCATCTTGGGGACTCGGGTGCGCGCCAGCGCGAAGCTCCCCGCGGCGAAGCTCTCGAGCGCGACCGCCAGCGCTCCGTCAACCACGACGACCGCGGCCGTGAAGTCCGCCCAGTCGCCGAAGGGGCGGTCGAGCGCGGGTGCCGAGTAGTACCGGCCGGCGGGGCGCGTGTGCTCGACCTCGAACGGGTCGAAGCCCTGCTTCTTGAGCATCGCATAGAGGAGGCGGGCGTGCCCCCATTCGTCCTGCGCCATCGACGAGGCGGCGATCCCCGTCTCGATCGAGGGGCTGCCGAGGATCCAGTCGCTGTAGCGGATGCCGAGCAGGCGCTTGGTGTCGGCCAGGGTCAGGATGTGGCGGGAGAGGGGGGTGGGGGTGCTGTCGCCGGCCGTCATCCGTCGTCCCCCTCGGTCGGCAGATTCCGCGCCCACGGCCCTTCCGGCCGGTTCACAGGGATCACCGCGCCCCTCGGCACCACGCACATCTCGAACCAGTTCTCCTCGTCATAGGTCTTCCACGCATACACCCGCGCCAGTTCCACCCCCGGCGCGTCGACGTACCCGATGTGGCGGAGCGGCTCCCCCCGGCTCTTGCGCGCGAAGACCTCGAAGACGCTCTCGCCCAGCGGCGGGGTCATGCGCCCACCCCCAGGCGGCCCAGCTTCCGGCGCCCGGCCTCGCTGATGCGGGCGGTGGTCCACGGCGGGTCCCACACCTCGTTGATCTCGACCTTGTCCACCCACGGTTCGCTCCCGATCCGGTCGCGCACGTCCTGCTTGATGAAGTCCATGCAGGGGCACGCCGTGGCGGTGAAGGTGAGGTCGACACGGGCGGTCCCCCCGGCGAAGTCCACGCCGTAGACCAGGCCGAGTTCCACCAGCGAGATCGGCAGCTCCGGGTCGAGCACCTCGCCCAGGGCCTCGCGCAACGCACCGCGTTTGTCCTCCGGGGCTTCCCGAAGCGGCGCGGACCACCGGTCGCGCCCCCCCGACGCATGCACCATCGGCGCCGGCTGCTCCGCCAGCAGCGTCTTCAGAGAGCGGCGCCTCAGTTCAGCCACGAGCCCACCGCCCCACGCGACCGCCGCACCGACTCCACATACCGCTCGTTCATCGGCCCCCGCCCCTTCCACCGCTCGAACACGGCCTGCCAGCTGATCTCCCCGTCCTCGAAGAGCCACCGCTTCGCCTCGGGGTCGTACTCGCAGGGGAACGGGTACTCCAGCACGAACTCCTCCCTCTCCTCGTCGTAGTGGGCCGGCACCTTCAGCCCCAGACCCTCGCACAGCGGCACCGTCGACGACATCCACAGCTGCCGCAGCTCGTCGTTGGTCAGCCCCTTCAGCTTGTAGTTCAACTGGCCGCTGTGGCGCTTCAGCTCGTCCGGCAGGCCGAACCACTCGATCGTCATCGGGAACATCCAGTCGACGCAGCGCTGCAGCAGCTCGGTCGCCGCTCCCCCGGCCCGCGCAAGGCGCCGCATCCACACCTCGCCGTGACGCAGGTGGAAGGTCTCCTCCATGTCCACCTTCACCAGCGCGCGCTTGAGCGGCCCGTACGAGGTGTTGCGGTGGACATCTCCCAGCAGACAGATCCCGGCCCGGTCGAAGAACCCGTTCGCCACCACCAGTTCGGCCCAGTTGTCGAGCGGCTGATCGAAGCCGTAGGGGTGCTTGAACTCGTGCGGCTCGCGTCCGTACACCAGCTGCTCCTTCGACACGCCCATGTCCTCGAGCAGCCGGTAGGCGATGTTGGCGTGCGCCAGCTCGTCCTGGATGATGGCGTGCGCGCTGACCTGGGTGTTGGTCGAGGGCGCGTGCCGGGCGGCCAGCCAGTAGGCGGGGGCGCTCATGAGCTCCGTGTCCGCCTGGACGGTCAGCTGGACGATGATCGCCTTGCGGTAGCCGGGCGTCATCTCCTCGGGGG
>JAPPNO010000103.1 GCA_028873845.1 Gemmatimonadota bacterium | reverse complement strand
CAGCCCGGCGCCTCGCCACTCTCGGTGCTCGGGCCGCTTTGTCCACGGACTAGCCACCCCAACTTGCGACAAGCCGCTGCCCCGAACCACTTTCCCGCGGTCCGCCACAGCGACGCACCAATCGCAAGGCGCAATCCGCAGGAGCCAACCATGACGCACCCGATCCTCCGTCTGTTCGCCCTCCCCACCGAAACTTCGGCAACCCGCGCGAAGGATCTCTCCCGTATTCGAGCGGCCATCCTTCCAGGGGGACCCATACGCGGACTACTGACGCTCGCCGTCCTGGCGGCCGCCTGCCGCGGACCCTACCCGCCCCCGCCCGACACCGCCCGCCACCCGGTCGTCGACACGCTGCACGGCGTCGAGTTCGTTGACGACTACCGCTGGCTCGAGGACCAGTACAGCCCCGAAACGCGGGCGTGGATCGACGCGCAGAACGCCTACGCCGAACTCATCGTGAGCGACACCGCGCTCCGTGCGGAGCTGGAGGCCCGCCTGCGCGAGTTGATGGACGTTCCCGGGGCGCTCTTCCCCCGCCGGGCAGGAGACTACGAGTACTTCTCGTTTCGGCCGCCGGGCCGGGAGGTGGGCGCGATCTACCGGCGTCCCGCACCCGAGGAGCGCGACTACGCGCCGATCGACCCGGCAGGCGACTTCGAAATGGTGATCGACCCCCTCGACATCCACCCCGACGGCACGACCAGCGTGGACATCCGCGACTTCTCGCCGGACGGGAATCTCATGCTGTACGCGATTCGGGACGGTGGGCAGGACGAGGTCTCGATCCGGGTGCGCGACCTCACCACCGGCGAGGACCTGCCCGACCGGCTGCCGAACTTCCTCTACGGCGGGATCTCGTTCAACGACGACGGGACCGGATTCCACTACGTCAGCCGGTCGCGCGAGACCGGCGGGGGGGTGCGGCTCCACATGCTGGGGACGGACATCGCGGACGATGAGGAGTTGTTCGGTGAGGGGCACGGACCGGAGAAGTTCGTGGGGTTCTCGCGGGGAGGCGACGGCCGCTACACGGTCTACACCGTGCAGCACGGCTGGGCGCGCGTCGATGTCCACCTGCATGATGCGCAGGCAGGCGGGGAGGTGCGGCCGCTGATCGTCGGCGCCCCGGCGCGCTTCCGCACCCGCTTCGTGGGGGACGAACTCTGGCTGCTGACGAACCTGGACGCGTCGAAGAACCGGATTGTCGCGGTGGACCCGGCCAGCCCCGAACCCGACCCCGCCAACTGGCGCGTCGTGCTTCCCGAGGCCGACGACCTGCTGACCGGCTACCAGGTCATCGACGAGAAGATCTACGCCGACTACCTGCACAACGTCAGCAGCCGGATCGTGCGCTTCGAGATGGACGGCACCCGCATCGACGAGATCCCGATCCCCGAACACACCATCGCCAGCCTGCGTTCGTGGCAAGACGGGACCGCGCTGCTCACCCTGACCTCGCTCGTCACCCCGTCCCACATCCTCGAAATCGACCTCGAAACGCTGGAGACCACCGAGTGGCTGCCCTCGTCCGTCCCCTTCGACAGCGACGCCTACGAGGTCGGCCAGCACTGGTACACCTCGGCGGACGGCACCCGCGGTCCCCTCTACGTCGCCCACCGCAAGGGGTACGTGCCCGACGGCGACACGCCCACGCTGCTCTACGGTTACGGCGGCTTCAACGTGAACCTCCTGCCCCGCTTCGACGCGCGGGCCGCGGTGTGGATGGAGCGGGGCGGCGTCTACGCCATCGCGACGCTGCGCGGCGGCGGCGAGTTCGGCGAGGACTGGCACCGCGACGGCATGCTCGAGAACAAGCCCAACGTCTTCGACGACTTCATCGCTGCCGCCGAATGGCTCATCGAGGCCGGCTACACCCACCCCGGCCGCCTCGCGATCCGCGGCGGCAGCAACGGCGGGCTCCTCGTCGCCAGCGCGATGACCAGGCGGCCCGATCTCTACCGCTCCGTCTACTGCAGTGTTCCAGATCTCGACATGGTGCGCTTCTACCAGTTCACCGACACCAACAACATCCCCGCACTGCTCGAGTACGGAAACGCGGGGGTGAAGGAGGAGTTCGACGTGCTCCGGACATTTTCGCCGTACCAGAACGTGCGCGACGGCGTGGACTACCCGGCCATGATCATCATGCAGGGGGATCTGGACACGCGGGTGCCGCCGCTCCAGGCGAGGAAGATGGCGGCGCGGATGCAGGCGGCGACCGCGTCGGGGCTGCCGGTGATTCTGGACTACGACCCACGGGCGGGGCACGCGGGGGGGCGGACGTTCAGCCGGAGCGTGAGGAACGCGGCGATGGAGCTGGCGTTTCACATGGGGCAGCTGGGGGTGGGGGAGGAGGTGGCCCGATGATGGTCCGGATTTGTGGCCCTGCCCACCGCTGCTCGCCCTGCCACCCTCGCAGCCGGCACCAATTCGCGCGCCGCCCTCTTCCAACCCTTGTCGCCCTCTCGATCACCCTGGCGCTCGCGCCCCTCACACCCCTCGCCGCCCAATGCGACGACTGCATCTTCCCGAGCGAGACATGGGAAATGGTCCGCCGCGCCGACCTCCCCGAATACGGCTGGGACCCGGACCTGCTCCAGCGAACCGCCGCGTTCCTGCGCGACAGCGCGAACTCGACCGGCGTCGTGGTCGCGCACAAGGGCCGCGTCGTCTTCACCTTCGGCGACACCCGGGAGCTCTCGTACCTCGCGTCGGTGCGCAAGAGCATCCTGGCAATCCTGTACGGCCCGTGGGTCGAGAACGGCGTCATCGGCCTGGACGCCACGCTGGAGGATCTCGGCATCGACGATGTGGGCGGCCTGCTCCCGATCGAGCGGCAGGCCAGGGTCGACCACCTGATCACCGCCCGTTCGGGCGTCTATCACCCCGCCTCCAACGCCGGTGACAACCTGGCCGACGCGCCCCCGCGCGGCTCGCAGCAGCCGGGCACCTACATGCTCTACAGCAACTGGGACTTCAACGCGGCAGGGGCGGTGTTCGAACAGCTCACCGGACGCGACATCTACGACGAAGCGCAGGCCCAGCTGGCCATCCCCCTCGGCTTCGAGGACTGGGACCGCTCCATGCAGCGAAAGAGCGGCAACCTGAGCGTCTCGCGAAACCCGGCGTACCACTTCTGGCTCTCCACGCGGGACATGGCGCGCATCGGGCACCTCATGCTCAACGAGGGCGCGTGGAACGGCGAGCAGGTGATCTCGCGGGAGTGGGCGCGGCGGATCGTCAGCGTGGTCACACCGCTCGAGGAGATGAACCCGGCGGGCAGGCGCGACGGTTACTTCGGGTACGGGTACATGTGGTGGGTCTTCGACGGTCCGCGGGTGAGTGGCCCGTTCGAGGGTGCGTACACGGGGAGGGGGGCGGTGGGGCAGTGGATCAGCGTGTTTCCCGCGCTGGATCTGGTGATCGCGCACAAGACGAAGTCGGCCTATGGGCGAACGACGAGCTGGCGTTCGTGGCAGAGGCTGGTGGAGTTGCTGTTCGAGGCGGGCGGGGTGGAGATGGGTGGGGGTTATCCCTGGGGGGGAGGGCCCCGGCCGCGGTGACCGCCATCAGAAGACGTCCGCGGTGGCCGGATTCCGTGGTCTCGCACCGTCTCCCAGTCGCTTCTGCGTCTCGTATTCCAGCTTGACGACCTCCGACATCCTC
This sequence comes from Gemmatimonadota bacterium, assembly GCA_028873845.1. Lineage (GTDB taxonomy): Bacteria > Gemmatimonadota > Gemmatimonadetes > Longimicrobiales > Gaopeijiaceae > Bin94. The sequence goes on along the minus strand of JAPPNO010000103.1, from coordinate 6,165 downwards.
ACGCGTTCCGTACGCATCGACCTCAGCAAGCCGTTTCTTTCGCGCAAGCGCGCCGACTCCCCCAAATAGGTCCAGTACTCCTCCGTTCCGACCTCGAAGTCCCCTGCCCTTTCGGCGAGGCGGTCCAAAGTGGCACTCGTCTCGGCAATCTGTTCCTGCAGGTATTGGACCTGCACATCCAGCCGTGCCAGCTCCTTGAGCACGTCCTCTTCGGTGCCGTTGTAGTAGTAGCTGATCGACTCGTCGCTCAACTGAGGTATGGTGTAGTGGCGCCGCTGAGGACCGGCCTCGGCATCCACGCGTTCCATGACCTGCGCCGGGTCCTCCTCCGAAATCACCTCGCGGGCGGGATTCTCCTCCTTGGTCCAGTTCACGCAGGCGCCGGCCAGCGCGATCGTCAGACACACGATCCCGGCACCGAGCGCGATGCCGGCCCGCTGCCGCAACGTCAAGTCCTTGTCTGCGAAGTTCTTCATGGTTTCCAACCTTTGTTTGAGCGTGAGGGACCGGGCCGACATGCTCGCCGCCACGGCCGGTAGTGGGAATTGCGTCGGGGTGTGAGAGTGAGCCAGCAACTCGGCGTACCGGCTGGGGCGCACAATGTCCGCGGCCAACACCTCGGCATCGCACGAGGTCTCGCGGCTCCGCTCGATCCCGCGCCGGAGCAGATGAACCAGAGGGTGGAAGGCGAAGACCGCTGACGTTAGGCATTCGAGCAGGGCCCAGACGCTGTCACAACGCCGCACGTGGATGAGTTCGTGGGCAAGTACGATTCTGAGCGAATCGGGTGAATCAAGGAGCGCCGGCGGGACGACGATGACCGGTCGCCGCGCGCCGTAGGTAAGGGGGGCGCTGTCCGGCGGACCTTCCAGCAACTCGACGGGCCGCCGAACTCCCAGCCGCCCCGCGAGTCCTCGCAACAGCGCGTTCGCCGCAGGATCAGAAACCCGGGGCGCCGCAGAGCGGAGCTTGCGGAGACGGTGCAGATCAGCCGCGAGCATCGCGAGCCGAACGACCGCGAACGCGATGACGGCACAGGTCGCCACCCCCGGAAGCGGGGCGATGATCCCCTCCATGGCACCTCCCGCACCCGGAGTCGGGGGGACTTCCGCTCCGCGAATCGGGGTGTCCCAGGAAAGTCCCGCTGGCACTGTCGACGTCAGCGGGTCGCGCGCCGGCGAGGAGGATGCGGGTAACGCGAAACCTGGCAGCCCCAGGGCGGACACCCATGGCGCGGCCAGAAAGGACGCCGGCAGGGCGAACAGGATCGCCTGCCGAATCCGGTATCCTCCAGCGGGGTGTAATCCCCGGCTCAACTTCAGCGCCAGCGCGACGGCCACCGCGAGCCCCGTCCAAGCCGCAACCGGAGCCCAAAAGGGCGCAAGGCTGGCGGCTCCAATCCTTTCCACGACCTCAATCATCGTATTCCTCGCAATCGTTAAGCCGGACACGCCCTTTCCACCGCACTCTCATGATTCCCCTCGTTCCAGGATCACCACCCTGGGAAACGGCTCCCGGTACACCACAGCGACCTGACCTCCACGGCCCGCCATGACCACTCCGGCAAACTCGTCGCGCCGCGTCTGCTCGCCCGTCGCGAGATCCAGAAGTGCGAGCAGGCCCTCCACCTCCGGCTCCTCGTCGCGTGGTACCGCCACAGACACTGAAAGCGCGACATGACTGTTCGCCACAACCGCGGCTCCCACCACGGAATGACTGTAGTTGAAGTCTGGGTCGAATTCGTACTTGACGGCACCGCCGCCCATTGCCGGAACGACCCTTCCCTTCACGAAGTCGGGAAGGAACGCATGCCAGGCAAGGTCGCCCCCGGCGGTGTAGGTACGCGCCCACCCCAGCCGGTAGGGAGCGTGAATCACATGACCCGATACCTCCGAGCAGACCAGAAGACCGCTCCGGGCCTGGTCGCGGAGGTCCCAGGCGATCGCCTCGGGAGCACCTTCGGCCACTTCGCCCGCGTAGTCGCTCGACGGGAAGGACTTCACGATCACGCCCTCCCTGTCGACCTCGTGCACGGCCCGATCCTCGAAGCCGCCGAGGATGAAGATTCTCCCCCGCATCGAACACCCGCCCGACGGCCAGAACGGCAGTTCGGAGCGTCCGATCTCGGCGAAGGGGTCGCCGGCCTGCCGGGCGAACAACTGCAGCGTGCGCGCGCTGCGGTTCAGGAATGCGAGCGTGTCGTCGGAGATCCGGAAGAGTGCGGACGGGTCGACGAATTCGCCGGGGCCCTGCCCCCTGCGTCCCAGCGTGAAGGCGTGACTGCCCCGGTCGCCAAAGCCCACAGCGCGTCCCGCCTGAGCGTCAAGGACGGCCAGGCCGCCTCGTGCGAAGAGCGCCACCGCTCGAATGCGCCCGAATACCTCCTCGGCGGGCGCTTCGAGTTCACCGACCGCGACCGTCGTGCCCCAATCGCCGAGCAACGGACCGGACGGCGAAAGGTCGCCCTCGGGCACACCGCAGCCGTAGTGGATGAGCAGGGCGAGGACGCCCCCGAGCCACCGGCGCCCCCGATCGCTCACGACCGGTCCCGCATCCTTTTCTGGGTCTCGTACGCCAGCTTCACCTTTTCGGCCGTCTTTACGACCTCACGGCGCACGGTGTGCAGCACCCGGAGTCTCTCGTTGAGGTAGTACCTGTCCGACCATTCCGGGTCCGGCGGATCGGGGTCGAACCGAAGTGGTCCCGGTTCGGGCAGTTCCTTCACCGCCTTCGATATCTCTTCTATCCGCTCCCGCAGGTACTGAACCTGGATTTCGAGACGCTCAATCTCCTCCTGCGCTTCCTGCTCGGACATGCGGGTGTACTGGACCGGGCCCTCCGGATCGATACTCAGGGGTATCACATAGCTCTGCTTCTCGGCATCGAGGGTGAGCGCCGCCAAGCTTGAGAGATCATGCTCGGCGGGAGCGTCACGCGATCCCGCGCAGGCAGCGATCGACGCGACGGACAGAAACACGACTCCGGCACCCGCAACAGCGCCTATCCGCCGCCGAACCGTCAACCGGACATCCGCGAAGTACTTCATGGCTTCCAACCTTTCCCTGAGTGTGACAGCACGCCCCGACATGCTCGCCGCGACGGCGGGCGTCGGGAATTGTGCGGGAGTGTGGGTATGCGCAAGGAGTTCCGCGTACTCCCTGGGTCGCACGAGGCCGGCCCCCAGGACCTCGGCGTCACAGGAAGTCTCGCGACAGCGCTCGATTCCCCGGCGCAACAGCCAGGCCAGGGGATGAAACGCGAAGACCGCGCCCGTGACGGACTCAAGCAGAGCCCAGAAGTAGTCCGCCCGGCGAACGTGGGTGAGTTCGTGCGCCAGGACGGTGCGGAGCGACGTGGGGGAGTCGAGCACGGTGCGGGGCACGACGACAACGGGCCGCCGGAACCCGAAGGTCATGGGAGCACTGTCCGGGGGTCCCTCCAGGAGGTGCACGCGTGGCCGCACGCCTAGCTGCCCGGCAATTTCGCGCAGCATCCGTTGCGGCATCGAATCGTTCACCGGCAGGGCTGTCAGGCGAATCCCGCGAAGCCGCTGGAGGATCACACACAGCGCCACGATACGGGTCACCGCCACCACAGCCACCGTAGCCATGGCCCCACCCAGCAGCACTGCGGTCATGTCGACCGCCGGCAGCGGATCCGACGGTGTCACTCCACCCCGGGGCGAAGGAATGACCGCGGGATCGAGGCCCGTGGACAATACCGGCCCCAAGAGCTCGCTCTCCCAACTCCACAGGGTCGGCACCCAGGGAGCCGCCAGGATGGAGGCCGGCAGGGCCAGCAATAGCGCCTGGCGCAGACGATATCCGGCGAGAGGGTGCAGCCGGTTCCCTACCCAGGGCGGACGCGGCCCAAAACGATCCCGGACACCGAATCCCAGCGCGACCGCCCCCGCCAGTCCCGTCCAGATCAGCACCGGCAACCAGAACACCCGGACACTGCCACTTCCGATCCCTTCCAGGAACTCAAGCATCCTCCTCCTCCTCCTCGGCCGCCATCCGGGCCAGCAACTTCCGGATCTCCGCACTCTCCTCCGCCGACAGCGCCTCCCCCCGCACCAGCGTCTGAACCAGCGCCGCGGCCGACCCGTGGAAGACCTTGTCCAGAAGGTCCTGAACCAATTCCTCCCTGACCTTCGCGGGCGGGCGCGCGGCGGTGTACAGGTAGCGCGATCCGCTGCTGTCGCAGTGCAGGAACCCCTTCCGCGCCAGCTTCTTCATGACCGTCATGACGGTGGTGTACGCAACGGAGCGGTACCCGAGCATCCTCTCGTGCACGTCGGCCACCGAAGCCTCTCCGATGGCCCATACCTGGTGCAGAACCTCCATCTCGGTCTCGCCCAGCCGGCTCAGCGATCTGCGTTTCAAGTCTTCCTCCCCCTGGGTTGCCTGGCGTGAATGACCGGGTTGCCCGGCCCGGGTCATACTATCATAGTAATACTATTATGATCGTATTGCAAGGCGAAACAGTTGCCTGAGGACCCGGGGGGACGCTCCGTCGCCATCCTGGTCGCGCCTCGCCAGCCCGGCACCCCGCCCCTCCCGGTACCTGCGGGGCCACATCCCCATGCGGACCGCTACGGCCCAAGCGCCCCTATCGGGATCACCCCCACGCCATCCGGCCTCGTGTATCCGTACCCGCTCGCCACGATCACGCCCAGTGCCTGGGGCGGGCCAACCACCTCCGGATCCACGCGCTCGGCGAGCCTGAGGAGATTGCGGGCCCCCTCCTCGACCGCCTTCGGACCCAGCTTCACCTCAAAGGCCGCCCAACGCCCGTCGCGGGCCTGCACCACGGCATCGACCTCGAGCCGTCCGTCCTCCCGGTAGTGGAAGACCTCGGCGTCGGCGGCCTGGGCGTACACGCGGAGGTCGCGAACGACCAGCGACTCGAAGAGCAGTCCGAGAAATCTGAAGTCCCTGAGCAATCGGCCGGGATCGGCGCCCAGCGCAGCCACGGCCAGAGACGGATCGACGAAATGGCGGACCGGACGCTTCCGGAGGACCGCCCGCGATCGCAGGTGGGTCGCCCACGCCGGCGGGTTCTCGACGATCATGATGCTTTCGAGGGCGTTGAGATAGTCCGCTATACTACGCCCACACGGCATCGCGCGACCTACGTCCAACGCCATGAGGGCAATCCGCTCCACAATCCATTCCATCGCCCGCCGCCCTGTGCCGCCCTTCAGAGATCTGTGGGATGCTGGCGGCGACCGCGGCGGGGCTGCCTGTGACTCCGGATTACGATCCGCGCGCGGGGCACGCGGGCGGACGGACGTTCAGCCGCGGCGTGCGGAACGCGGCCAGGGAACTGGCGTTCCTGCTGGGCCAGCTGGGGCACGTATGACTTGCATCCCGGGTGGGTAAGGTGTATGATCAACTCGTAGCGTTGTCCATGACGCACCAAATCTCAGAGGGAGGAATGCCATGCGAAGCGGAGACCAAATGCTGCAGCAGATTGTTGAGAAGTCCGCCTTGGATTCGGACTTTCGGCAGCGGCTTCTTGCGGATCCAAAGACCGCGATCACTGGCGAATTGGGTATTGCGATCCCCGATTCGATGAATATCAAGGTCCATGAGAGCGACATGCAGACGGTGCATCTCGCGTTGCCGCCGGATCCGAACATCACCGAGGAGCAGCTCGAAGCCATCTCGGCCGGCCTCTGCTGCTGCTGGTAGGCCCCGCAGTCGACGAGTAGTCGGCCAACAACACATTCGAAGTCTTTCGCTCCCACCCGGCGGACATGATGTCGCCGTGCTGATGGATCGTACAATCAATCCTTCTTCTCACTCCGGACCCTGCAGCGCGGGAGGTAGCGACGCGTGACGGGCCGATTGTGGCGAATCGGGTGGCGCAACCTCGGCCGTAACCGGAAGCGAACAGTCCTCACCGCGCTCGGCCTGGGGGTCGGCTACTTTTCCGTGGTGTTCATGGTCGGCTGGGCCGAGGGGGTTTCGACGGAACTCGTCGAGAACGCCACGTCGCTGGTCAGTGGGCAGATCGAGATCCACGATGCCGACTACCGGCCTGAGCGCAGCCTTTACGAGACCATCGGCGGACGCGAGGGTGCCGACGTGGCGGAGATCCTGCGCGCCATCGAGGCCGATCCCTCGGTCGTGACCGCCGCCCCGCGCGTGTACGCGAGCG
>JAPPNO010000043.1 GCA_028873845.1 Gemmatimonadota bacterium | reverse complement strand
CGAGACCGGCGGGAATCAATCAGCGGGAAATCGGGCTGTCGAACATGCAACCACATTCACTGCAATAAGATGCGAAACTTTAACCAAATGTCAGCCCGGCGCCTCACCGCTCTCGGTGCTCGTGGCGCTTTCCCACGGACCCCCCGGCTGCCGGCTCGCCCCTACCGCCCCCGTCCCCCACCGCGACCGCCACGTCCGGGACGCCCGAAGTCACCCCTCATCCCCAGCCGGTACATGACCCTCACCATGAAGTACTGGCCGAGCGACTCGGTCCGTGCCTCCTGAATGAAGCTGGCCGAATTGGAGATGCTTACGGCCTGGTTCTGGTTGAGCAGGTCGACGGCCTCGAACTGGAGCTCGGCCCGGTCGTTGAGCAGCCGCCGCGATGCGGTGGCGTCCCAGCGCGCGACGTTCCTGCCGGGCGCGTAGGATTCCCCGCCGGTCTGGCCACCCTGGCTGTAGATGTCCTCGTCGTACACCCTCCAGTTGAAGGTCGACCCGAAGGTCCAGGCCCCCAGGTAGAGGGTCCCGTTCGCGAAGTAGCGGCTGTTCATGTAGTCGCGGTTCAGCGACTGGTTCAGCGAGTAGTCCACGTCGTTGAAGGTGAAGTTCGCGCCCACGCGAAGGTCGAAGAGGTCCTTGGTGCGGTTCTCCAGGCTGGCCTCGACCGTGTTTCTCAACACGCGGCTCTGGTTCGTCTCCCGGTTCACCTGCTCCCACCCCCTGGAGTAGCTGACCCGGTAGTCCAGATCCACGTCGACGCCCAGCTTCCGGATCGGCGTTCCGAAGTTGACGCTGGTATTGGCGGCCCACTCCGGGTCGGTGTTGATCGGAGTGACGGTCTGGAATCCCTGCTCGTCGAACACGCGCGCGCGCGCGATCGGGTTGCTGGTGTACTCGTAGCCCGCCCGCAGGAACAGGTTCAGGAAGCTGAACTGGTCGAAGAAGCGGTAGTCGGCTTCGAACTCGTGGGTGTACTCGGGCTGCAGGTCGGGGTTGCCGACGTACACGTTGATCGGGTCGCGGTTGTCGACGAACGGCTGCAGCTCGGTGAGGGACGGCTCGTCGGTCGAGCCGTCGTACTCGAAGCTGATGGTCTGGTCTTCCCTGAACTGCCACCTGAAGTCCAGGTTGGCGAGCAGGTGCGTGTAGCCGCTGGTGATCGTCTCGTCGCGGTCCACGATCGTCCCTTCCAGCGACGACCGCTGCCCCCGCAGCCCCAGCGTGACCCAGGAGTTCTCCGAGTTGCGGCTCAGGCGGCCCCCGGCGTTGACGTAGCTGTAGGCGCGCTGGAATCCGGAACTCAGGTCGGCGTTGCGGACCCGCTCATCGCCGCCGAGGTCGTAGACCGACTGGTCCTGGTCCTGGTCCACGGTGTTGGCGCGGCCGAAGACCTCCATCGAATACGAGTCGCCCAGCCGCTGCGTGAGCGAAAACCGGGCGGAGTTGTTCCAGGTCTCGCCCGTGTTGTTCTGCTCCTGCAGAATGTGCCGCACCTGGTCGCCGCCTCCGCGCATGTCGCCCGTGATCTTCGACTTCAGATCGGTCACGCGATCGGAGTCCTGAAGCCCGCCGCGGAACTCCGCCACCAGGCTGCGGCCGCCGTCGCCCAGGCGCTTGCGCCAGGTGAGCTGGACATTCCCGTTCCGCTGGCTGTTTTCCACGAGATTGGTGGTCTCCGCGGTGTTCAGGGGCTGGCCCTCGGCGGTCTGGGTCACGCGGTTCCGGAACGACTCGGACGACGAGGACCCGGCGTTCATGTTGGCGCGGACACGCAGCTGGTGCCCCGGCGAGAAGGTGTACTGTCCGTTCAGGTTCACCCGATGATTGTTGCTGCCTGATTCCTGGTCGGACGTCTCGTCGACCAGCGACGCCACGTTCGCGCCGAAGAGCGCCTGCTGCTGCAGGGTCCGGTTCTGCTCGTTGTCCACGTCGCTCAGGAAATAGCTGCCCCTGAGCCAGGTGTTGTCCCTGCCGAAGTCGCGGCTGCCGTTCAGTCCAAGGCCCAGCGACTCGGTGAAACCGTCGTTGCCGCCACCGCGTTCGCCACCCCCGGCGTCCCAGGAAAACCCTTCCCGGTTCACGTTGTTCGTGTTCGCCGTCACGGCCAGCTGGGTGGTCGGCGAGAAGCGGTTGAGGTTGAACCTGCCGTCGTAGCGCAGTTCGTTCCCGACCGGGTCGTTGCCGATGGTGGGGCCCAGGCGGCCGGCGTTGTTCGCGTCGCCCCCGAAGCCCCCGGTCGCGCGGCCGAAATACCCGACCCTGGCCTCCTCGCGGAGCCTCAGGTCGATCGTGCGCTCGTCCTCGCCGTCGGGGATTCCGGTGAACTCGGCCATGTCCGACTGCTTGTCGTACACGTCGACCTGCTTGACCGCGTCGGCCGGAAGGTTGCGCGTGGCGATCCTCGGGTCCCGGCCGAAGAACTCCTTGCCCTCGACCAGGACGTTCTGCACCTCCTCGCCCTGCGCGGTGATCGTGCCGTCGGTGTCGACATCGATCCCCGGAAGCCGGCGCAGCAGGTCCTCGACCATCGCGTTCGGCGGGGTCGGGAAGGCGTTGACGTTGTAGCTGAGCGTGTCCCGCCGGTTGATGAAGGGGACGTGCTCGACGCTCACGACCAGGGAATCGACTGCGATCGCCTCCATGGTCATGGTGACCTGCCCCGCGTCCACGTCGGCATCGGTGACGGCAAAGTCGCGACGGACGGCCGCATAGCCGATCAGCGTCACCTGCAGGATGTAGTCGCCGGGCAGGAGTCCCCTGATGGAGAAGTGGCCGTCGCGGTTCGTGAGGGCGTACTTCACGAGCACCGAGTCTTCCCGTGTCAGGGCCACCACCATGGCGTTCTCCCTGACCTGACCTGCGGTGTCGGCGACCGTGCCGCGGACCTCGTATTCCTGCTGCGCCCGGGCGGGCGCCGCCATGGCCAGGAACGCCACGGCGCACGCCAGGGCCGACAGGAGCCGGACGCCCGTTCCCGAAAGGGTTTCGTTGCGCCGTACCGCCGGGCATTGCTTCCAGTTCGTCACTGTTCGTTCTCCAATGGCCCGCCATCCGATCCGGGGGGCCGTCTCGATCTTGTCATCTCCTCGATCCGCTCCTTGACGAGCTTCTCGAATTCCTCGTACGAGACCTCATCGCCGTCTTCCGGCGGAGCTATGAGTCCCGCTTCCAGTTCCTGCAGCGCCACCTCCGTGGCCTGGTACTGCGTCTGGCCGTCGTTCAGGGAGAGCACGAGGATCATCCCGGGCAGTCCCCCGTACGATGCCGGCCCGCCCGGAATCGGAATCTGGGGCGTGAACCACGCCTCGACCGTCGTGCTGTCGTGCTCGGCGGTGGCCTTCATCACCGTGTAGCCGAGGTGCTCCGCCTGTTCGGCCGCGATGCGCCAGGCGTAGGACGGCCGTTCGCGCGTCACGCGGAAGGTCCGGCCCAGAAAACCGCGGGCTTCGACCATCGTCCCCTCCGCGTAGTCCAGGTAGGCGGCCTGCAGGGTGGTGGCCTGGTCAGGGCTGGCACCCGGTCTGAAGCCGAAGCCGAAGCGCCCCCCTCCACGTCGATCACGAAAACGGGCTCCGTCCACCGCACGGTCGCCTCCGCCGCCAAAGCGTCTTTCGCCCTCACCCTGGCGACGCGGATTCGCGCCGCGGACCATCAACGAACTCGACGGGCTGAAGTGGACGAGAACCGTTCTCGTCTGCGGGGGCGGAGGCTCCCGCATCCTCTGCGCGACGCCGGGCGGAAGTTCCCGCTTGACCACGTGGTCGTAGGTGATCGTCCCCTGCTGGGCGGTCAGCGGAGCCGACGCCACAAGGAGCGCCAGGCCCGTGACGGCCAGGGAGAAGACGGCCCCGCCACGATCGGGCGGGCGGTTGGTTCCGGAGCCGACTCGCAGCGGAATCCGAATGGAAGGGCGAAGCTGACGCATGCTCCCTGGTCTCCTGGGGGGAAGGACTGTCGTGGTCAACCGGCGGGCTGAAGGCGACTTCGTTGGCCACCTGACCGCCCACTTACAGGGACACGCTCGGTACCGCTTCCGTTAGGAGTTGGAGATCAAACCCCGAACGGCGCGAGGGCGGAGAGATTCACCCCCTCCGCCCTCGCGGTATCTGCTCGCCGCCCGGACCCCTACTCACCCCCGCCCGGGTCGCCCGAAGCCCATCATCCCCAGCCGGTACATGACACGCACCATGAAGTACTGGCCCATCGACTGGGTCCGCGATTCCTGGATGAAGCTGCCCGAATTGGAGATGTTGACCGCCTGGCTCTGGTTGAGCAGGTCGTTGGCCAGGATCGTGAGTTCGGCCCGGTCGCTCAGGAGCCGCCGCGACGCGCTCGCATCCCAGCGGGCGACGTTGCGGCCCGGAGACGGCGAGTACGACTCTCCGCCACGTCCCGCGCCCATGTTGTACAGGTTCTGGTCGTAAACCCTCCAGCTGAAGGTCGAGCCGAAGGTCCACGCCCCCAGGTAGAGTCTGCCTCTCGCGCTGTATCGGCTGTTCACGTAATCGCGGTTGAGCGCCTGGTTCAGCGAGTACTCCACGTCGTTGAAGGTGAAGTTCGCGCCCGCGTTGATCTCGAACCGCTCCTTGTTCCTGTTGGACAGGCTGGCCCCTACGGTGTTGCGGATGACCCGGCTGTCGTTCAGCGAACGGTTGATCACCTCCGTGCCCTCGGAGTAGCTGATGCCGTACGACAGGTCGATGTCGATGCCGAGCTTCCGGATCGGCGTCCCGAAGTTCGTGTTGCCGTTGACCGACCAGGAGGCGTCGGTGTTGATCGGCGAGATCGTCTGGAACCCCTGGTCGTCGAAGACGCGCGAATTGGCGATCGGATCGCTCGTGTAGTTGAATCCCGCCCGGGTGGAGAAGTTGACGAAGCTGAACTGATCGAAGAAGCGGTAGTTGGTGCTGACCCGGTGCGAGTACGAGGGATCCAGATCGGGGTTGCCGACGTACACGTTGATCGGGTCCCGGTTGTCGACGAAGGGCTGCAGCTGGTTCAGCGAGGGCTCGCGGGTCGACGTGCTGTAGCCGAAGCCGAAGAACTGGCCCTCCTTCACCTCCCACTTGAGGTCCAGGTTGCCGAGCAGGTGGGTGTAGCCGTTGCTGATCGTCTCGTCGCGGTCCACGATCGTCCCGCTCAGGTCGGATCGCTGTGCGGTCAATCCGAGCGTGACCCACGACTTCTCGCTGTTCCGGCTGATGCGGCCCCCCGCGTTGTAGTAGTTGTACGTGCGCTCGAACCCGGAAGTCAGCTCGTCGTTGCGGATCAGTCCGTCGCCGACGATGTCGAAGACCTCGCGGTCCTGGTCCTGGGCCCTCGTGCGGCCCCGGCCGAAGACCTCCATCACGTAGCGTTCTCCCAGCGGCTGCGTGAACGAGATCCGCGCGGTGTTGTTCCAGCTCCGTCCCGTGTTGGACTGCTCCTGCAGGATATCCTCCGCCGCGGCGGCACCGCCGCCGGACCCTCCACGGGAATCGCCGGTGATCGTCGATCCCAGGTCCGCCACCTGATCCGAGTTCTGGAGGTCGCTGTTGAACTCGGCCACGATGCTGCGGCCGCCTTCTCCCATACGCTTGCGCCAGGTGACCCGGGCGTCCCCGTTCCAGTTGCTGCTGGTGACGTCGTAGTTGGTCACCGCCGTGTTCAGCGGCTGCCCGTCCGCGGTCCGGGTCACGCGCTGCTGGAAGGAATCCATGGTGGACGACCTTGTGTTGGCGTTCACCCTGACCCTCAGCTGGTGCCCCGGCGAGAAGGCGTACTGACCGTTCACGTTGAGGCGGTGGCCCGTGTTGCCAGACTCCTGCTGGCTGCTGTCGGCGATCTGTGACGCGACGTTGGCGCCGAAGAGCGCCTGTTGCTGCAGGATGCGGTCCTGGCGGTTGTCCGAGTCGTTGAGGGAATAGCTGCCCCGAATCCATCCCTTGTCGCCGAAGTCCCGGCTCAGGTTCAGTCCCGCTCCCCTCGAATTGCCGAACCCGCCGCCACCGCCCCCGAATCCCTCGCGCGCCATCATCTCCTCGACCACGAAACCGCCTCCGCCCATGGCCATGATCTCGCCGAGACCGTCCATCGAGAACCCCGACCGGTTGGTATTGTTGGTGTTCGCGTTGAAGGACAGCTGCATGGACGGCGAAAACCGGTTCACCGTGACCCTGCCGTCGTAGCGCAGTTCGTTGCTGGCCAGGGCGCCGAGACGCGCCTGGGTGTTCATGTCGCCCCCGAAGCCGCCGCTCGCGTGGCCGAAATACCCGCGCCTGGCCTCTTCCCGGAGCTTGAGGTCGATGGTGCGCTCGTCGTCGCCGTCGGGGATTCCGGTGAACTCGGCCATGTCCGACTGCTTGTCATAGACATCGACCTGCTTCACGGCGGCGGCGGGCAGGTTCTGCGTGGCGACCTTGGGGTCCTTGCCGAAGAACTCCTTGCCGTCCACGAGGACGTTCTCGACATCTTCGCCCTGCGCCTTGATGTTGCCTTCCGTGTCCACCTCGATCCCGGGCAGCCGTCTGAGCAGATCCTCCACCATTGCGTTCGGCTGGGTCGGGAAGGCGAGCACGTTGTAGCTGAGCGTGTCGCCCCGGTTGATGAACGGGACGTGCTCCACGCTCACGACCAGGGAGTCCAGCTCGACCGCCATGACCGTCATGCCGACCGTGCCCGCGTCGACGTCCGAGTCGGTGATCTCGAAGTCGCGCCGGAAGTTCGCGTGGCCGATCAGCGTAACCTGCAGGATGTACCGGTTCGGGGGAAGGCCGCGCAACACGAAACGGCCCTCTCCATTCGTAAGGGAGTGCTTGGTCAGCACCGTATCCGCCTGCGTAAGCGCCACGACCATCGCGTTTCTCAGCGGCGTCCCCGCCGAATCCGTCACCAGCCCCGTCACTTCGTACTCTTCCTGCGCCTGCACCGGAGCGGCGATCGCGCCGAGGGCCAGAACCGCGCCCCAGGCCAGAGCGCGGCGGCTCCATCGACCCATCTTCGGGGCGCTCATCGGTCACCTCCCCCACCGCCGCGGATTCGCCCGCCCATCAGCTTCCGCATCTCCTCCATCTTCTCCGCTACCACCTCGTCGTATTCTTCCTTCGACATTTCCTTGCCCTCGTCCGGAATCTTGATGAGCCCCTCCTCGACGTCCCCCAGCGCGATCTCCGTCGCGAAGTACTTGATGTGGCCGTCGTCCGCGGAGAGCACCAGGATCAGCCCCGGCAGGCCCCCGTACGGCCCCGGCCCGGCCCCGACCGGAATCTGCGGTGTGAACCAGGCCTCGATGGTGGTGCTGTCGTGCTCGGCGGTGGCCTTGATCACCATGTAGCCCAGGTGCTCGGCCTGTTCACTGGTCAGCCGCCATTCGTATGTGGGCCGCTGGTCGACAACGCGGAAGGTGCGTCCCATGAACTCGTGGGTCTCGACGATGCTTCCGTCGGCAAGGTCGATGTATGACTCCAGGGCCGGGGCCTCGGTCCTGGTCAGCTTCCCCCCGATGTTCATGCCGCTCGAAGCCATGAACATGGCCATTTCGGCGAACATGGCCACCTCCATCACCTCCACCTTCTTGTTCCCACTGTCCCTCTTCCCGATCGGTGCAGGGACCATCAGCGACGCCGACGGATCGAAGTGCAGGAGCAGGTCCCGGGACATCGCCGAGGGGATCTCACCAAGATCCATCATCGCGAGTTCCGGCGGCAACTCCAGGTCCATGTTGATCGAGTGGGTGTAGGTGATGGTGCCCTGCTGGGCTCCGAGGGCGGCGGGCCAGAGGGCCAGAAGGCCGAGCGCGGCCCGTCGCTGCATGATGTTCCTTCGATTCGTGGTTCGTGCCACGGTATTCCTCCGATCTCACTCCGGGAAGTCGGATCCCGGCTTTCCTTGAAATTGGACAACCGCGGGTGGCGGACCGTTGCTTTTCCACGCGCTGCAAGGTCCTCCGCGGCCATGGATCACAGAACGGGAAGGGGGACCCGATGGTGTCACGATGCCCCAACCTTCATGGCGCACTCCGATGCTTCGAGAGGCGACTCCCGCGGGGTTCCGCCAAGCAGTCAGTTCCCGCCCCTGCCCTCCGTACCCTCCGTCTCCTCATCTTCTTCAGGGGCCTCCCAGAAATCGGGGTTCGAGGGCGCAACGGTCGCCATACCCCTACTGTACATCACGGCGTTGAAAAGGATCCGGAAATTGCCGAAGGGCTGGCCGCGCCACTGCGGCTTCATGCCGAGCAGCACCACCCGGCCGTCACCATGGGCCACGTCCAGCGCGGCCGCGTAGCCCTGCAGGTGCTCCTCGCCGAGGAGGTAGCCGGAGAGAAGGGGCGAACCGTCTTCGGAGTACTTGGCCAGAACCGTCCCCTCGAAGCCCTCTTCCGTGGTGAAGACGGGGCTGCGCTCGACCACGATCCTGGCGCGTTCGGGCATGCCGGACATGACCGGATGGGAGGGGTCCGCCTGCATCTCGACGATCGACCCGCTCATGAAGTAGTCGCTGGGCTCGAGGTCCGTGATCACGTTGCGGACCGGCAGGTGGAACTGGCGGATGGCGAACATGCTCGCGTTGTTCAGCGTCACCAGCGTACCCCCGCCGCGGACGAACGCGTCGAGCTCCCGCACCCCCCTTCCCCCGATCCCCCCCTCGTAGCGGGGCGGCACCGACCCCTTTGCGAAGCCGTTCAGGATCGTGCCCGCGCCCATGTCGGCGATGACGATTACGTCGTAGCGGTCGCGCAGGTTCCCGGCGAGGATGTCCGGGTTGTAGAGGCCGGTGAATGCGAAGTCGTAGGATTCGAGCAGCCACCGGGTCCACCCCTCGTCCATGGATGCACTCCAGGGACGGTAGAGGCCGATGCGGGGCCGGGCCAGGCGCACACCTTCGCTACCACCGCCGCGCTCGGATGCACGGAGGTGCAGGCTCGACACCAGGGCGCTGCGGGCGCTGCCCGAAAGACCGGAGACGATGTAGTGGCCCGAGGTACCCCCCGCCCCGTCTTCGCCGGCCGTGCCTGGCACGAAGCGTACCTGGCCCCCCGCCGCCCAGGCCCGGTTGAGCGCCTTGAAGGCGTTGTTCTGCGCGGGATCGACGAAGAGCACCCCACCCCCCGCATCACTCCCTGGCAGCGGCACGATCGCAGCCGCGACCGGATTGCTGTCGAACCCGACCCCCGGTGGCGAATCGAACGGAGCGGCATCGTCCACTTCGGCGTCCCACGCGACCATTGCATCGCCCGCTTCACCACCACCCAACGCCGCCATCACACCCCGCACCCCGTCACCCAGCGGCGAAGCCGCCTCGATCACGCGCACGTCCATCATGTACGGCAGCGTCCACCCGGCCACGTCGTACGGCTGGTCCGGCGGCCCCTCCGGATACTGCCGCAGGTCCGGATAGTCCTGCACCGCGAAGAGCTGCCGCACGAAGTTGGCGAACGGCTGGTCCATGGCGATCACCCAGGTCCCGGCCGGGTGCGCGATCCCGTCGTGGGTGACCGCCTCGCTCAGCTGGTGGACCTCGATCCCGTTGTAGGCGAGACGGCGCAGCATCTCGACCGCCGCCACCGGGTCGCGCTGCTCCTGCGGGATGAAGTACGCGTACGGCGGCCCCCCGGTGTACTGCGCGATGATGTCACGCCCCGCCTGGTAGCGGTTGTAGAGGACGTCCCGCCGGTATTTGGCGGCGAAATCCAACACGGAAATCGACGCGGTCAGCATGTAGTCCACCGCGTCGCGCAGCCGCCACCAGCCGCCCTCCCACGGGCTGCTGTAGAGCGACCGCGGACGCAGCTCGCGCGTGCGCGCGGGAAAGTCCTGAATCGTGTAGAAGCCGGGCGTCGCGTAGCGGTAGAGCCCCGTCTCCGTCAGGAACGACGCCACGTTGTGGAAGTTGTTGGCGTGGTCCATGAAACCCGGGTACCAGTTGTCGAACCCCGTCCCCATGTGCGTCGCACCCTTCTGGCCACGCTCCTCGAGCGCCTGCGCCATCGACATCCCGATCAGGTTGACGGTGCGCCACATGAGCGGGTGGACGTGCGGTGAAATCGGCTCGGCGAAGGGCGGGATCCAGATGCGCGTCGGAAAGGGCGAACTCTGGTGGTGGTTGTAGAGGATCTGCGGCTCCCACTCGCGCGCCACACGCGTTGCCATCCGCGACTCGATC
>JAPPNO010000107.1 GCA_028873845.1 Gemmatimonadota bacterium | reverse complement strand
TGGTATAAACCCTCCGGGTATTGGGGGCCCCTTTGCACACAAAACAACCCCCCACCCCCTCACACCCCCCCCCCCGCGCCCCCCGCCAGCCCCCCCGCCGGGTCCGCGGGGGGGGGGCGATTCCCGACTTCCCCCCAAACCAGTCCACAGGAACGATGGAAGACCAGAACGAACTCTTCGAGCAGGCCCTGGATATCGAGTGGCCGTGGTATGTGGACCGGGTTGCGCCTGACCCGGTCAAGCGGCTGATGATCATCCACCTGGACTTCGTGGCGGGAGGAACGTTCACCTGCGGCACCTGCGGCACCGGCGGATGCAAGGCCTATGACACCAGGGTGAAGAAGTGGCGGCACCTGGATTTCTTCGGGTACCGGACATTTCTGCAGGGGCCGTCGCCGCGCGTCGATTGCGCGACGTGCGGGGTCCGGCAGGCGGAGCTGACGTGGGCGGGAAGGCGCCAGGGATTCACCCTGCGCTTCGAGGAGATGGTGCTGTCGCTGGCCCGCGAGATGTCGGTGCGCACGGTGGCCCGCGTGGTGGGCGAGCACGACACGCGGCTGGGGAGGATCGTGAGCCACTATGCGGAAGTAGGGAACTCGGCATGATTGACATCGACTCGAATTCAAACGCGATCGCGGCGATGTTTCGACAACGTCGCCTTCGAATGGACGAGACGACCCGGCAAAGGATCGCGCCCCTGTGGGCCTGGACCGTCGCCGGGCCGGCACTCCTGCTCGCCGCGACCGCCTGCGGCGACGGAATCCTGGAGGCGCCCACTTCGCCGCCGTTGTCCCAGGCCGCGATGTTGACCCAGACGGCCGATCGCGCGGCACTGGTGGCCCTTTACAACGCGACAGGCGGCCCCGACTGGACAAACCACGACAACTGGCTGAGCGACAAGCCGCTCGACGAGTGGTACGGGATCACCGCCGATGAGTCCGGGCAAGTGATCGCCATCGACCTGGGCGACAACCACCTCGCGGGGTCGCTGCCCAAGGAGCTGGGCGATCTTGCCGACCTCGTGTCCCTGCAGCTTCACGATAACGAACTGACGGGCTCCATCCCTGCCGAACTGGGGAATCTCGGGTCGCTTGGAGCGCTCTGGCTGCACAACAACAAGCTGACGGGCGGCCTGCCGGAAGAACTCTCGGGCGCCCGGGATCTGATCGCGCTGTGGATCGCCAACAACGAGCTCCAGGGCGTGGTGCCCGGGAGCTGGCGCCGGTTCGAGTTGCTGTTTTTCGACATTTCGGGCAACGACGATCTCTGTATGCCCGGCACGTGGAGATTCGTGGAGTGGCGGCAGGAGATGCTGACCTTCGACGGCTCCTGGTGCCACGCTGGGGACATCGATGTGCTGGCCCGGCTCCACGAAGCGACGGATGGCGAGAACTGGACGGACTCCGAAGGGTGGCTCGGAGGCCTGGACCTGGAACCTGGGTCGGCGTGACAGCCGACTCCCTGGGAAGGGTGCGGAGACTTCAACTGCCCGACAACGGACTATCCGGCAGACTGCCGGACGAAGTGGCGGAACTGGAAAACCTGGCCCGCCTCGACATCCGCGGAAACAACCTCTCGGGAACGCTGCCGAAGGCGCTCATGGACCTGGCGCTGGAGGAGTTCAGGTACGCGGACACCGAGCTGTGCGTGCCGGATGATCCCGCTTTCCGCCGCTGGCTCAACTCGATTGACAATCACCAGGGCACGGGCATCGCATGCCCCGACCTCAACGACCGCCAGATTCTGGAACTCGTCTACGAATCGCTGGCCGGTGATAACTGGTTCAACAACGACAACTGGCTGACCGATGCGCCGCTCGACGATTGGTACGGTGTGGATGCGGACGACAAGGGCAATGTGGTGAGGCTTCAGCTCTATTCGAACCTGCTGGTGGGCAAGCTCCCGCCGGAACTCGGGGGGCTCTCTCATCTGAGTTATCTTGAGCTGGGCGACAACTACCACCTCGAGGGCCCGCTCCCGCCGGAGTTCTTTGACCTCTCCGAGTTGCGCTACCTGTATCTCTATGGCACCAGCCTCGGCGGCCTGCCACCGGAGATCGGCCGGTTGTCCAAACTCGAGCTGCTGCATCTGAACGGTGCCTCGCTGACCGGCACGATCCCACCCGAGCTCGGCGAGTTGTCCGAATTGCGTCGCCTCTATCTGAGGGGCAACTACCTGTTCGGGGATATTCCGCCGGAACTGGGAAAGCTGTCGAAACTGGAGCAGCTCAATCTGTACTATTGTGAACTGGAGGGCCCGATTCCGTCCGAACTGGGCGGCCTCTCGTCGCTCAACTATCTCAATCTCGGGTACAACCACCTGACCGGCGATCTGCCGCCGTCCCTCGGTGCGTTGCGCAAACTGCGGTACCTTGATCTGCGGAGAAACCAGCTGACCGGACCCATTCCGCAGGAGTGGGGTGGCCTGGAGTACGTTGAAGCACTGCTTCTGAACGACAACCGGTTGGATGGCCGGATTCCCGAGACGCTGGGGAACCTGAAATCCACCGAGACACTGTTCCTGCATGGCAACGATCTCGAGGGTCCGCTCCCCGACCTCGGGGAAATGGAGCAGCTCAGGCACTTGTGGGTTGGCGACAACCCGGATCTGTCCGGCCCCGTTCCTCTCGGGATATCCAGCCTTACGACCCTGGAGTACTTCAAGTCGGGCGGCACGGGGCTGTGCGCCCCGGAGGACGCCGATTTCCTGCAGTGGCTGAGCGGAGTGCCCTTTCACCGGCTCGCAAGGTGCGAACCGGCACCGGTCTACCTGGTGCAGACGGTGCAGTCCCGTGACTTCCCGGTGCCGCTCGTTCCGGGCAGGGATGCCGTGCTGCGCGTTTTCGTGGCTTCCAGACACGCGGACGGCGAACAGTTGCCCTACATGCGGGCAACGTTCCACGTGAACGACTCGGAAGTGCATGTGGCGGAGGTGCCCCACGGAACGGGCCTGGTTCCGAAGGAGGTGGACGAGGGAAAGCTGGCCAGCTCCCTGAACGCTCCCGTCCCCGGCCACGTGATCCGGCCCGGCCTTGAGGTGGCGATCGAGCTCGACGGTGCGGCTGGAGAGCTGGAAGACCTGGGAATACCGGCGCGGATTCCCGCCACCGGCCGGATGGCCCTGGACGTCGCCGACCTTCAGGACCTGCGCCTCACTCTCGTCCCGTTCCTCTACGCACCGGATCCCGACTCGTCGATCATCGACATCACGGAGGGCATGGCGGAGGACCCGGACGGCCATCCCATGCTCGCCGAGACCCGTACGTTTCTGCCGATCGGCGGCTGGGACATCGAACACCACGATCCGGTGATCTCGTCCACCAACAACGGTTTCCTGATCCTGAGAGAGACCGAGGCGATGCGCCTCATGGAGGGCCGGCCCGGGTACTGGCTCAGCATGCTGGGCCCGGTACGGCCCTACGGACTCTTCGGTGTCGCGTACGACATTCCCTCGTGGTCGAGCTATTCCATACCCGCGTCACCCACCGTGGCCCACGAACTCGGTCACAACATGGGCCTGTGGCACGCCCCGTGCGGCGGTGCCGGCGGACCGGACCCCCTCTTTCCCCACAAGTGGGGCACGATCGGATCCTGGGGGTACGACCACGGAAGGGACAGGCTCGTGAACCCGCACACCCCCGACATCATGTCCTATTGCGGCGGCCAGTGGGTCAGCGACTACCACATGGCGAACGCGCTGCGGCACCGCATGTTCACCGAGGCGACCTGGAACTTCGGAACGAAGACCGAATCGCTGCTCGTGTGGGGCCGGGTCGATCGCGACGGTGTTCTTCATCTCGACCCCTCCTTCATCGTCGAGGCGCTTCCGTCCGTGCCGCCTTCGGGCAGCGACTTCACCGTGCGGGCGACCACGACTTCGGGCGCCGAGGCCTTCTCGTTCCGGTTCGACATGCCGACCACCCACGAGGTGGACGACCAGAGGGCCTCCTTCGTGTTCACGATCCCGGTGACCTGGACCGCCGACCTGGCGTCCGTCACCCTGTCGGGAAACGACGAGGCGACCTGGATCGACGAGCACACGGACAACCCGATGACCATCCTGCGCGACCCGGTCACGGGCCAGGTGCGGGCGATCCTGCGTCACGCGGCCGAAAAGGCGCTGGCCGTTGCCGGTGATCCCGGCCTCGAGGTTCTGTTCAGCCGAGGACTGCCCCGGTAGGCCATAGGCCAGGCCGGCTACGGGACTACCAGCGGTACTTCATCCCGAAGGACGCAGTCCAGAACGAGGTGTCGCCGGTCGACACGGAATAGAGGACGCGGTGCCCGGGACCGACCGTGGAATCGTGGCTTCGCAACTGCAGCCACTCGCGGCCCCCGCTGTCGAAGTCTCCGAAGTCGGCCCGCCGAACCTTCACCGCGAGGGAGACGCCGTCCCTCAGGAGATAGTCGGCGCCCGCAAGCACCTGGTACCCCGGCATCGAGTCCGACAGTCTGCCCTCGCCGATCGTCGTCGTTCCGGCGATCTTCGCCTTCAGAACCGGATCGACGAAGGTCGTGATCGCGGCCGGGTCGTCGTTGCGTTTCCACCGGCTGAAGTAGTCGAGCGACATGCGGGCCCAGCCGGCGCCGATTCCGATGTGCGGCCGCAGCCGCGACCCGGGAGCGATGTGATAGTGGACGTTGGCAAACCAGTGGTGCGCCGCCACGTCGCCCACCCCGCCATCCGCCACTTCCAGCTCCTGCTCGGCCTTGTCCAGCGTCACCGCATCGCCGATCACGGTGGGCGCCCGGGCGTTGTACGCGGCGGACCGGTAGAGGTACTCGGCCTCCAGACGCAGCCGCCGCGTCGCGTAGCCTGCGGTCACGCCGGCCAGCATACCGCGCGCCCCGCCCACCTCGTTGTACCATGCGGTCGCGGGCGGCTGGGTGTCGCACTCCCCGTTCGTCTCCGCGCGCGTGGGATTGATGATCAGGTCGCACTTCGTACCCACGTCGTTGTCCGTCCCGGTCACTCGCAGTCCGGGCGCGATCACCGCCCCGATCGCCCATTCGAGATAGGCCCCTTCCTGGGCGGCCGCGGCCACCGGCAGCGCGAACGCACTCACGATGGCCAGGGTTGCCGTTTGCCTTCCCATGCCGACCTTCTCCTTTTCCAACCTGTGGACGGAATCCCCCGTGACCCTCATCCCCGTCTCCCCAGGTGGCTCCGGCTGAATTGGACCGGAACGCGCCCGGAAACCTAGCGGATGTTCGAGGATTCCATAAGGATGACGATTTTATGGGGATAATGTGCGATTGCATGGCGATAATTCGGCGATATTGCTCCGTCGGCCGTGCTGGCGGCCGGGAGGCCGTGGAACAGTCCGGCAAACGGGGCGCTAGCCGGGCATGTAGTATCCCACGCCGCGCTCGTTGCGGATGAAGGCCGCGTCGGCCGCGTCGTCGCCCAGCTTGCTGCGCAGCCGCTTCACGACGGCGCGAACGAGCTTGGGGTCGGGGGCGGCGCCGCGGCGTCGATCGCCCCACGCCTGTCGGAGCAGCGACTCGTGCGTGAGGATGCGCCCCGCATTGAGCGAGAGTACGCGGAGCAGCTCGTACTCGGTGGGCGTCAGCCGCACCGGCCGACCGGCCACGGCCACCCGGCGCCGGTCGTATCGAATGGTCAGCTCGCCGAGCACGAACGGTGTCGGCCCGGCGCTCCGGCGCAGCGAGGCCCGCACTCTCGCCGCCAGCTCCGCGGGAGAGAACGGTTTGACGATGTAGTCGGCCGCGCCCGCGTCGAGAGCCCTGACGATCGTCTCGTCCCGCCCGTAGGCCGAGATGAAGATGACCGGGAGGTCGGCCAGTTCGGGAACCAGCTCCATCAACTTGATTCCGTCGGTGCCGGGGAGCAGCAGGTCCAGCAGGACCAACGCGGGCCTGTGCGTCCGGACGAGGTCGGCCACGTCCTTCGGGTTGCCGGTCAGGATCGGGGCGTAGCCCGCCTTGGTGAGCGCGTCGCGCACGTACCGCAGCATGTGCGGGTCGTCATCGACCACCAGGATGCGGGGTTGCTCCTGCCCCTTCCCGGCCGGGTGCGGCCTGCCGGACGACGGACCGGCGGCGGGCGCGTCCCTCTCCTCGGCCACTGGAACCGTGAACGTGAATCGCGTGCCGCGGCCGGAACCCTCGCTGTCGGCCCAGATGCGGCCGCCGTGCGCCTCCACCAGTCCCTTGCAGATGGCCAGACCGAGGCCCGCCCCCAGCTCGCGGGGCTTCCGGTCGCCGCTTGCCGCCGCGGCGTACCTGCTGAACAGGTGCGGCAGCCGGTCCGCCGGCACGCCCCGTCCCTCGTCGGTCACCGAAATGGCCACATGCACGCCGTCGCGGGCCGCGCCGATCCGGATGGCCGACGAGTCGTGCGAATGCCGTGCCGCGTTCGACAGCAGGTTGTTGAGGACCTGGACGATGCGCGAACGGTCGGCCATGACCTGCGGCAGGTCCTCCGGCAGGTCGATGTTCAGGGTGCGCCCGCCATTGCCGCTCACGAACGTGTTGCGCGCCTGGTCCACGAGCGAGGCGACCTCCGCCGGCCCGGGCGTGACCGACAGGGTTCCCGTCACCAGGCGCCCGTGGTCCAGCAGATCAGCGGTCAGGCCGCGCATGTGGTCCGCCTGTCCGTCGATCACCCTGAAGAACTGCAGCATCTCGGCCGGGTCCGGGACCGGCGCGGCGCCCAGCACGGTGGCCGTCGAACCCTTGATCGAGATGAGCGGCGTCCGCAGTTCGTGGCTCACGATGGCCAGGAACTCCGCGCGCAGCCGCTCGAACTCCTCCAGCGGTGCCAGGTCCTGCAGCGTGACCACGGCCCGCTCGACGGTACCGTCGGCCGACTGGATCGGCGTTGCGTTGACGAGCGTCGTCACGCTCCGGCCGTCGGCGACCGTGAACGTCATCTCCTCGGCCCGCACCGTCTCGCCGACACGCAGCAACTGCGCGATCGGGAACTCCGCCAGGGGGAACTCCCGGCCATCGGCGCGCCGCCAGGTGACCGTGCGCAGCAATTCCTCGGGGGTCATCCCCGGCTGTCCCAGGGGCGAGACGATCCGCCGCGCCTCCCGGTTGATGGAGACGAGTTCACCGGTCCCGCCGTCGAACACCGCGACACCCACGGGCGAGGTCTCGATCAGCGTCTCTAGGTCGGCCCGCGCCTGCTGTTCGGCCCGATGCGTCCGGGCGTTGGCGATCGCGGTGGCGGCCTGGGACGCAAAGAGCGTCACGATCTCCTCGTCGGCGCTCGTGAACTCCCTGCCGCCTTCCTTCTCGGCGAGAAAGAAGTTGCCGACGGGCACGCCGCGGTGCCGCATCGGCGCCGACTGAATGGTCTCGGACCGCATCAGATCGGAGGAGAATCCGAGTGCCCGGACGTACGTCGACAGCTCCGACAGACGAAGGGGCGCGGCAAGGTCGCGGAAGTGCGCGAAGAGCTTCGGTCCGTCCGTCCAGGCGGCCATCTCGTCTTCCTCGTCGGGCGTGAAGCCTGAGGTGACGAATTCCTCGATATTCCCGGCGTCGTCGACCGTGACGATCACCCCGAATCGCGCCCCCGCGAGGGTGCGGGCGCTCTCCACCACCTCGCGTAGCACCGTGTTGAGGTCGAGGCTGGCGCTGATGCGGAGGACGGCCGTGCTCACCCTGGAGAGACGCTCCCGCAGCGCTGCGTTCTGTCGCCGGAGCTCGGCGGTGCTCTCGCTCACTGGTGTAACCATTCTGACGGACGCTTCACCTGTCGCGGTGGGTGGCGGGGCTGTGGAGGCCGAATGATATTGCGGACCCGCGCGCGCTGGCAATAGTGGGTGAAGGGCCGAGTGAAAGGCCGGCCGACCGCGTTCGGCGCACATCCGCGCCGCTCCTCCGCCACCCCCTCGCCGCGATGGCCGGCTCGTCCGATGTGCCGAATCCCCGCCTCAGCGGAGGTGGTAGACCAGGCCCCCTTGCAGCGCGAGCGTACGGTTCAACATTCTGGTGAAGACGTGATTCTCGATGTCTCTCGCCCCCCAGTGGTACTGAAGGCCGGTGGTGATGCCCAGCCTGTCGGTTACCGCCAGCTCCAGGTTCCCTCCGAGGATCAGAGCGAAATCCAGTTTGCGGAATTCGCCGTCGCGGCAGGGTCTGGTGTCGTAAATCGCTCCTCCGGCGTCCTCGAACTGGCGGTCACAGAAGAACATCCCCCCGAAGGCGGGGCCGGCCACCACGTTTGTGGTCAGGCGGTCCCAGCGGAATGGAAACCTCATGTCGTATTGGACGCTCACCAGCATGTAGTGCATGCGCACCAGGATCCTGTGATCGATCGCCTCATGGGCGGATCCGCGCTGGGCATAGGTCCCGCTCACCCGGACCCCGAAGGTGTAGATGGCGTCGGGTGGAGTGAACCGGAAGCTGACCCCGAGACTGGCCTGCATTCCGACAATCGGCACCCGGGGTACGACAATGAGCGTATCCTCGTAGATCTCGGCCAGCATGGTCCGGTTGGGGCCGCCGTGGAGCGTGAAGGTGCTCTGGCCCGACGCGGGAGGTCCCGGGAGCAGGGGTGCGGCCGCGAGGAGGAGTGTGGAGAGGCGTCGCACGGCGGAGATCCTTTCTGTGAACAGACCGAATGGTACAGGCTACACCCGTTGCGGCGCGAGGGCAAAGGGGACGGGCGTCGCGTGCGGGTGGCCCCTGCCTGTTGAAACCCGGCAGCCCTGCCGCTTGTTCCGGGCGCCGAACCTGGCGGGGGCGCGACTAGGGAGGGATTACCCGCACAATGCGCCCGTTGGGATCAACGACCACGATTGGATCCCTAAGGATGTCGTTGCCCAGGTCGATCGCGTCGTCCCGGATAGCCGCGGCAGTCGCCGCATCGGGCAGGCGATACGCTTCGTCCAGACCGGGATCGACCGTGTAGCCGAGGTCGGCCAGGGACTGGATTGTAATCGCGCTCAACGGTGGGGAGTTCCCCAGCCAACCGATCATGAGCTCGTTCCCGAACACCGAGACTCGCCAATGTGCGTTGCGGGTCCCCGGTCCACCCGTATTCTCAACCGGGACCTTGGCACCGCCCGTGTAACCGTCGCCGCCGGCCTCGTTGAAAGCCGCGACCGCCAGGCTGCCCGCGAAGTGGGTGTCCAGGGTCTCGGTTTCCGAGGACGGATTGCGGAGCAGGCCGTGGTAGCCCCACAGCGTCCCGATTCCGAGCACGTGGCCCATTTCGTGAAGGATGAGGGGCCTCAACCTGCCTTCGCGTTCCACCCTTTCGAGGTCCGCGGCGTCGAACACCATCCTGCCGAAAAGCGGCAACCGGTTCTCAACGCGCACCCAGCAGGGACCCGCCTGGCCGAGGATCCCGCCGGGTCCGTCGATTTCTTCGACGGCCGCCACGATCATCAGATCGTCGATGGTCGCGACGGACTGTTCGTATTGCCCCCCGCAGTCTATGGTGCCCCCGGTCTGATAGTCCGGCAATTCCGAGTCGGCCAGAATGGCCATCCACCGCTCGGCAGCGTCGCGAAACGCCCGCTCCTGTGCGGAGGTAACCTCGGTAGCGAACACCAGGTCGATGTCGAACGACCCCCGGTCTTCCACGGTCATCCGGAAGGTCTGATTGGTGGTCAGCCCCCCCGGGTCCCGGGCGGTGATCGTGACCGTCGCGCTGCCGGATGCTACCGCCGTGATCGTCACGGCCGAACCCGAAACCGCAACCGTGGCCACGCTCGGGTTGGACGATGCCGCCGTGTAGGTGAGGGCGTCCCCGTCCGGGTCGGTGAAGTACCGGGATGCATCGATGGAGCGCGTGCCGCCGGGGTTCAGCGTCCGGGCGGGGATGGTGCCCACCGGACGCGGTGCCCGGTTTGGCCGCTCGACGGTGACGGTGGCCCGCTGCGTGGCGGTCAAGTCATCCGGATCCGTCGCGGTTATGGTGATCGTCGCGGTGCCGGTTGCAGCCGCCGTGATCGTGACGGTCGATCCCGAAACCGACACCCTGGCCACGCTCGTGCCGGACGATGTCGCCGTGTAGGTAAGGGCGTCCCCGTCCGGATCCGTGAAGTACCGGGATGCGTCGATGGAGCGCGTCCCCCCGGGGTTCAGCGTCTGGCCGGGGATGGTGCCCACCGGACGCGGCGCGCGGTTCGATTGCTCAACGGTGACGCGAGCACGTTGTGTCGCGGTCAGGCCGTCCGGATCCCGGGCGGTCGCCGTGATCGTCGCGCGGCCGGTTGCACGCGCCGTAATCGTCACGATCGATCCCGAAACCGAGACGCTGGCCACGCTCGTGCTGGACGATGTTGCCGTGTAGGTAAGGGCGTCCCCGTCCGGGTCTTCGAAGTAGGACGACAGATCCACAATGACTTCGTCCCCAACCTCGACGGTCTCGTCCGCAATGGTGCCCACCGGCTCGGGTGCACGGTTGGGTACCACGGTCTCGAACGTCTGCGTGGCCGAGAGGCCCTCCGAATCCGTGGCGGTTGCCGTGACTTCGGCCG
>JAPPNO010000063.1:8805-10554 GCA_028873845.1 Gemmatimonadota bacterium | reverse complement strand
CCCCCATCCGCCCCGTCTGCTCCCCGTCCCGGATCGTGTGCACGCCCCCCACGACCACGTGCGGAATCCCCACCGGGTACTGGTGCGGGTCCTCGAAGGTGGCCCGGTCGGCCACGCTGCCGGGATCGAACACCACCACATCGGCGACCGCCCCCACCCGGAGCACGCCCCGGTTCGCCAACCCGAGCTTCCTCGCGGGCAGCCCCGAGATCTTGTGCACGGCGGCCTCCAGCGCCATTGACTTCCGGTCGCGGACGTAATGACCCAGCAGCCGCGGGAAGCTCCCGTAGCCGCGCGGGTGCGGCGACGAACCGGAAAGGGCACCGTACGGCGCGTAGGCGCCCCCGTCGGAGCAAACCATCCCGAGCGGATGAGCCAGAATCCGCTCCGTGTTCTCCTCGGACATCCCGAAACCGATCATTCCGACGCTGCCGCCCGCGTCGCGCAGCAGCCGCACCGTTAGCTCGTAGGGGTCTTCGCCGCGTTCGGCCGCCAGCTCGCCGAGCCGCCGTCCCCTCGCATAGGCGTTCGCCCCGCCGATCCGCGTGATCTGGACCGCGTCCCAGGAGCCCAGCAGCGCGATCTTGTCGCGGCAGGCGCGCTCCAGCGCCGGGGCGGTGTCCGGGTCGGCGAGGCGGTCCAGGAAGCGCGCCGTGCCGCCCGCCCGCGCCGACGCGGGGAAGAGGTTCGAGAGGCCGGTCGCGTAGGCGACGTAGGGGTAGCGGTCGAAGTGCGCGTCCACGCCGGTCGCGCGCGCGGCTTCGATTGCCGCGAGGGCTGCCTCGGCCTTCCAGTAGTTGCGCTGTCCCTGCGCCTTGAGGTGCGAGACCTGGACCGGGACGCCCGCCATCCGCCCCACGTGCAGCGCTTCTTCGAGTGCGGCGAAAAGGCGGTCGTCCTCGTTGCGCATGTGGGAAGCGTAGGGATACGGCGTCCCGCGCAGCTCGCTGGCCAGGGCGACCAGTTCGTCCAAGGTGGCGAAGCTGCCGGGTGTGTATTCGAGACCGGTCGAGAGGCCCACCGCGCCGGCTGCGAGGGCTTTCCGCACCAAGGCGCGCATTCTGTCCAGTTCGGCGGCGGTGGCCGGGCGGTCCGCACCGCCGATCACATGCCCGCGCACGGTTCCGTGGCCGACCATCGAGGCCACCGACACGGCGGGGCGCACCCGGTCGATGCGGTCGAGGAAGCCGCCGACGTCGCGGAAGTCGATCTCGACGTCGTAGCTGCGGCGGTAGCGGTCGCGCGTGGACTCGAAGGCGCCGTCGCTCCAGGGGCCGATCGAGCTGCCGTCCTGGCCGACCACCTCCAAAGTGACGCCCTGCCGCACACGGCTCTCGGCGCGGGGATTCACCAGGAGCGAGAGATCGGCGTGGGAGTGGATGTCGATGAAGCCGGGGGCGACGGCCATGCCCCGGGCGTCGATCTCGACGGGGGCGGTGGCGGGGACCTGGCCGATGGCGCTGATGCGGTCGCCGGTGATGGCGAGGTCGCCGGTGCGTGGGGGGGCTCCGGTGCCGTCGATGAGGGTGCCGTTGCGGATGACGAGGTCGGTGCGGGGGCCGGGGCCGCGGTCGGGGGCCGTGCGGTGGCGGGTCGGGCGGCGTGCGGGGGCCGTTGCCGCGACCGAGGGCGTCGCGGGGCGCCCCCCCCCGCCCCGGGGGCCCCCCCGCCCCCCCGGGGGGGGTTTTGGGGGGGGGGGGGGGGAAAAGGGGGGGCCGGGGGGGGGCCCCCGCCCCACCCCCCCCCCCC
>JAPPNO010000063.1:0-8795 GCA_028873845.1 Gemmatimonadota bacterium | reverse complement strand
GGGGGGGGGGGGGGGGGGGGGGGGGGGGGGGGGGGGGGCGGGGGGGGGGCGGGGCGGGCGGCGGGCGGGGGCCGTTGCCGCGACCGAGGGCGTCGCGGGCCTCGCCCCGAGGCCCGTGAGCCCCGCAAGCCCGACGAGTGCGCTTTTCGTGCCGCGGGTGACGAAATCGCGCCGTTTCAAGAGCGCCGCCCTCCATCCCCCGAACCCCCGCCAAAGGGAGTCGCGGAACGCTGTAGACGGTTGGGTGTGATGCCGCCGCCGCGCAGGATCTTGGCCTGCTGGCGGGCCTGTTCGCGGCCGACGAGCTCGGTGAGCGCGGAAAGGTGCTCGTCCATCTCGGTGTAGTCGTCGCCGGGGTAGCTGTCGGCTTCGGACCGGTCGAGGAGTTCGCGCAGTCCGCGGACTTCGCGGCGGGCCTTTTCGATGGCGCGCCGGAGCCTGGCCAGGGCGCGGCGGGTTTCGGCTTCGGGGGTGGTCAT
Source organism: Gemmatimonadota bacterium (assembly GCA_028873845.1). Taxonomy (GTDB): domain Bacteria; phylum Gemmatimonadota; class Gemmatimonadetes; order Longimicrobiales; family Gaopeijiaceae; genus Bin94. The sequence continues at coordinate 8,316 of JAPPNO010000063.1, read as the reverse complement.
GCCATGAAGGATGCACCCGGGTGCGGGGCGGAGCAACGGCGAAATGGGACGGGTTCGGTGTGCCGCACCGCATCGCAGTGGTTGCCGGCCCGCAAACGAAGCCGACGCGGTATTCGCGGGAGGCTATTCGCCGGCCGAGGACCGGCGGCGGGCGCGTTGCCGACGGGTGCGGCTGTCGGGGTCCGTCGGCGTGGAGGGGTCGAGGACCGGAACACCTGTCGGCTCGAAGTGGCGGGTGTTGCGCGTGACGACGGTCAGGCCGTGTTCGAGGGCCGTTGCTGCGATGAGGAGATCGGGGCCTGCGTTGCCGGCTTGTTGGGAGAGCCGGCCCCAACGCCGCGCCACCGGGAGGTCGACCGGGAGGATGCGGTTGCCGTAGTGGCGCAGCAGGGCGTCCAGCCAATCTTCCAGTCGAGCCGCAAAGGCCGGATCCCGGCCCCCGACCGCGGCGAGGCCCCGCTCAAGCTCCCCGATGGAGACGACGCTGAGGTAGAGGTCGATGGCCCGTTGGTCGGCAATCCACCGTGTAACCCCGGGATTCCGTTCGCGCTTCCTCAGAGCGGACAGCACGTCGGTGTCGATGAGGTACATGTGCGAGCGGGCCCGAATAGGTGAGGCGAAGCGTTCAGCGCGGATGCATCGCCGCTCGAATGCCGGGGGGGGTTTGTCCACGGGCTGCTAGAGTTCAACGCCCCGGGGCGTTACGTCGAGGCGCTCGAATTCCCCGTCGTCCTGCGGAATCGCCAGTAGCATCTCCGCCAGGGTGGGGGCGTTCGCTTCTTCGAGGTGGCGAAGGCGGTCGTACTCGTCGGCCGCCACGACCACAACGGCGGGCTTCCCGTGCCGGGTCACCCGCTGGGGGTAACCGGCGATGGCCTCCCGGACCACCGCGCTGAAGCGGTTCTTCGCGTCCTGCAGCTTCCATTCGGTCATGTCGGGTGTCCCTGATCGCGTTGCGTTCCATGCGATGACATCGCCTGCCAATCTGGCTAGAAAATATGTCTAGCCTAATTTACTAGCCAGAATTGGCTGGTCAAGGCTCACACGGTGATTCGGCCACCGCGCTCCGCGAAGCCTCCCATGAGTTCAGCCTCCTTCCGGCGCCTCCCGGACCCTGAGGACGAGGACATGCTCCACATCCAGGGAGTCGCGGCCGACGCCGAGGACTTCCCTGTCCTGGAGCGAGTGGAGTTCGGTGGCGCGGTCGAGGCTGAAGGTGCCGAGACCCTCCCCGTCCTCGCCGAGGAGGGACCACTCCGCCACGGGGGCCGAGCTGCGCGCGAAATGCTTGACGAGGATCTCGGATCCGTCGCTGATCAGCGCCTCGTAGAAGGGTCGGGGCACCGATTCGCCCCAGACCTCGATCGCCTGTCGCACGAAGGTCATGTAGTCCAGGTCGGGCCGCCGCCGGGCCACCGTCTCCGCGCGTTCCCGGAGCCGGTCCATCTCCCGCTGGGACACGAGGGTTGGCAGCGAGACGGGCCGCAATGTCCGCACCGCCTGCCCATCCCACGCAAACGAGACGACACGACCGTCCCTCGCATCCGCGAAGATCACTCCGGTCAGTGTCAGGTCGTAGGTGGGCCAGACGTTGAACGCCGGCATCCCCGTCCCCACGCCCCCGTTCGCGAGGAAAAGGAAGGACTCGGCACCCAGGACTTCGATCGGTGCCGGCTGCGCCGCTTCGATCTGGTCCACTCGATAGAACTCGACCGTGTCTCTCAGGACCTTCCCGGCACGCTCGCGACCGCCGGCGGGCCGCCTCGCGACCGTCGCCACCGGGGGTCCGCCTGAGCTGAACCCGACCTGCTGAGGGGTCCCCGTGGTTCCCCGGAGCGACCACATGGCGACGAAAGAGTCCCGATGGAAGAGATTGACCCGCCGCTGGAGACCGTCGAGGACGAGAATCGAGTCCCCCCTGGTGTCCATGTCCAGCACGCCCTGGAATTCGCCCGGGCCCTCTCCCAGCCGGCCGACGGTCGCGACCGGATCCCCGCTTGCGTCCAGCAACAGCACATCCACCGACCCCGAGTTCATCACCACAAGGTCGCCGCTGGCCAGCCGTCCCACGTCTCGCACGAAGTGAAAGAGGTCGCTGTGGACGACGTTGACCGTGTCGAGGACGAGCTGGACGGGGGTCTCGGGCGGGGGTTCGGCTTCCGCGGTCTCCCGGTCGCAGCCGGCGGTGGCGATCAGGAGGGACAGACTGGCGATGCCCCATCGTCTTCTCGCCGGACACCGGTCATTCAATCCTCGCACGTACATCCGGGCACCTCCCTGTTTGCTACCGGGCCCGCTCCCGTGTACCTCTACTCATTCACAGACACCACCAACGTAGAGGCGCCATCTGTTGAACGCATCCGAACAGAGACGCGGGACCCCCCGCTTCAGATCCCTCACGCCGCTCTTCGCAGCCGCCACCCTCCTCGCCGCGGCCACCCCCCTCGCCGCCCAGCCCCCCCACGACATCGTCCTGGCCGGCGGGCGCGTCATGGACCCCGAAACCGGCCTCGACGCGATTCGCCACGTCGGCATCCGCGACGGCGCGATCGCCACGATCTCGGAGGACCCCCTATCCGGGGCGGTGGTCCTCGACGTCTCCGGCCTCGTCGTCGCCCCCGGCTTCATCGACCTGCACGCGCACGGGCAAACCAACCGCGCCAACGAGTTTCAGGCCCGGGACGGCGTCACCACAGCGCTGGAACTGGAGAGCGGGGTGCCGCTACCGGCAGTGTACCTGGCCCGGCGTGGCGAAGGGTCGATCCTCAATTTCGGCGCCACCGTTTCCCATATGAACGTGCGCCCACGCGCGATGCCGGGACGGCTCGCGGAGATCGAGCAGGCTCTCGCGAATGTCGAGGAAAACCCCGCCGGTGCTTTTCGCGCGTTCAGTTTCATGGGCTCCGCCGCCCGCTACGACCCCGTCCAGCCCGAGGACTATCCCGCGCTCCGCAACGCCCTGGCCAGCGGCCTCGCCGACGGCGCCCTGGGGATCGGCATGGCGCACCAGTACTACCCCGGCGCCAAACACGAGGAGATTCTCGAGGTCTTCAGGTTCGCGGCCGACGAAGGCGTCACGATCCACACGCATGTTCGCAACATGGGGATCGACGCCATGCAGGAGGTGCTTGCCAACGCCGTAGCCACCGGCGCGTCGCTGCACATCGTGCACGTGAACAGCTCGAGCCTCTGGCGCATCGGCCCGATCCTCGACCTCATCGGCGGTGTGCGCAGCCGCGGCTTCGATGTCACGGTGGAGGCGTACCCCTACACGGCCGCCTCGACCGGCCTCCAGTCCGCGCTCTTCGACCCCGGCTGGCAGGAGAGCCTGCAGATCAGCTACGGCGACCTGCAGTGGCAGGACACGGGGGAGCGCCTGACGGCCGAGACCTTCCAGAGCTACCGGGCCGAAGGCGGCACGGTCATCATCCACATGATGAAGGACGAGTGGATCCGCGAGGCGCTTTCGCGCGACTTCGTGATGGTGGCGTCGGACGGGATGCCGTACGCGCCGGGGGCGCATCCGCGCAGCGCGGGCACCTTCTCGCGCTTCCTGGGGCGGTACGTGAGGGACCAGGGTCTCATGCCGCTCATGGAGGGACTGGAGCGGATCACGATCATGCCTGCGCGGCGCCTGGAGCGGATGACGGACCAGGCGCGGCGGAAGGGGCGGGTGCAGGTGGGGATGGACGCGGACATCACGGTGTTCGATCCGGACAGCATCCTCGACACGGCCACGTTCGAGGACGACCTGTCGTATTCGGTGGGGGTGATGCACGTGCTGGTGAACGGGGAGTTCGTGGTGCGGGACGGGGAGAATGTGGACGGCGCGATGCCGGGTCGGGCGCTGGTCGGCAGGAAGGCCCAAGCGACGAGAGGGGCCGTTCCGGCGGCGGCTCCCGTCCCGACCGCCGCCGTTGCCCCAGTGACGGCCCGCACTCCCCACACCACCGGCCAGCTCTACGACATCCTCATCCGCAACGCCCGCGTCCTCGACGGCACGGGCAACGACTGGTTCCGGGCCGACATCGCGATCACCGGCGACCGCATCGAGCGCATCGGCCGTCTGCCCGGCGCAACGGCCCACCGCACCATTGACGCGACCGGCCTGTACGTATCGCCCGGCTTCATCGACCTGCACTCGCACGCCGACCGCGCCATGAGTTCGGAGCACCTCGAGGCCCGCCGCGCGAAGAGCCTGAACAGCCAGGGACTCACGACGATCATCGGGGCCCCGGACGGACGCAACGGGAGATGGCCGATCACCGAGGAGATCGCCGCGCTGCGCGACCAGGGGCACGCGATGAACTTCGTCCCCATGGTGGGCCACAGCACGGTGCGCTTTCAGGTCATGGGGAACGACTACGAGCGGGCGGCGACCCCGGAGGAGATCGCGCGCATGCAGGAGCTGGTGCGAGCGGGGATGGAGGCGGGGGCGTGGGGACTGGGCGCGGGCGTCGAATACCGGCCGGCGCGGTTCAGCGATCCGGAAGAGCTGGTCGCGCTTGGGAAGGCGGTGGCGCCGTACGACGGCTTCTATATCGCGCACCAGCGGAGCGAGGCGTCGATGCCGCTGTGGCAGCTCCCGAGCAATGTGGACGACTGGCCGGTCGACGGGCTGCAGGCGCTGGAGGAGACGATCAACATCGCGCGGGAGGCGGGGATCCGGGTGGTCGCGAGTCATCACAAGGCGCGGGGGCGCTCCAGTTTCGGCCGCTCCGGGCACGACACGCTGGTTGTGAACGCGGCCCGGGCCGAGGGGCTCGAAGTGTACCTGGATGTGTACCCGTACGAGACGTTCGGCGGCGGCGCGCGTCCCATGATTCCGAAGTGGAGCCTGGTGCACGACACGGTGGATACCAGCGGGGGACGGGACAGTCCGGTGTACAACCGGCCAGGGGTCTACGACAGTGCGCGCGTGCACCTGGAGCGGCGCTGGAACGATCCCGCGACGCGGGAGCTGATCGCGCGCGACATCGCCTGGATCGTCGACCACAACGGGGGGGCGGAGCGGGTGGTCGTGCTGCGCTACCCGGATGAGGCGTTCGTGGGCAAGACGCTGGCGGAGCTTGCGGCGGAGATGCGGGGCACGTTCCAGGACGTGGTCGTGCACATGGCGCTGAACGGGTTTCCGGGGACGGTCGGCGGGGCGCGGACGCGGGGGTACGGGATTCACGACGTGGACGTGGTCAACTACTACCGGCAGGAGTACACGGCCACCGCGTCGGATGCGGGGGTGAGCGGGGTGGAGGGGACGCCCTTTGCGTCGGTGGCGGGCGCGCATCCGCGGCATTTCGGTGCTTTCACGCGGAAGATAGCACACTATGTGAAGGACCTGGGGGCGATTTCGCTGCCGTTTGCAGTGCGTTCGATGACGTCGCTGCCGGCCCGGATCATCGGGCTGGAGGACCGGGGGCTGGTTCGTGAGGGGTACAAGGCGGATCTGGTGATCTTCGATTTGGGGAGGCTGCGGGATCGGGCGACGGTGCTGGAGCCGGACCGTTTCAGCGAGGGGGTGGATTACGTGATGGTGAATGGGGTGCTGACGGTCGATGGTGGGGAGTTTACGGATGAGCTGCCGGGGGTGGTGGTGGGGCGGCGGGGAAGGGGGGTGAGTTGAGGGGGGGACGGCGAAACGGAATCAGATGTTCGACGTGCCGACCAGTCGGCGGTAAGTGCCGACCAGTCGGCACTTCGTGGAACGACAGCAGAAGTCGTGATGATGACTAAGTCATTTCTAGACAACCGATTAGAGAGACGTGGAGGACGTGGCATGGGAATTGCTGTAAGAATGATGGTGAGGTGACACGGTCCTGCCAATGGAGCGGAGCCGCCTCCAGGTATCGAGCCCCACGGTGGGGCTTGGTGAATTCACCGGTAGCAAGGAGGAATACCCATGCGAAAGCTCTTCGTTCACCCCATCCCGGCTGTACTGCTGCTTCTCCTGCTGTCTGTGAGTGTCCAGCCGACCTCGCCGGTTGTCGAAGCGCCTGACGCTGCAGGCTTCGCGGCCGCCACCTTGAATGCCGATGGTGATGAGGTGCAGGAGGGCCCTTGTTGGCTCTCATGCTATCACATCCCGTGCGACGAGGGTTGGCATTGGGCTACCACACTCGGGGACAGGAATAGATGGGATGGCGGCGACCACTGGGACGCGTGTTGGGAAAAGCCGTGCGGCTACCCGCCCCGCGGCAAGCACGCCCCCTGCACTCTGGGTCTGGGCGATGACATGGCCGAACTCAATGAGGCCGTCGTCCAAGGCCAAGCCGATCAGCTTGCGACGATCTTGGCGGACAATGAGGCGGTCGTATTGAACTCTGAGCGCCGGGCGATCCAAGTATGGAACACCTGCAAGGAAGGCGAGTTGGGCGCCCATGTGCCGCTGCCGAGTGACCTCTTTGACGCCTTGGTGCTCGCGCAGGATCAGGATGCCCTGGAATAGGTAAGATTGCGTCGTCGGAGGGATTGTTCTGGCTTTCGCTCTTCGTAGGATCGGTTGCTCGATCAAGGAGATTACATGCTTGGTCCATTTGCGGAGCAAAGGACACGACACTACGTGCTCGCCGTAGGTCAGTGCCTTCTGTTCGCTGCTCTCTGCGCACCTCTCGGTGCCCAGGATTCGGTCGTCTCGGTGCCCGATGCCCCGGCCTGTGCCACCTGTTCGCTTGACGTGTCGGCCATCGTCGAGCTCGGCGATCGCGAGGGGCCCGGCACTGTAGGTGAACAGGCCTACATTAGGCGCTCCGATGACGGAGACTACTACGTTTCCGCGAACTTGGGGGACGGACGCCTGCTCCGATTCTCTCCCGGCGGTATCTTTCGGGATGCCATCGGCCGACGTGGCGACGGGCCGGGCGAGTACATCCTGCCAGTACTGATGGGAGGTACCGCAGACTCCCTGACCATTCTGGATATTCGGTCTTTTCGCTTGACAACAATCCGCGACAACGCGACTGCGACGACCAGCCTACCTTTCATTGCTGGTGATTTTGCTATGTTGCCCGATGGCCGGCATGTCTACAGCGCTGTGGTATTTGAGCCCGATCGAATCGGTCACCCTCTTCATCTGTACGATGAGGCTAGTGGCGAGATCACGCGCTCTTTTGGTGACGAGGGGGTTCGGGTAGACCGAAGCAGCCGCAGCTCCTCGGCACTACGGCGCCGCGTTGCGGTAGCCGAGGATGCGAACATCTGGGCGGCACGCAGCAATCGATATCGAATCGACAAATGGAGCGCGGATGGGGACCGCATCGTACGAATCGAGCGCGACGCCGCGTGGTTTCGTCCCTGGGAAGAATGGCCTGGTGTGGAATACGAAGTCCGGCCTTTTGCGGCGATCGTTGGCGTACGGGACTGGGGCAACAATCTGTTGATGGTCGTGGTGAGAGTGGCTGACGCTGAGTGGAAACCGATCCGCCCCACGCGAGCTCTTCTTCCGGGCCACGAATCGACGATGCCTGGGCAGCAGCATGAACTCTACGACACCGTGATCGAGGTATTGGATACCCGTTTGGGTACGGTGGTGGCGCGTACCCAGGTCGATGTCCGCGTCGCCGGGCTAGTTGGGCGGCACGGTTTCTACTCTTACGCGGAGCACAGCGAGTTGGGCGAGCCCAAGTTCATCGTTTGGTCGGTGGAGTTGGTGGGCTATTCGCGATAGGTGCGACCAGGGGGACAGAAACCAGGATCAGATACTACAGATGCCGACCAGTCGGCGACGGATGTCGACCAATCGGCACTTTGGCGAAAGACAACAGAAGCCGAGAAAAACCCAAGACAGCGAGGAAATCACCCATGCGGAAGCTCTTTGTTCACCCGATCCCGGTCGTGTTGCTTCTTCTGCTATTGTCCGTGACGGTGCCGTCAGCCTCACCCGTTGTAGAGGCGTCCGCCCCTTCGGGCTTCGCAGCCGTGACCCTGAATGCCGATGGCGACGGTGGACAGGAGGGCCCCTGCTGGCTCACATGCTACAACATGGGTTGCCCCCCGGGGCGCCATTGGGCTACCAAGGAAGGGGATGTAAACAGGTGGGATCAAGGGGACCACACGACCCTGTGCTTCGAAAAGGAATGCGGTTACCCCCCCCGCGGCAAGCACGCCCCCTGCGGTCTGGGTCTGGGGGAAGGCATGGCCCAACTCGACGAGGCCGTCGTCCAAGGCCGTGCCGATCAGCTTGTGGAAATCTTAGCGGCCAATGAGGCGGTCGTATTGAACTCTGAGCGCCGCTCGATCCAAGTGTGGAGTGCTTGCGCCGACGATCTGCTAGCAGGCCGTGGAAGAAGTGGTCTGCCGGGAAGCCGGTTGTAGGAGCGGCGA
>JAPPNO010000052.1 GCA_028873845.1 Gemmatimonadota bacterium | reverse complement strand
ATTTAACTCATTCACAAAGGCTCCGCGGAACGGACTTTATCCACGGCCTGCTAGTGTGTCATGGGAAAGTGACGGTATTGGGCTCCGACTACCTACACACTGGTTGAATAACTCGAAATCGAAATCGAAGTCCGCATCCCTCGCGAAATCGTCCCACTCCCGGATACCGATCAGGTCCTGGCGCGCAAATAGGGCATCGTGATACTCCCAAAACGCCCCCTGGTCTGCGGCGCACTCGCTTGCCCGCACCGCAGTCACGGCATTCGGGTGTTGTGGAACCGGAAAATGGCGAAACACGATCGCGATTGATTCAGGGTACCGGGCACGCAGTTCCTCAAGTTGTAGCGCGAGCCCTTGGCAGTATGGGCACTCGAAATCAACGAATTCCACAATTGTCACCCTGGCATCGTTAGGACCTAGCCGATGCCCGCTTATGCCAAAAGATTTCCATTTCGACACCACCGAAGTAACGGCCAAGGGCACGTCCTCGATCGGATTGCTAAAAACCTCCCTTCGGACAACCAACGACGTGACGATGACAGCGCAACAGACTAATGCGCCCATCATCAGATTGAACCAGAGGCTATCCTGTCGTCGCGTCATTTCCCGTTGGTTCTCCCATTTCTAACGTGGAGGCTGGTCCTCTAGGGCTACCGTGCAACAGATAGGCGAGGAGCGGCTCGCCCTTACATTTAGCGCTTGGGTGCGGGGAGGGAGAAAAACGTCGCTCACAGCCCTCCTCGCCCAGTACTCCAAGGGAAGGTTTGGAAGCTGGCTCGGCGTCCTTCCCACGAGCCTCTTCGTGAACCGGCTCCAGCCTGCCACATCGGAGAATCCCAACCGCGTCGCGAGGGTCAACGCGTCCACCCCTGCGGCACGGAGGGCCACTCCGTGGAAGAAGCGAGTCCAGCGTAACGCTCTCGAGTACTGGTATCCGTGGCGTAGCGCGGCTTCCGTCAGGTATGCCGGTCGACACCCGAGGAGCTCGGCGATTTCGGTCTGCTTCCTCAGATACGACCCGTCACCCTCAGTTTGGCCCGAACTGCGATGACCCTCGTAGCCTCTCCGGCGCTCTTCGTCTTCCCCTGAGCGCTCCAAGCCCGGAATGCCGCGTACTTCCTGGAACGCAGCGATGTGCAACCCACGTCTTGCCATCGCCGACCCAGGGCACGCATTCAGAAAAACCTCGATCCCCTCGTCGAAACTGCGCCCACGCTCCTGCATGGCACTCTCCCAACCGCTGAATGGCCTGACCAGTCCATTTCGGTCGGCGAAGTACCCATCCGCCCGTCGCCGTCCGCTGTCACCATAGTACCGTCCCACTTCCGAATCCGTCAACTCACCGGCCGCACCCTCTTCTTCAGCACGAACAGCCCCTCCTGCATGCTCGTCACGATGATCGTGCCGCTATCAAAGTACGGATAGTTGCTCCACGCGCCCCCGAACCCCGGTCCCTCGGCGTACGGCGCCGTGTCGAAGGCGCCGACCTCGCGCGGGTTTTCGGGATCCGAGATGTCGAGGATGTGCAGGCCGTAGAGATAGTTGGCCTGGTAGACCAGGTCGCCCTTGATGTACAGGTTGTGCGCGCTCGCGGGCATCGAGCCCATGAACTCCTTGACCAGCACGGGGTCCTCGAGATCGCTGACGTCCCAGATGAGGGTGCGGGTGGTCTCCGCGTTGCCGGCGATTACGTCGGCCTCGTCGTCCTGGTAGAAGTAGCGGTGGTCTTCGGTGAGCCAGCCCTGGTGGATGTACGCCGGGTTCGGTGATGTGCCGCTCCCCAGGTTGACCGGGTTGTCCTTGTCGGTGACGTCCTCGATCTGGAAGGTTCCGCCGCGCGAGTTCAGGCAGATCTCCCGCCCCTGGTAGCGTTCATCCGGGCCCCGGTAGACGACGCACTGGGTGTCATGGATGCCGCGTTCCTGAACCGCGGCGCAACCGATGAACTCGGGGTTCTTCGGATCGTCGATGTCGATCATGTGGAGGCCGCCGCCACAGGTGTCGCCCGCGCCTCCGCCGCCGATCGTGTAGGCGATGCCGGTCTCCTCGTTGATCGCGATGTTGTGCGAGCTGCCGATGCGGCGGTAGTGCACGTCGGGCTCGAAGAGCACGGGCATATCGGCCGGGGAGATGTCGCGCATGCGGGTTAGGTCGAAGACCTGCATGCCGTGCTCGCCCGCGCCGTCCGCGACGATGAAGGCGTGATTCTTGTGCGTCTTGATGTCCCGCCACAGCTGCGACGGCGGGGTGCCCCACGGCTTGGGCAGGTCGCCCACGAGCACCGGGTTGGTGGGATCGGTGATGTCGACGAACGATGTACCGTCGTTGCGTCCCACCAGCGCATACTCGCGCCTGGTCTCGGGATCGGTCCAGCCCCAGTTGTCGTTGGCGCGCACGCCGCGTGCGCGGTCACCGGCCCGCAGGAGCGAGGGGGGGATGTACGCCAGGAGTTCGATTTCGTCGCAGTCGAAGAGGCCGACGCGGCCCTCCTGGGGGCAGCGGTGTTCTTCGCCGACGACCGCCGCGAGCATGTCCGGTGCGCTCACAAGCATCTCCCCGTCCCCCCAGCTGTCGCCATCCCGTTGGAACAGGTGGACCGAGCCCGCTTCGTGGTGCATTCCGGGCGCCCCGACGGCCACGACCCCGGCGTCGCCGACGACCAGGCCGCCGAATCTGTCGCTCTCGACCGTCTCCTCCATGGGGAGCTGGATGCGGCGGGGCTGGGCGGGCAGCGAACCGTCCGACCGCGCCTCGTAGACGAAGGCCGAGCCGAGTTCGTAGCCGCGCGTGGTGGGCGCGCCGACCCATACGTCGTTTCCGGAGAAGGCCACGGCCGCGCCGAAGCGGTCGCCGCTCTCTCCGCCAACGAAAGTCAGTGGCTCGCCGCCGGAAACCCATTGGGTGAGGTCGGCGTTCCAGGTGTACATGTACATTGCGCCCCGGCTGTCGTTTGCGCCCGGGGCGCCGACCAGGAGCCTGTCGCCCGAGGTCGCGAGGGCAGACCCGAAGTTGGCGTTGCCACCCGCGTCCGTCTCGGGGGCTCCGGCCTCTTCCCATCCATCGCTTCCCAGGGTGAACCGATAGACCCGACCGGTTTGTTCGCCGGCGGTGTCCCCCGTGCTCCACCGCGGAGCCGCAATCAAAACCCCATGCGAAGTGAAGAGGATGGCCGCGCCGAAGAGATCGCCGTCCGTGCCGTCGCCGGGTTGCAAGCGGGCGCGCTCGATCCAGTTGCCGTTGCCGTCCTGCTGATACGCATGGACGACTCCCCGGGGATCGGTCGGCTCCTCCACGTCCTCCGCATCCGGAGGTCTCATGAACCGCCTGACCGGCACCCCCGGCACTCCCACCATCAGCCAATCGCCGCCGGCCGCCAGGCTCAGCCCGAAATCGGTTCCGCAGTACCCGTCGAAGCGGCACTCCGGGGACTCGCCGGCGATCTCCTCGCCCTCGATCGTTCCCGTGGCCCGCCATGCGCCGCCGTTTTCACGTTCGAAGATGTGGATCGGGCCGCCACGCTGGCCGACGAAGAGGGTGTTTCCGGTCCTGGCGAGGAGGGTGCCGAAGCCGTCCGCGCGCTCCGCGTCGGGGGCGTGGAGGATGGTGGACTCGCGCCAGGCGCCGCCCGACCGGTTGTAGATGTAGACCGCGCCCGGGCGGAAGCTGGTGGTTGGTTCGGCGATGAGGATCTCGTCGTCGTCGATCAGGATCTGGTGGCCGAAGGCGCCGGACTGCGCGGCGAGCGGGGTGGTGATGACATTGGCGAGCGCGAGGATCGCGAGAACACACGTTGCGGCGATGGCCGCGATGCCAGCGCGGGGACGGGTGGTGGCTCCGGGGAACATGGGTCGCTCCTGGTGAGACTGGATGATCGGGAACGGCATGGTAGCCAACGGGATCGGGGGGGCGCAACCGCTCCGAAAACCGTTCGCCGACTCGGCGGACGAGGGTTCGCAGGTCAGCCTGAAGATGATTATCGTAGGCGTACCCATGACCTCTCCGCCTGCTCCGCTCGTCCGCCTGTCCCTACCACCACTCCCCTTCCTCCGGCCCCTCAACACCCGCCTCGCCAGGAAAGTCGCCCGCAACATCGGGGAGCGCCTCGCCGCCCTCGGGCCTCGCGGGGCTTTGTCCACCCACTGCTGATAGCCAAGTTCGATCTCCCACGCGGTCCCCGCGAACTCTTTCGCGCTGTCCATGAGCCGCTCGCCCGCGCGTTCGGCGGTGGGCAAAACATCCGTTTCGGAGGCGGTACCGCGTTGGCCGCGCGCTGGGCACACCGCCATAGCATCGACGTGGACCTCTTCGTCGAACCCGATCGCTACCGCCACTTTCGCTGGACAACCGGCGGCCGCTTCACCCTCGACCTCACCGCCAGCGCCTCTGTCTCCCGCCTCGCCATCCGCCAGCTGATTCACGACCACCTTCGCGACCGCGAGGCCGGCCCCGGGCGCCTATCTGATCCCATTCCCGGGCGCTGACCCACAGCCGCACATGATCGATTACGACCTGGTCCGCGCCCACTACTTCGACCCGCCTGCCCCCAACCCTCACCGCGTTCCCAGCGACGAGGAACTCATCGCCCGCTACGAGCGCCGCCTCTTCGACCGCTGCGTCCTCCGCGGCGGCGATCCCGTCGCCGAAGGCTTCGGGCCGCACGGCTCCATGATCGGTGGGCCGGGCAAGCCCACCACCGTCCACCACTGCCGGGCGGAACGCACCACACCCCTGGACCCCCTGCCGCTTTCGTGGTGGGCCTATCCGCGCGCCCGGCTCCGCATCCTCCCGCCGGACGGGCAACAAGGCGCCCACGCCTACCTTGCCGATCTCTCCGGCCTTTACCTCGCGGGCATTGCGAACCGCCCGGACGGCCCCCGTCTGGCCCGCATGTTCCGCTCCACCCATCTATCGGACCACGACCGTCCGATCCTCACGCATCTCCTGAGCGCCGTCACAACCCCCCGCTTCATGGACCTTCGCACCCGCGGCAGCATATCGCTCTACGAGATGGCACGCGCGCTCCACGCCAACCGCATCCGGCGGGCCGACCTCGTCCGGTGGATCAACCGATTCGCGCGGCGGTCCGGGGGCGGACGGGACGGAGAGGGAGAGGGCGGCGTCGGCTCACGCAAGGAACGCGAGCGTGTGCGCAGGGGCGATGACACCGCGGCGAGGGAGTGAAGGGGCGACGGTCACCCCGATTCCGCCGACCACTCCAGAATCAGCACCTCGATATCCCGGGCGACGATCATTCGGTCATCGAGCACGATGATGTCCTGGACCCGCAGTCCCTCCCTCCACCTGTTGAGTCCTTCCGCCAGCACCCTCAAGGACGGTTCCCCTTCGGCGAGCGGAATGGTGAAGGCAACAGGATCCACCATGCCGACCGAAACGACCCAGAGCCGATCCCCCGCCATTTCGACCCGGCTGAACGGCCTGAATCGGGCGTCGGGCTCCACTTCGACCTCCGCGAGCCGCTGGCGCACATCACCCGGGATCGGCAACTCCACCAGACTGTCCACTCTCTCGGCCGCGGCATCGACGAATGCCCGCCACCCGCGCGGCTCACTCGAACTCAGCAGGATCGCCACTTCTCCCGCGGAGACGGGGGCGAACTTCCACCCGGTCATGCGCTCGAAGAAGTCCGCGCTGGAAAGGACCGGCGGCACCGTTGGGGGACCGGCCAGCTGCCAGGTATCCGCAGCACTCAAGAAGGTGAGCAAGGTCTCGGGGTGCCCGTCCGGATCCAGGAAGGGAGGTGCTCCCATTGTGGGGGCCAGAACGCCCTCGCCGAAGGGCGACAACGTGAACCCGATCGCCTTCCCGGGGTTCGCCGTTTCGACGAGCGCGCCGTCCGGACCGAAGCGGGTGATTCGTTGGTGTTGGCTGTCCAGCACCCAGACTCCGCCTCCTTCGGCTGCCCGCATCGCGACCGGGCTTTCCAGCTCACCAGGTCCCTCCCCCTGGCTGCCCATCGACGCCAGGTGGTTTCCATCCAGATCGATGTGGTGCACTCGATAATTGCCCTCGTCCAGGACGTAGACGCTCTGGTCGTCGCCCGCCAAGGCCAGACCGCTGACGCGGGCAAGGAGCACGGACGTATCGCCGGCTGGGGGGAAGACGGCCAGGGTGTCGCCGGGGCGCGCGATGACGACGTCCGGGAATGACTCGGGCGCGGGGTCGTCGGGCGACGTGCACAATGCGAGCCCGAGGACCGCCAGGGGCAACCAGATCGGTCTGCGTAAACGGGTCGCGATCGTTCCACCGTGTTGCGTCATTGCCTCGTTCACGACCTTGCCTCTTCGGTTCGTCCTACCGGTTCACCGACCTCGGCCCCGCCCTCCACACCTCTTCGTGCAACCAGGGACGTGCGCCGTACGGCCGCGCGTTCGGCCACAACTCGTCGAGCGTCATCCCGTCGTAGAGGATTCCGCCCTTCATTACCAGCTGGATATCGGTCGTGTTCCGGATGTCGTCGAGGGGGTTGGAGTTGAGTACGATCAGGTCTGCCAGTTTGCCGACCGCGAGCGATCCCACATCCTCCGTGGCGCCGAGGAAGTACGCCCCCTCGACGCTCGCCAGCTCGAGCGCGCCCATCGGGCCCATTGCCTCGGCGGCCATCCATACTTCCCAGTGCGACGCGAGGCCATGCTGCTGCCCGTGCGCGCCAATGGCTCCATGGGCGCCTTCGGCCATCCAGTCGGCCAGGATCTGGGCCACCATGGGGAAGCTGTAGTCGGTGCGGGGACGTGTGAAGACGCGGCGCGAGTGCGGCACCAGCTGCTTCCACGGCATCCAGAGCCGGAGTTTCTCGTCGCGCCATACTTCGGTCTCCTGGAAGAACCATTCGTCGTTCCAGGGACCCGGTCCGCCAACCACGAAGGTGGGCGAGTAGACCGTCTCGGCACGGCCGAAGAAGCGGGCGGCGTCGGAGTACATCGGCACGTAGCTGATCGGGTGCTCCCAAGCGGTCTGGCCGTCCATGATCATGCCGAGGTTGAAGGCCAGGTCGCTCCCCTCGGAGGTCACCATCAGCCCGCGCTTGCGCGCGATGTCCGACACCCACTGGCGCTGGTCGCGGCGGGGCTGCAGGTACTGTTTGAGCGATACCGCCCCCCAGGATTGCAGCCGCGCGACCTCGTCCTCGGTGGCCTCGTAACTGGTCAGTTCGTTCCGGCGTCCGCCGTCGCCGCGGTAGAGGGGGTCGCCCGTGGTGTAGGTGCGGGGGCCGATCAGAACGCCCGCCTCGATCATCTGCGCCGCGGGGAAGACATCCTGCGACCACTGCGAGTTGTCGAGGTTGCTGGTGACCCCGTACGCCAGCGCAACCGCCATCTCGAAGGCGTTGGGCGGAATAATACCCCGGTATTCGCGGAAAAAGTGCGAGTGCATGTCGATGAAGCCGGGGATTACGGTCTTGCCGGTCGCGTCAATGGTGTGATCGGCCGCAGAGGCGTCGCATTCCGCCATTGCGCCGACGCAGGTGATGCGTCCGTCGGTGGCGACCAGCGCGCCGTTGTCGATGACCTGCCGGTTCTCGA
Source organism: Gemmatimonadota bacterium (assembly GCA_028873845.1). Taxonomy (GTDB): domain Bacteria; phylum Gemmatimonadota; class Gemmatimonadetes; order Longimicrobiales; family Gaopeijiaceae; genus Bin94. The sequence continues at coordinate 3,038 of JAPPNO010000052.1, read as the reverse complement.
GGGTGATGATGCGCGCGTTGGTGATGGCCACGGTGCCCTCCGCCAGCGACCCACGCGGCAGCTCGAGGTCGATCCTGAAGGTGTCGGTGGTCTCGGCCTCGACATTGTGCGTGTAGTAAGTGGCCGCATTGCCGAACTCGACCGTGTTCGCGTCGCGCCAGCCGGGGAAGATCCCGCCCTGCGTGCTGAGTTTCCGCACGGGGAGCTTCCCGTTCTTCTTGGCCACCGGAACGGACTCGCCACCGATCGGGCCGGGGACGGGCACCAGGTACGCGTTGTCGCCCTCGTTGAAGGCGGCGTGGCGGCCGTCGGGCGAAATCATGATCTCGTCGGCCCAGGGGAGGACGAGGTGGATGCGGCGGTCGGTGCCGTCACGGGTCACGGACACGAGGCGCGTGGAGTCGCCCATGGTACGGTAGTAGATGCGTCCCTCCGGACCGAAGGCGCCGCGCACGAACTGGGTGCGGGTGGGGAGCGAGTTGCCCGGGACGCGGACGACGAGTTGGCCGCCTCCGCCGGGTCCGTGGGCGGGTAAGAGCACCAGGTCGTACCACGGGTTGTGCGCCACGGAACGGTAGCGGACCGTTGCACCAGAGCCGCGCGTGGCCAGGATCTCTGCGCCGTCAGGGCTCCATTGGGTGTGGGCGTATTCGCCTGGTTCGCTGCTTATCTGGCGGGGATCGCTCCCGTCGGCACCGATGCGCATGACCTGGCCGGTTCCATTCTCGTCGACCGTGGTGTATGCGAGCGACCGGCTGTCGGGCGACCAGGACGGGGCGTACTCAAAGCGCTTTTCCGCATCGGCGGTGAGCCGGCGCGGGGTCCCGTCCGGCAGATCCATGATCCAGACGCGCCCTCCGGCGGTGAAGGCGAGCTTCGACCCGTCGGGTGACCCTGTCTGCCACCGCGTGAACGTTACCGGAACCGGCCCGTCGTCGATCCGGAATGCCTGGTATGCCTGCTCCGAGATGACGCGGTGCACCCGCGCCGTGAAGGGAATCGTCGCGACTTCGCCGCTGGCCACGTCGAGGCGCCGCAGCTTGCCGCCCTGCGAGATCACGATCGAGGCGCCGTCGGGCGCCCACGCGTATCCTGGCAACAACCGGATGACCTTCATTCCCTCGGACATGTCCTGCGTGATGGGGTCCATCGCGATCCGCTCCGCGCCGGTCTCCAAATCGCGTATCCACAGGGCCGTGCTGGGACCGAACTCGTGTCCCTTCCACTCGATCGTCGCGTCGGGAAGGCGGCGGGCGAAGGCGACGTAGCGGCCATCGGGCGAGATCTCGCCACCCAGTCCCCCACCGCCCGAGAGCCGGTACTGCCGTGATGGAATCCCGCTCGTGACCCGGATCACGTCCCCCGTCTCCAGGTCCATGCGGCGCAGGTTCATCGTCCCCTGCAGCACGTCGCGCACCACTTCGCCGTCCACCTGGTCCACCGCCCAGGGCACGGTCGAGCCCGGCGTGCGGACGTGGTAGTAGACGTAGCGCCCGTCCGCCGACGTGGAGGGCCACGAGGCCGATCCCTCTTCGGAGGACACCACCTCGATCCCCGTGCCCCCGTCCCGGTGATACATCCAGATGGCACCCCCCTGCGCGACCAGGATGTACTCGCCGTCGGCGGTCCACTCGGGCATGGTCACGCGGGTGTCCCGGCTGGACTGCACCTGGCGCGGATTCGACCCGTCCGCGTCCATGATCCAGAGGTTGTTCTGGCCGCCACGGTCGGACACGAAGGCGATGTGGCGCCCGTCCGGCGAGTACTTCGGGTGATAGTTGACCGCGACGCCGCTCTCCTGGGTGAGGCACTCGGCCTGCCCGCCGCCCGCGGGGACGCGGTAGACGTGCGCGAGGAGGTCGAAGACGATCCACTGGCCGTCGGGTGAGATGTCGACGGACATCCAGGTCCCCTCGTCGGTCTCGAAGTCGATCTCGTGGGTCTCGCCCCGGGCGAGGGTGACGTCCCATTCGGCGTCGGGGTCGTCGGTGTCCTGGGCGAGGGTGGGGAGGGGGAGGAGGGCGGCGGTGGCCAAGAGGAGGGCCGGGAAGGGGATGGGGGATTGAGGGCGTGGCATGACTATCTCCGGCGTGCGGGGTGTTGCGTGGGGATGGTGAGAATAGGGTGGCGCCCGCCGGGTGGCTACCGACGCCGCAATGGCTCGTTCTTCCCGTCTCCTGTAAGCGTTTGGGGAACAACGAGGGTTCGGGAGTCCGGGTTCGGGGGACTGCAAGGATTCGGGAGTCCCGGTTCGGGGGTCACTTGTCGGTCAACGCGGGAGTGAGTAGCATTGGAGTGCTATCTATGAGGAGGGAATTCATGGTCCGAAATGTGAAGCTACGTCGAATGGGGGGCTCCGTCGGGGCCACCCTGCCGAAGGACATGGCGGAACGCCTGCACCTTGAGGCGGGCGACGAGTTGCTGGCCGTGGAAACGGCAGACGGGATCCTGTTGACCGCTTATGACCCGGATGTCGAGGAAGGACTCGCGATCGCAGCCGCAGCCCAGAAGCAATACCGGAAAGCCCTTAGAGAACTCGCGAAGTGACGCGGCCGGAGCCTCGGTGGATCCCCCGGCTGGTCATCGAGGCCGTCCAACTCGACCAGATCCGCGAACACGGCGGCCTGATCGGCATTCGGGACGAAAACGTCCTGGGGGCTGCCCTGGCTCGAGCAAGGCACCGGTGGACCTACGAGCCCGAGACCGACCTTGCGCACCTCGCCGCCTGCTACGTCTTCGGACTCTGCACCGGTCATCCATTCCGGGACGGAAACAAGCGGATCGCGTTGCTGGCGGGCGTCATCTTCCTCGGCCTCAACGGATCCGCCTTGGTTGCGCCGGAGGACGAAGTGGTCGAGAAGATGCTGGGATTGGCGGCTGGAAGGTTGGACGAGCAAGCGGTAGGCGACTGGATTCGATCACGAATCGAGGCGGCATCGTGAAGCCTGCTTCGTGGACCTGTAGCACCAGCCTCTTTTCCAGAACTCCCGCGGCAGGACTCGAACCTGCGACCCGACGGTTAACAGCCGTCTGCTCTA
>JAPPNO010000121.1:1286-10591 GCA_028873845.1 Gemmatimonadota bacterium | reverse complement strand
CACGTCAACAAGCCAAGCATCGGTCGAAATCAGGACGCCTTGCAGGATCTGGGATTACGGGATTTCGAGGTGGAGTTCCAGCTAATTGGCGATGGCGACCACCGATTCCGCCAAGCCATTTCGCCCATTCCAGGCTATGCGGATCACGTTGGTAGGCGCAGAGGTCCATAGCGGCGCCGGGTGTGGGGTGTTTAGCGAGCTTGGGCCGAGGCTTGAGCGACGCACCTAGCGCCGTGGTCCGTTCGGTCTTCTCGTTTTCGAGGAGCATGGAGCGGCGGTCGTCAGAGGGTGGCTCAGCGAGGTCGGACATAGCGGTCCGCTCTTCGCAGGCCCGGGAGCCGGAGTTCATGGTCGGCAACCCCATTGATACCCCCCCTCACCCCCAAAACACCTCCACCCGGTGCCACTCCACATTCCCCCGATCCGGCGCGTCTCCGGCCCTCGCCGGCAACCGAATCGCCCTCCCCCGCAACCCCACTAACCGCCTCGCCGCCGGACTCCTCCCCCGCACCCTCCCAGACACCAGCACCCGAAACCCACCCCCCTTCCCCTCCAGCCCCATCGCCCCAAGATCCAGCGCCTTGTGATGGACTGAACACAGCGCCAACCCATTCGGAACCACATCCCGGCCGTCGTGCGAATGCCACCGGATGTGCGCGGCCTCCAGTCCGAGCAAGCGGTCGCCGAAGCGGATGTCATACTCGCACACGGCACAGCGTTCCTCGTACGCCTCGAGGACATCCCTGCGGAACCGGGGATCCCGCGGCGTGTACTCCCTCACCTTCCTCCCTCTGCGGGGCATCGGTTCGTCCAGTCCGCGGGAGGGGCGCCCCGCCGCGAGTCGCACCGCCTCCACGATGTCCTGATGGATCGATGGCGGAAAGTGCTCCGTCAGGATCTGGTGAGCAGCACGTGACACGAGGTCCGCGTCACTCGACAACAGATCGTGAACGTCCCGCCGGAACCCACCCGTGATCCCAAGGCCCTTCGCTTCGCTGACGCGGATGTCCGCCGCTCGTCCCGTGGACAGCTGTGATTCCTCGGGTATCTCCCACAGACGACCGTCGTTTCGCAACCGGCCGAACGGGTACTCGACACGGGGTCGGGCACCCGGTCGTCCGAAGTGCTCCCAGAGTTCCTTGAAGCGCTTGTCGGCAGTCTTATAGGGGATGAGCCGGCCCGCCGGTCCCAGCCCGACACGCGCGAGGGCCAACAGCAGCAGCAGCGGCTTGTGTGGTGCCCGGTCGCCATGGCTTCGGTCGATCTTGACGGCGGCCAAGCGATCGAGGAACTGGTCGGGAGTCACGATGGTCTATGGCTCCCGTGTCGATTCCGGCAGAAGGCCCGCCCACACGGGCTCGCCATCCAATCGGTGGGGACTGTGGTAAGTCTAACCGGGATGACGATCAGGCCACCAGATGTCAACCACACTTGTCAGAATGTCAACCCGACCTTACATCCCTCCACCCCCCTCACACCCCCATCTCCCCCAGAAACTGCGACGCCCTCTTCACATACCCGTAGTACTCCCGCGCCCGCGTCAACGTCAGCGTCTCCCGCGCCCGCGTGATTGCCACGAAGCAGCTCCGGCGCTCCTCCTGCACTTCCTTGCTCCGCGGCCCGCCCCTGAGCGCCCGGTAGGATGGGAACACCTCCTGGGCCATCCCGATCAGGTAGACATGCTTGAACTGTAGTCCCTTCGAGCGGTGCACCGTGATGCACGGGACCGCGTTCGGCGCCGCCGGCGGCGTCTTGGACGAGAGGTCCAGGCGCTGCAGATAGGTGTTCAGGGTCACCCCACGCCCATGTTCGCCAACGATGTCCCGGTGCAGGATCCTCCAGGTCTCGACTTCCTCTTCGCTCGATTCGTCGGCACCGCCATCGCTCCACGACCGCCACCCGCCGTCCAGGAACGAATCCACGATCCCGGGGAACGCCAGGCCGTCCACGAGTCCGGTCCGGATTTGCTGCAGCGCCGTTCGGCCCTCTCCGGGCCCCGCGTCGGCCGCCGCGTCGGCCCACCCCCGCAGGAAATCGCCACCGGACAGCGCGGCCGCGGCCCCAACCGCGTGCGGTTCGATCGCCACGCCAGTGAGGTGTTCCCACTGTCGGCACATTCTTCGCAACACGACCCGGTCATGCCGGGAATTGGCCAGCCTCAGCGCCTCCACCAGAACACCGAGCACGGGGGAGTCGAATTCACCCTTTCTTTGGGGCACGAATGCTGCATGACCCGCGAGCTGGAGCACATCGGCGGCCAGTCGGACCAATCGGTTGGTACGTCCAAGGACAGCGCAGTCGGCAGGTGCCAGGCCACGATCGCGAATGTCGCGTCCCACGTACTGCGCTTCCTCGGTTTGGTTGCCAACCACCGCCTGCCGAACCGTTTCCGCGTACTGGACCACCGCCTCGCGCACGGAAACGGTCTGCCGCGTGCTGACCAGCCGCTTGTTGTGACCGATCAACCTGTTCGCATGCTCGACGATCTCGGGGGGGCAGCGGTAGCTCTCCGGCAGTTGAACGGTCTCCAGCTCGTAGTCGTTCCGCAGGTCGTCGAACCGCCTGGGGCTGGCCCCGTTCCACTGGTAAGTGATCGGGTCGTCATCCGCGACAACGAACAGATTGTGCCGCCCACCCGGAGCGATCAGGCGAAGAAGGTCGTATTGGGCCCGGTTCGTGTGCTGGAACTCGTCCACGCAGATGTGCGTCCACCCCAGCCGGACCACTCGAGCGACGGCAGGCTTCTCCCGGAGGAGACGGTTCGCGAAGTGGAGCAGGCTGCCGAAGTCGAGCCGGCTGTCGCCTGCGAGCGCGTCGCAGTAGCGGCGGAAGAGCGGCGGCAACCACGCCGGCGTGTAGGTCAACGACAAGGTCCGGCCCTCGCCGCCGTAGGATTCCGAGAACAGCCGGTCGACGAGGTGGAGCAGGTTGTTCCGGTCCGCTGGCAGTCGCCGGGCGCCGCCTGGGAGTTCGGCGATCACTTCTTCGAGAATGGCGACGCGGTCTTCATCCTGTGTGATGAGCTGGAAGTCCGGCCGGATGCCTAGGTGGCGTCCGTGCTGTCCCAGGATGTCGGCGGCGAACTCTTGAAACGTGCAGAGCCGGGCGCGATCCGTGTGTTCGCGGAGGATACGGTCCTCCCGCTTCCGCATCTCGGCGGCAGCCTTGTAGGTGATGGTGAGCCCGAGCGCCGTAGCGTCGTCGTCCTCCTCCAGCAGCCGGGTGATCCGCAGGGTCAGCACGGCGGTCTTGCCGGAACCAGGTCCGCCGAGGACGAGTAGGGGGCCGTCGTTCCACTCCACCGAACGCCTCTGGTTGCGGTTGAGGTCGAGAAATGTCAATCCTACTTTACACAATGGAAACTCGACTTTACATCCCCTCAAGCCATCACCCTTCCTTCTCGATCACCCACGCCGCTGCAGCCTCCTCAGCGCCTTGACCTACGCCTTCAACCCTCCCGCACGCGCCCTACGAACTCCTCGGGTGTGTCGCAGTCAAGGATCGCGTCGGCGACCTTGGCGATTCGATCGCGGCCGGGTCTTCCCTCGATCAACCGCAGCACTCCCTCTGCGGTCCCCTGTCCGAACTTCCGCGCGATCAGCTGAACCAGCACCGCCACCTGCCCCTGCTCGATCCCCTGCTCAACCCCCTCCTGCCGGACCTCGTCCCAACTGCGCTGGAACTCGGTCACCACGGTGCTCATCGTCATCGCCTCCTCCAATTGTTGGCTGGAAAACCCCTTCGAAAGTAACATCGCCTTCACCGACCGGGCCATGAACCGGTCGAAGTCTTCGTCTTCGCAGACCTCGACCAGTGGGAGCAAGACCGTGAGCGCCGCACGCATCTGCTCGGCTTTGGTTACCCCGGACAGCCCCAGAACGACCTGAGGCAGATCCTCGGGACCAGTTGGCTGCGCGTTGGGTGGCATCCGGCCTATTGCCCGATAGACGTCTGGGGCGGAGTCCCTGAACAGGTCGCTCAAGCGTGTCGCAGCGTTCCAGCGCCTGTCTCCGTGATGAAGGACAAGGGCCACCACGGCCAGTTCCCGGTCCCCGTGCGCGAGTTCCTTGTCGTGCTGGAGCAGGCTTTGGGCTGCGAGACAACCGTAGATGGTCGTCCGGAGAGCCATGCGCCGCTCCGGTGGGCTCTGGAATTCCACCAGCAGTATCAGATCTGTTGATCCGTTCCTCGTCCGGACTCGCCAGGTCATGTCGGGGTACCGCCGCCGCAGCTGCTCGTCGATGAGTTCCGTGGGCAGTGGCTGGAGAGTCCGGTAGTCGACCCTGTCGGCCCATTCGGGGACGTGTCGGCGGATGAGGAATCGCATCATCCGCGGGTCGAAAAAAATCTTCTTGAACGCGGCGTCGTCCATCGATGAGACCGGACCGGGTCAGAATGTGGAGTGAGTTGGCCCCTGCTGAGTGCGGAACACCCTGCTGAGTGCGGAACACAATCCTCGCCAAGCAAACGGGGCGCTTACATGGCTCGATGGGCGTTGATTTTGTAACATGTTGCTATTGCGATGGTTATATCGCATATGGTTATTGCCGTTCCCCTATCTGTTCATCTTTCCCGAACCGGATGCTGATCGACGGTCTCGGACACCCTCGGATGAATCGGCGGGTCAAGCCGTGGCAGAACGGGCGCCCGCGCTGTGACTCAACTCAAAGATGCGGCGCGATCCCGTTGCGCATCTCCCGCTCCACCATTTCGTCGCTTCGGTAGGCGGAATAGTGCCAGATGCGGTGGGTCGCCCCCGGAACTTCCAGCCCGGCGTTGTTCTGAAGCCACTTCACCGTTGCATGCGCGGGGCCGCCGACACAGAACACGGTATCGGGCCGTACCACGTCGAACTCCATCTGGAGGATCCCGCTCCACTCGCGAGCCGCGCGTCGCTTCTCGTGCAGGGCAGCTTTCCTCCAATCGCCCACGAAAGCGGCCTGCTTGATGACGTTCGTGACGTAACAGTGCCAGCCGCCGGGCTCCCAGATCGCACCGTCCTTCAACCCGAGGTCGCACAGCACTTTGCGGAAGCGCTTGTCCCGGCGGTTGGAGGGGTTCCCCGTCCATTGGGTATCCAAGTCAGGCGGGCCGCCCCAAGGGCTCTCTCTGACCGCCCGGAGCGCTGACAGCGACGGATTCTCGCAGACGAACATCACGTCGGCGGTGGGGTCGCCGAGGGCTCCGTAAAGCCAAGGGTACTTTTCGATCTGCTCTTCCCAACATGGAGGCCGAAGGGTTCGGAGCCTGTCGTGAATCGCCTCGCGCAGGTCGAGGAAGTGTCGGTGCGGCATGCTACTCAACGTCGCCGATCCGGTAAGGCTCCCCGATCCGGGGGTTCTTCTCCCCGCATTGTCCCGATGCCGTTTGCCGTGCCTGCTTGCGAGGTCATTGGTTCCGGCCTGCTCGAAGAGCCGAGGGAAGTTCTATGCTGGCGACCCTCTGCAAGCCCAGCGTGTCGGTCACGACTCCCAACATTCGCGAGTCCGATATCCTGTACGACCTGAACCTTCCGGGCAGGGTCACTCTCGTGTAACCCGGTTCCTGACCCGCCAAGGAAATCGTCCACCAAAGGCGGCCATGCCCCAGCGGAGGAGAATCTCCGTCGAATGCCTGAATCCACACCCTTCCCGCAGCACATCGAAGGTCGACGCCGAGCGGGGTTGACGGCGCAAATTGATCCCGGCTTCCCGCCTCCGCGCGCTCCAGCATCGGTTGGATCTCCGGGCCGACCTGCTGTCCCTGCAACTCGGCTTCCATCTGGCCACGCAGATACCCCATCCTGTCGTCGCGGGTCAGGGGCCTGACTTCCCACGGCACGGCCAAGGAGTCACGTGTTTCCCAGCTTGCCCCGACCAGGTAGACATGTCGGGCGATCGGATCCAGCAGCGCAATCCGGTCGTCGGGACACACGTCCCAAAGAGGCACGGGCGCGAGAATGCTCCCCGCGCTCCGGTCGTCGCTAGGCGCGCCGAGGAGCTCCGTGAAGTCGACCACGTGTTCGACGCCCCCGTCGTCATCGAACCGGGCCAACCTTCCGGTCCATAGATCGGGGGCCGAACTCACCGCCTCACGATACTCGGCCCTTACAGTGCCCTCCGTGGTCGTGGCGACGCGCAGGGGATCCCCGAAGGTCACGATGTCGATGTCCCCCCGAACCGTGCCCAATCGGCCCGCGTCCCAAGTCGAGACGAGCGTTCCGGTCTCCGAGAAGGTACGATGCATCCTCGCCGCCGCGTCCCAGAGGGTGATCTCCCCCATCGCGCCCCGGTCCACCAGCGCCAATGCCGAACGCACCTCGTTCGGACCGTCGCCATGCCGTCCGAACGCGACGGCTTCGATGCCCCCCCGGAATCCATGCACGAGGGGATCGGCGGAAGTTAGCACCCAAACGAGGCCGTCCTTTTCCATTACATCGGCGATGTCCCACAGGTCGCCGCGCGGAGACTCCCAAGCCATCTGATCGGGATCGATATCAATGGTCACGGGTTCGGCATCCCCGGTTCCGTCGCACGAGCAGAGCAGGAGCGGGAGCACGGCGGAACGAGAAACGATCTGGCGCATGGAGTCGGGCTCCGTTTCTGTGCAACGCCGGAAGGCGTGGAAATGGAATGGTTCCGTTCCGGCGGCGCTCCTCGGTGGGGTTCCGCCGGGGAACCGGGTATTTCCATCGTACGGGTACATCGGTGCCCGCGCGACAAACCAAGCTATGGGAGACGAGTCGTCACGCGCTCCAGAGCAGGGAGCGGCGCGATGGCTGGCTTGTGCCCGATACCGGTCATAAGCCAGCCGACGCGACGTTAAACGTCGCGGGCTGCCAAGGGGGCTCTCCGGCCCCCTTATACCCCCAAGGCTTGCCGCGCGCTTTTGGCGGCACGGCGAGGGCGTGGCGCTGGCTCCCAGCTTTGCGAACCGGACTACCGGAAGCGAACACAGAAGTCGCAGGCGCGACCGAAATTCACTTGCTCGCCCGCCTTCCTGCAATGTCCGCAACCGTGCTTGCCGAAGTACCACAGCGCCGGGTCAAGGGCCGCGCATGTGCCCTCGATTCCGGTCGGTCCGGTGATTCCCGCCTCCGATACGGCATCCTTCCAAGCCTGTTGGATGACGGGCTTGGCCTGCCGAAGCGGCAACCGCCGCGTCGCGGTCACACCGAGATTCTCTGTAGCCTTGCGCACCTGAACGTCCACCGCCACCGGGATGACTTCGATGCGATTGATCCTAGCCCGGCCCGGATTCGCCATCATCCGGATCCACATCGGCCCGATCTTCGGGCCGCGCAGCAGCGGAAAGCGAGCGCGTCCGCCGTCGTCGCAGGACTTGAGGTCCCGGAGCAGTTCCCCAGCGTCACCCGCGCCAGCGTCGATCACCCGACTCACAGGAGAGTCGAGGCCGGAGGACAGGTTTCTGGCGATCCGGTGCCACGCATTCGAGTCGGGGCCGTGCCTCCGGCTGACGCGCGCGGCCTTCAGCACCCTGCCGAGCGCGCCGACCTCCAGCCCCGCCACATGCCGTGGATCGAAGCTCTCCGGGTGATTCTCGTAGAGGTGTACCCCAGCGTTCCAGAGTTGGGTGGCGTCCCGCGCCCTGTCCATCGCGGCAATGAATGTGAGAAAGAGACGTGCGGCGCGTTGCGTGCCGCCAAGGGAACGGACGTGCTTCACGCTGCCAACGCTTTGCAGGAGCGTCGAACCCTGCCCGGTCTCAAGATCGGCCCCGGACGCCGTCAGCCGATTCACGGACTTGACCTCGGGCATCTCAAGCCATGGTTGGTCCGGAGCCATGCCGCGCGAAGCTAGGTCGAGGCCGCCTCCGTAGAAGTCGTCCGCGATCAGTTTCGCAATTCTGCCGGCATGGGAGCGCCGAGGCGAATGGTGGTGACCGGCCTTTCCGTTCGCGTCCAGCCTCTCCCGATACCAAGTCAGCTGGCGTCCAACCCCGGTAATGCGCGCCAGGGGTCGATGAACCGCGGCCCCCGCATCGTGCAGCCCTTCTTCGAGCCCATGGTTTACGTAGGCCGCGCCAGCGTGGACCTCGATCTGCTTGTTGCGTATCGACGGAACCCGGCGCTTCAATTCAGCGAGGACCCGGGCAGACCATGCTCGCCGGGCCTCATGCCGGAGATCCGTCAACGCGAGATCGTAGGCATCAATGCGCCGGTCCGGATCCAGCAGCCCATGTAACGCGCTCAGGATGTACCACGGAACGCCCAAGCACTCGGCATACGCCCGCCGGTAGCGCCAGAGGGGTGAGTCGTAGAGATCCCGCGCCGTGCTCCGCGCGGAACGCTTGGTCTTCACGCATCCAATCAGCACGATATCGGGCTGCTGCGATGACCCGGCGGCAGGCTCCGGTGCTCCAGACGAATTCATGCCGTACCAAGTGAGCCTGATTCCGCGGCCCTTGCAAGGCGTCTCGTCGTCGCGATGCGGACGCCATACGGCTGCCGGACCAAACCAGCATCGAGCGGCAGTCCGCCGCTTATGTCGGAGCGCCGGACGACCAGAGGGGGTCGAGGGGGCGGAGCCCCTCGTCAGCCGCAGTGTTCAACACTGCGTGTGCTGGCTTGCTTGTCACCATAACAGTGGCAAGCCAGCCACGCGGGGCACCCGCAAAAACGTCCTGCCGGGCATCGCCCGGAACGGCCTCGACCGGGCCGTCGCGGGCAAGCTCCTCGGCCTCCTCAAGGACGGCGAGGGCCGCCGGGCCGCCGACCTCGTTCCGGAGGACGGCGGCGCTCTCCTGCGCCGCCCGTGTTCTGCCCTACCCCGTACCCCTCGGAGACCCGAGACCGTCGATCCTGGGCGATTCCACGGCCCCGTAGCTACCCAGAAGTGTCTCCCGATCAACCGGAAACGGCTTTGAGTCCAGTCCCGGCATCAGATCAGCTCTCTGGACCGCGAGATACCCTGCCCAGTCATCCATGAGCCGACGGCGACGCTCGAACAGTTCGGGCCATTCCAAGACGGCGCGCATGCGTCGGCGTAGCGTCAGGGCGGTAGGCGACTTCACATGCCAGATCAGGGGCTGTCACTCGATCTCGCGGAACATGTCAGCGACCCGGATGGTATAGGAATTTAGGTGTTGCCCGAGCAACGCGGCCTCTGTGGCGGAATCCCACCGGCCACCAGTTCAGTTTGCCAGCCATCACGTAGTAGGAGAGGAGATCGAAATGGCGAAAGGGACCGCCGCCGCGTTGAGGCGGTCGATGACGATGGCGGCAGGAGTGGTGGCAGTAGCTGGGTGCGTTGGTGTACCGCAGATGCTGAGTCGGCCAGTTGCCGTTCGGGCGGGCGGGCTCGATT
>JAPPNO010000121.1:0-1276 GCA_028873845.1 Gemmatimonadota bacterium | reverse complement strand
GTCGCGTCACAGACATCCTGATGGTGAGCGAGACCACTTCCGAGGGGTCGGAGCGCCAACTGAACGTCACGGCGTCCCGCTTCGATGAAACAAGTGGCAGCGAGGGCCCGATCGAGGGTCCGAGCGACGAGGGCTTGGCGAACGCCGAGCAACTCTTGGAACGCTGTGCGGGCGTGAGTGGGGGAGTACAAGTCCGATAGCCGTCACGGAGCTTGAATCCGCAGTTCCGCTGCCCCGACGACCGGGTTAGCCTGCGCCCGTTCTCGCGCTACTGAATCTGGTAAAGGTCGTCTTCCGATCCGGAACACCCCTCACCCGGCTCCTGACTCCTCGGGACTGCGCCACGCTCTGCCGCGCGCCCGGTTTCCGGCCTATCCGTACCCCTCGGAGACCCGAGTTCGTCGATCCTGCGCGATCCTGTGGCCCGTAGATCACCCGAAAAGCCTCTGGAAACCCCCCGCAACGGCCTCGGAGCCCGTCGCCGAAGCGGCGCCACGTCGAGTTGCGTACATTGCCCGGCGATTCCACGGCGATGCCGGTTGGGGATACCATGAGCATGCGATACAGGAGTAGGGCAATGGTCACAACGGCTACGAATCGCGCTCACCCCCTCGTGCCGATCCTCATGCTGGCCGCGTCCGCAGCCTTCCCGGTCGGGGCAAGCCCGCAAGCCGCGCCGCCATCCACGGAATCATCATCACTCAGCGCGGCGATGGCCGAGGCGCGCCGTAGTCGGTTCTACACGACGAGCAGTGTGGACGGACTCTCGATCGTCGACATGGCTTCAGTCCACGTTCCCCATGTCGGAGATCGGTTGGACCGTGACTCCGGCATTGGACCGTCCTTCCGCAGGGTTTTCTGGCCGACACTCGGAGCCGTCTTCCTGTCGGAGTTCGCGTTTCTGTACGCCGTTTTGGAAGACGAATCAGACTTGGCCGGGGGTGTGTTCGGTACGGCGATCCTAGTGGTGGGACCACCGGCGGTTGCAAGGGTTATGGGAGCTCGATTCGCCCCTGGCCTGCTCGGTTCGGCAGCGGGTCTCGGCCTCGGCTATGGGCTCTTCCGCATGGGGATCGCGTTGGGGCTGGACGACTCCACCGCGTACTGGTCCATTCCCATTACCCATGCCCTCCTTACCACCGCCATCAGCAGGTTGTAGCAACTTCTCTTCAAGGATGAGTCGCGGTGCCCGCGCTAGCCCGCGAGGTACTCGGCCCAATCGTCCATGAGCCGACGCCTCCGCTCGAACAGATCGGTCCGCATGTACGCCGCCTCG
>JAPPNO010000071.1 GCA_028873845.1 Gemmatimonadota bacterium | reverse complement strand
GTCCAGGGCCATTCGAAGAGCCCTGACTCGGCCAACCGGACGAATCCCATTTCCGACATTCAGCATCTCCCCTGGCGCATGCTCATGATCCGACCTCGAAACCGTAGGTATTCTCGTCGATCTTGAGGTCGCGGGCGTTGGCCTTCACGACTTCGACGACATCGTTCGGATAGCCGTTGTCCCCGGCGTGTCCTTCGAGATCGAGGATCACGCGGACACTTGAGCCCGGTGAGCGGGTGAGTTCAACGAGTAACGCGTCCATGATCCGGGCTACCGCGAGTCCGGCCCGGTCCGGCTCGACCGGGATGCTGGCGAAGAACCGGGTCGGCGGCGACTCTGTTCGCTCCTCAGCCGATTCGTCCGGTTCCGTTTCGTCCCTATCGGTCGCCTGTGCCTCGTCAGACCCGTACTCCCCCTCCTTAGGCTCCCGTACGGTACGAGGGACAGCCTCGCGGCGGACGAGCAGTCCGGTTCCGAGGCTGTCTGTCACGCTCACGATGCCTTCAATTGCGCCATCGTAGGTGCCGGTGTCCTCGTCGAAGGCGGCTGCGAAAACGTAGGGCTCGGCGAGGTCCTTGACGAGTCGCTCAAGAGCTTTGTCGAGGGTCGCATCGTCTCGGAGCCGTGGCATGTACACGTAGGAGGCAAACCAGTCGCGGATCGTCTCGATGGGTACATGCGGCCTGTTCGCGGGCCAGATGGGTGCCAAGCTCCGGGCAAGATTCTGGGGTCCCATATCAGCGACCACGGTACCATCCCCTGTGATCTTGTCCCAGACCACCTTGGGGATGCCCTTCGCGCCGCCCCGGTTGATGAGCCGAGTCGAGCGGATGACGAAGCCCCGCCGCGTACCGGAGGCATCGTCACCCGCGTCGGGGGGGCCTGGATGGAGTACATGGACCCATGCTTGGCGGATGCTTCGCAGCAAGGCTTCGCGGCTGCGCTCAGCTTGTCCCTTGGCGTCGCCCGTCTGTGCCCGGGTCAAGTTGTCCCGGAGATCGGCGTCCTTCAGAATCGATTGCCACGCGCGTTCGCGCCTGGCGTTCTGGCGGGCCGCGTCGATGTTGCCCACGTCCGGGGCGACGAACACCAGCGCGTTCCGGTAGCTTCGCTGTCCGCTGCCTCGTCGTTCGAGCGCCTCGTGGGCGGCAACGACTGCTGGCGATTCGGTACCGGCACCCGGATCGTGGCAGACCGAAGGGGGAAGGATGACCAACGCCGTCGCACGGCGATCCTCGATGTCGGTCAGGTTGTCCGGTGCCGCGTGGACGCGCGGGAACCCGGCGCGGCTGCGCTGCTCGTCGCGGAGGACTTCGATGATCCGGGCGTCGGCGGCCCTTTCGCTCACGTCCCGCGCGCGGTCGGCGGCGAGCTTGTTCAACGTCGGTTGCGGCGAGTACCAGTAACTGTCGCCGTCGCGGTAGAGGTGGGCGGAGCGCCGCGCGAGTTCTTCGAGCGCTTCCGCGAAAACCGCGATTTGGTCGCCAGGCTGGGCGCAGGCCAGACGCAGTTCGCTCCCCGTCATGCCGCCTCGCCGGACCCCCGCGTGGGGCGCGGTCGCAAAGAACACGGAGCGTGCGGAGCGCGTCGCGGCCCGCGTCTTCGAGAACCGCGGGCGGCGAGCCTCGATCCGGGCCGTGTGCGCCTGCTCACCATCGACCTCCGATTGCAGAATCGGGCCGAACGCGCGATCGAGCGGCTCAAGGAGGGCGGTACGGACCTTAGTGTCGTGGAAGGGTAGCATAGCGGGTGTGATGAGCGGTGCGGGGCTCTCACCTCGCCAGAGCGAGTATACCACGTCCGCCATGATCTTCAGGACGCCGCGTGTGCGCTGGAACTTCTCAAGCACTGACCAATCGCCCGAGAAACGCCTGAGGATCTCGGGATGCAGTGGGTAAGCCCGGCGCATCTCCTCGGCGTAGCCCCGTTCCCGAACTTCCGCCGGAAAGTCCGCCGGGTTGTCGCGGTAGAGCTTCCGGAAGGCGCGGATGGTCTCGTCGCGCACTTTCTCCCCGGCCGGATCAAGCGGCTGAAAGAGTCGGCGGCGAACGATCTCGAACGTTTCAATGCCGCTTGCCGGCATCCATGCGGATTGAACGCGGCCGAAGATCTTCTCAAGGCGGCGAAGCGCGTGCATTCCCTGCTCGTCGCCAACCTCGGTGCCCGATTCCGGGAGCGAGCCCACGACGATGGCCCCGTCCACGGCCGCCGCAGCCTCGGTCAGCGACTGAATGAAGGCATGGAAGGCGTCGTATTCGAGGCCGCGAAGCTGGCGTGCGAACGCCACCACCTCGTCCAGCAGCACGATGCACGGCGCCGCACCACGCAGGATCGGCATCATCCGCTCCGAGCCGGGGTTCGTGCGAGCAGCCTCGGAATCGGCGATGCGGTCCAAGGCCTCCCAACCGCCGAGACGCCACGCGAGGTAGCCCCAAAGGGTGCGAATCTCGCGGCCGTCCTCGACGTGCATCGCCTCTGCGGCGCCCTTATGGGTCCCTACGAAGACGGCGCGACGGACGCGGTCGAGCGTGCCGACGCCCGCAGCCTCAAAGACCGCAGTCATCCCCGCCAAGTCCTCGGGGCGGTATCCGGCCTCGGAGGCGCTTGCCAGATGGTGGAGCGCCAGCATGGTGTGCGTCTTGCCGCCGCCGAAATTGGTTTGAAGCCCGATGACCGGATCACCGCCCTTGCCTGCCAGCCGCTCAAGCGCAGAGGTCAGGACGCGTGTCAGGCCTTCGGTGGCGTAGGTGATGCGGAAGAAGGCGGCCGGGTCCACATATTCCTCGCTCCCCTCTCCCTGATCGACCAGCGCCAGATTCGCAGCGAACTCGGCGTCCGAGAAACGGGCGCTCAGCACGTCCGGGTGTGGCTGGCAGACTTCGCGCCAAGGCCGGAGGGGACCGGCTGCGCGAGGTTGGTCGAGCCCCGGAAGCTGGGGCTCTGTGGCTAGCTCGCCTCCCGCCTCCGCCAACTGCTCGTCGTAGAGTGATCCGATGATCTTGACTTGCGCGCCGCCCCCGACCGCCAGTGCCAACTCGCGCATCGCGTCCAAGTAGCGGATCGCCTCGCGGGCCGACATCCGACCGGCGAAGTGCGCGGCGCTGTTGCGCGCATCCATCGCGAGTGAGACGTAGCTTCGCGCCTTCCTCAGCCGGGAGTCGTCCGAGAACACGTCTCGCCAGTGGTCGAGCACCGTCTTCAACTGCGCGTAGGCATCCAAGTCGCCGTCAGGCCGTCCCCCTCCTGCTCGACTAGCGTACTGCCGCCACCGACCGCCGTAGCGCTTCCTCATTCTCCGTTCGACATAGGCACCGAGCGTCACGCGGAGCGCCTCCAGCCCGCGCTCGACACGCCCCTTGGCGGCAAACGCGGGGTTCTCCGGTTTCCGGCGGCTCATGGCATCGTCTCCATGTGGGAAAGCACTATTCCTCCCATCCGGGCAGTCCAAAGCCGAGGTTGCCCTGGCTCTCCGCTAAACGCCTCTGGGACTCCTCCTCCACGCGGACAAGGGCGGCATCCAGCGCGGGCCATTCCTGAGCCAGCGTGTTCCACACCTGCGCCTCTCCGGCCCGGTTCTTCCGCTCGCAGATGTCATAGAGGCGGTAGGCCAGCATCCGCGCCGCCTCGCCCCGCTCGGCTCCCATCTCCGAGTAGAGCCGCACCGCCGCATCCATGCCGCCGCCCGGCGATTCGATTACGCGCGCCAGATGCTGTGCACACTCCCAGTCCGTGAGGCGTTTGTCGGCCCTTGGGCTCCAATCGTCCGGCAACTCGTTGCGCCGGAGCAGCCTTGCCTTCCCAGCATGGGCGCTGAGCACTCCGGCCGTCTGAAGGTCGTCGATCCCGATGTCGTACGCTTGGGCCATGGTGATCGCGTCGCCAGCGCCGCCGGCGTCCGTCCCGAACGCCTCGAACCAGTCGATGCAGAAGCGCGTCTCCCGGTCGTACCCGCTAGCTTCCTCCCCCGAGATCTCGTCGCGGACCTGGTTGATAAGCGCGATCGCCGCGCGCACCGACATCGGCGTGTCGTCGGGCTCTAGCACACTCGATGCCATCGTAAAGATGCCCATTCCGGGACCGATGGAAGCCTGAGCCATGTCCACCGGCCCCACGCCTCCTTCGCGGATCCTCTTGAGTGCATCGGGGAGCCTGGCCCGTAGGCGTGCCACGAACTCGCGGCGCGTGATAGCTTCGGCGTCACGTGGCCGCTTCCGGCAGACGAGGACAATGGAGGAGGCCAAGGCGTTGGATCTCTGGCCGATCGAGCGACCGGAACTCTCAGTCTTGATCGGCCATGTGCCGCCGACGACATATCCCGCGTCGAACAGCCCCTGTAGGAAGGTGGCCCACCCTGCCGAGGTTAGGCCTTCTTTGGCTATCTCTGCCTGCTTGAAGGCATAGTAGAGGGTTACCGGGAAGTCTCCGGTGCTCGCGTCGTGCATGTTCCGTAGCGCTTGACCCATTCCTTCCATGAAGAACTGTTCGGCTGCGTGCTTGCCACCATGGCGATAGGGAGTTGCTACCAACTCCTCGTCCTTGGGCACTAAGACTCGCCGATAGAGATCGGGCCAAGTGTCGCGGAGGGTCCGCCGATGCCAAACGTAAAAGAAATCCGAGAGGTCGGCATAGCCTATGTTGTCGTAGTACGGCGGGTCGGTCGCTACGACGGCCCTCTTGACTAGAAGGGTATCTCCAGCCGCGTCCTGTTGGATCATGGCCGCTTGAACCTCTGCCAACCTGTTGCCAGCGACGAAGCGGTAGACTTTGTCTCTAGTATCATGTCGAAGCAACCACCGGAGTCTGAGAACGGGTTGCTCTCGGCATAGTCCCACACCATGGGTAACGCTTGACGAGCAAACGTCTCCCGAAAAGCACCTCGATCATTCATCCAACTCGTTATTGACGACGACACGTTGGATAGCTTGCTCACGCACAGCCCTAGATACGTTGCCACGGCGTCGGCGTATGCCTCGGCCCCGTCACCGCCGTCGGCGATGCGAGGAGCTTCCGGGTCCATGCCGGCCGCCATCGCGTCGGCCAGGACCTTCTTCCTTGCCTCCTCGACTAGATCTGAGAACGTCGTCAGCGCGACCAGTTGCCGGTCGGTGAAGAGGTCTCCCCAAGTGGTTAGCCCGTACTCAACGACGTTGGTACGTCCGGGCCAGTGCGAGATACTCTCTGAACTACGCCAGTCTGGCTCTGCAGATCCTGCTAGCGCCTCCATATCCTCAGGCGGATCGAGATAAACGCGAGCCCTCGTGCCGAGAGCCACTACGGCCATCAGGCGTGCGCCCATGCGGCCCTTCTTGCCCTCGGCGCGAATGTGGGTGAACGGCATCGGCGATCCTGTCAGAAGACATCGCCCTCCTTGCCGCGCAACCGTGCCGAGAGGCGGCGTCCCAGATCCGACGCGCACCTTGAACCGATAACGTCCTGCACCTTGGAGAATCGGTTCTACCCAAGCCCGCCGATCCTTCTTGGAAGACAGCACGAACGACCGAACCAACGGCACGTGCGCACCGCGAATCATTGGATCGGGTGAGGCCACAGTGCGTGTCCAGAGCCACGCGATCACCGTGAGGTCCTTGCCGATGTAGGGCCGAAGGTCCTTCCGGCCCGCGGCCATCGCCTCGGTGACGCGGACCTTCGGATAGAGGTGGCCGATCCGGGATTCGGCTTCGTCCCGCATCCACTTACCGTAGCGGCGGATGTCCTCCGCCAACCCGGTAGCCCCTCGCCATCCTCCGGTGCCATCCACATCCGGATGTACGGGTGCGCGTCCTGGGAACTTGGGCGGGATCTCGCATGTCGCCTTCGAGACCAAGACGGCCACGGGGTTCAGGTCCGAGCCGTGCGCCCGCAGCCCCAAGCGCTGGGCTTCGAGCGGGATGGATCCTCCGCCGCAGAACGGATCGCAGACCGGCGGCGCGTGCCGGGCAAGATATGCGAGCACCGCGGCGGCATCGTCTTCGTCGGGCGGGGGCTCACCGCGTCCTCTCGCAATCGAACGGGCGATCTCGCAGCGCGCCCTTGCAATAATCCGCTCGTCATGCGTCGCCTTCCACGGCACCATCTCCTCGATGATCCCGTGCAGCCGCTTCCGCTCGCGGCCTTGGCTCTCTTCCGTGGGGAACTCCTCCGGCCAGGCGGACGGATCGTCCACGAGTTGAGCGAACAGCACGGCACGGCACGCCGCGAGCGGCCGCCTCGCCCACCACAGGTGCAGCGTCGAGGGATGCCCGTGCCGGATCGATTTCTCGCGCGCCGATGCCGCGTTGATCGCCTTCAGCGGCAACGACACCTCGATCAGCTTCTTGCGATGTACGGTCATGGCGATAGGGTCTCGTGGCGGGCTGGGGTCAGTGGGTGTCGTGTCGCGCTGCGGCCTCGATGGCCTTGGTGGAGATCTGGCGCGACACCTCATGGAAGTTGGGCTCGGATCCGAAAACACTCGCCGGATCCGTCAAATAGAGCGGTGGGCGCGCCGACCCGCCATCTACGAGCACCAAGGCAAGGATGTAGGACTCGGCCGCGTTCAGGGCTGTAAGCATCTCGTTTCGCGTAATCGTGATGGCGCGGGCGTCTGCTCGCCGGCCCTTCACCTCGATGAACCGCAGGCGGTCGGCTTCCGGGTCTCGGCTCTCGATGTCATAGCCGCGGTTCTCCCCGGAGATGTCTGTGGGTTCGTATCCGAGGCTCCGCTCTCGCTTCATAACCGCCTTCATCGCCATGGCTTCGACCTTCGCGCGAGCGGAAGCGTTGGCCGAGTCCCCGCGTCCCGCTGGCCGGAGCATCCGGGCCGGAACGACGAGCGCCGCACCGCACACCTCTGGCGGGAGCGGTGCGATATCACGCTGACGGGCGATGTCGGCCAGCCTGAGCTCGAGCCGGTCGCGGAGCGCCTCCGCTTGCCGCCGCACGTTCTCGGAATTGAGCCTGGGCTTCTTTCCCGCCCTTTCGAGCGTCTCAAGTTCGAGCGCGCGGTGCTGGAGATGCATGATCTCGCGCCGCATGCGATCCTTCACGGCGGCCTCGATTCTGTCGAGTTGGGGGAGACGTGCGTCCCGCACCTCGCGTAGGTGACGGGGCACGAGGTCCGTTATTGCGTGCGCCCGCGCCCACTCCTCAAGCCGTTCGCCGAGCCAAGGTGCGTCCAGGAGTTTCGCGAGCTTATCGCGCTCGGTGCTGGTCGCGCCCCGGCAGTCCAGATAAGGTGCCGCGCCCCCATCGGTCGCCCGGTCATCCGAATCGAGCCAGACGAACTGGAGCCGCTCGGAGACCGTACGCTGCGTCCTGCGCCGCGTCGCGTGTCCGTCCCGGACCCGGTGCCGCAGCGTGACCAACACGTGCGGCCTTGCGTGGCGATCCGACTCATCCACCAGAAGCGTCCCGCGAAGGAGCAAATCCCGGTAGCGCTCAAGCGTCAGGTCGACCAAAGCGTCGAGGAGCGGGTGGCCCGGCGCCACAAGCGCCGCCTGCGGACGGCCCGCAATCCCCTCCTTGGCGAAGCAGATCCGCCGGTATCGGGACAGAACGGGGTCCCCGCGCCCGATCAGCCGGTCGCGGTCTCGGAGGATCGCCGGGACCCGGGTAAGCTCGAACCGACCCCGCTCCCTGGCGCGCATGACCCCACCCGCGTCTCGAAACGCGGCCTCGAAGAACGAGCGGATGTGGTGCGGCTGAAGCCGCCGCGCTGCCGCCCGATCCATCTCCTCGCGCACGCGCCGGATCGTCAACGGATCGAGACCCTCACGCGTTAGCTTGCCGCGTTCGACCAGCCGGTTGATGTGGTCGGTGTCCACCGCGCCATCGACCGCGCGGAACAGGCGTTCGCGCACATCGTCCCGCTCCCCGTATCGAATCGCCTCCATGAACAAGTCCTTGAGGGGCCGCGCCTCGAAGAGTTCCCCCAGCACGTCATACACTTTGCCGCCCAACGTGCCACGGGCCGTCTCCAGCTTTTCGAGAAGGCGCTCGTAGACCGCGCCCTCCCGCGTCTCGTTCGCCACGAGGTTCCAAAGGTGGCAGACCTCGGTCTGTCCGATCCTGTGGATGCGCCCGAAGCGTTGCTCAAGCCGGTTCGGGTTCCACGGCAGGTCGTAGTTGACCATGAGGTGCGCGCCCCGTTGTAGGTTTACGCCCTCCCCCGCCGCGTCGTTCGCCAGCAGGAACCGGATCGCCGGGTCGT
Organism: Gemmatimonadota bacterium; assembly: GCA_028873845.1. Taxonomy (GTDB): domain Bacteria; phylum Gemmatimonadota; class Gemmatimonadetes; order Longimicrobiales; family Gaopeijiaceae; genus Bin94. The sequence goes on along the minus strand of JAPPNO010000071.1, from coordinate 2,421 downwards.
CGTTGAACGCAGCGATCACCGCGCGCCGCTTGTCGCGCGGAACGCTGCCGTGGATCACCGCCACGCTCTCCGACTCACCCGTCCGCGCGCGGATCCGGGTAGCGAGGTATTCGAGCGTGTCGCGCGCCTCCGTGAAGATCACGATCTTGCGCTGCACGTCGCGCTCGGGATCGTGGACGAGCGGATCGTCGAGGATGCGGTCAAGCTCGCGCCACTTGGTGTCTTCGCCCGAGCGCCGGAGCGCGCCTGCCATCCGTTCCAGGCCCCGGAGTTCAGCGATCTCTGCCTCTAGCTCAGCGATGGTCTGCGCTGCGGTCGCGCTATCCACAAGCTGATCCTCGTGCGCCTCCGCCTCATCGCCCGGTGCCTCTTCGAGGTCTTCCTCGTCGAGTGCCGGCACCTGATCTGCCGCGATCTTTCCGGTGGGGACACGGCCCGCCCGGACCAACTTCTCCTCCTCAAGCCGGTCGCCGAGCCTCGCCATCCGCCGCTTAAGGGACTCGTGGATCGCCGCCGGCGAGGACGCCAGACGGCGCTGGAGGATCTGAAGCGCGAACCCGACATTGTTCCGGCGCCGCGTGCCGTCCTCGGCGAGCCGGTCTGCCCGGTTCATCTCCTCGCGCACATAGTGCGTCACTGCCTCGTAGAGTGCCGCCTCGCCCGGCGAAAGCCCGTAGGACACGGTGTAGGCCCGGCGCTCTGGAAAGAGCGGGGTGCCGTCGAATCGGTAGAGTTCCTCCTTGACCAAGCGCCGCATCATGTCCGACGGATCCACCTTGTGGACCCCCTCGCGGAAGCGGCCCTCGAAGCGGTCCCCGTCCAGAAGGCCCATGAAGAGTTGGAAGTCCGCCTCCTTGCCGTTGTGCGGTGTCGCCGTCATCAGCAGGAAGTGGCGCGCCATTCGGCCAGCCAAAGACCCGAGTTGAAAGCGCTTGGTATACTTGACCTCCCTGCCGAAGAAGCTGGCTGACATGCGGTGCGCCTCGTCGACAACGACCAGGTCCCATTCGGGCGCCGCTTCGAATTTTGCCTTCAGTTCCTCGTTCCGGGCCAGCATGTCGAGCCGCGCGACCAGGCGCGGATGCTCGGCGAACGGATTTCCGGCACGCGATGCCTCGATCTGCGTGCGGGTTAGGATCTCGAACCCGAGATCGAACTTTTCGTGAAGCTCGTCCTGCCACTGTTCGACCAAGTTCCCGGGCGCGATGATGAGGCACCGCTCAAGGCTGCCCCGGATCAGAAGTTCCTTGATCAGAAGCCCCGCCATCACGGTCTTTCCCGCCCCCGGATCGTCAGCCAGCAGGAACCGGAGCGGCTGCCGCCCGAGCATCGCACCGTAGACCGCCGTCAACTGGTGCGGGAGCGGTTCGATGTGCGAAGCGTTCACCGCCGTGTAGGGATCGAACAGGTGTGCGAGCCTGATCCGGAGCGCCTCCGAGGCCAGCCGGAACGCATCGCCGTCGCCGTCGAACGCCCAGCGGCGCCCCGGCGAGACCTCCCTAATCCGGGGCTCGTCCTCGCGGTAGAGGATCCGGTCCCCGAGGCCGTCGGGACCCTTCCACGTTACCTCCACCGCGTCCGAGCCGTAGGACCGGGTCGCCACGACCTCCACTGCCCCGTCACCCGCGATCCCAGAGAGGCGGCTACCGGGAACGATGCGTTCGAGCTTCACGGACCGGCGTCGATCCCTACGCCCGTCAACGAGACACGGAGTCGCACTTGGTCGTACGGCACGCGCAGCACCAGCGTGCCTGGCTCCGGCCAATCCAGTGCCACCAGTCCGTATTGCGACATTCGTCTTCGGCGTCCGTGAGAGGTTCGACGGGGTTGCCCCGTAGTCTTCGCGAGCTCCGTGAGCGAACGCGGATGCTCCCGGGCGATCAGCTCCAAGAGACACCGGTCATGTTCCGAGAGCAAGCCTCCGATCCGGTCCCTGAGGACGGCTCAGTCCTCATAGGACCCGTGGGATGGACGGGGCTCGGCGTCTGCGGCCTCTGTCCCCTCGGGCCGGGTTGAAACCAATTGCGGATGGAATCCGTAATATACCGCCCTTCGGGCTACCGAAGCGTGAAGGGGCAGCACGACCAAACGATGGGAAACGGAGGATACGCGTAGTCAGATTGATCCACGCCACGGTCGAAACGGTGCCCGCGCCCATTGACAGGGGCGCTAGCGGAATCAGTCTTCGCTCCAGTTTCCGGGGTGCATGGACGGCCCGCCATCCCTAGCGTCCGTCCCGCCGCCGACCGCGCTTCGCGAGGCCTGCTGAACGGCTCCGCCGGAGCGTTCGTGGGGGTGCTCCGCCACCGCATTGGCGGCGGCCGACAACGGATGTCGGACGCGTCGCCCACGGGATTGTCGGACACCGCTAAGGCCGGGAAGCCAGCATACCCCGGGTATAACCCGGGGGCTGGCGAGGGA
>JAPPNO010000022.1 GCA_028873845.1 Gemmatimonadota bacterium | reverse complement strand
CTGTAAGTAGTTAGACGATTCCCTGCCGTGATTCACGCCCGATCCAATCTGCGTCACCATCCTGGTCGAGGTGCTGAATTCGAAGACGGGCGGTCACGTCGACTACATCGGGGACCACATGTCCTACGCGCTGGAGATCATGCGCGCGGTGGACTCGCCCCGCGTGCGCATCCTCTACGACATCTACCACATGCAGATCATGGAGGGCGACATCATCCGCACGCTGACCGATGCGCGCGACTGGATCGGCCACTATCACACGGGGGGTGTGCCGGGGCGGGCCGAGATCGACGGGACGCAGGAGCTCCACTATCCGGCGATCGTGCGTGCGATTCGGGAGACGGGGTTCGACGGGTTCATGGCGCACGAGTTCATTCCGCGGAGCGGGGATCCGCTTAGGTCGCTGGCGGAGGCGGTGGAGCTGTGCGCGCAAGGGTGAGCGGGTCGGCGGTCGGCGGACGCCGGTGGAGCGACTGCTAGCACAATCTGCATGCAGTCCGGTTCCGGTTCGCGGGACGTTCACATGGCTGCTGGCAGTTGCCCTTTGCGGTTGCGCCGGCTGTGGCGACGGCGCCTCGTCGGAGGCTGGCGAGGATGCTGGTGGGGAGACCGAGGCCTCACTCCCCGTCGCCGGCGATCGCGCGAAAAGCCCATTCGCGGCCGACATTCGGGACAGTGCCGACATCAGGATCGTCGAGAACCCGCGTCCGGCGGACGATTCGCGCCTGCCATGGCGGATCGGCAGCGAACCGTCGGTTTCGATCGGCGAGTACGAGGGGGACGACCCCTACATCCTGCACCAGGCGAACGATGCGGTGATGCTCCCGGACCGGCGTATCGTCGTCGCGAACATGGGGACGAACGAGATTCGCCTCTACGATGCCCAGGGTGTGCACCAGATCACGTGGGGCGGCACCGGTGGGGGACCGGCCGAGTTCCAGGGACTGACCGGCATCGCCCTGTGGCCCGGCGACTCGGTGTTCGCATGGGAGGTCGGGCGGTCATCGTCGGGACGCGCCGATCTGTGGGGTGGATCGGTCTTCGATCTTGCCGGCAATCTGGGGCGATCGTTCCAGATTGAGTCGGACGACGGCCAAGGCCTCCAACCCCGGGTGGTTCTGGCGAGCGGAGAGATCCTTGGACGGAGGACAACAGGTGGGGCGGAGGACGGCTACTGGCGGATGGAGGCCGCCTATTCCCTGGTGGCCCGCGAAGGCGCCGCCGAGCTTTCCTTCGGCACCCACCCGGGCCTGGAGGGGTTTCGCGGTGTCTACAGCGGCGTGATGCTGCACATTGCCCGCATGGCATACAGTCGCGGACTCCACGAGACGGCATGGGAAGGCATGCTGGTGATCACCACCGACGATCGCTATGAGCTCCGCGCCTACCGCATGTCGGACGGAGCGCTCGCGAGGATCGTGCGACGGGAGCATTCGAGCCGGGCTCCAACCCGTGCCGAGGTCGTCGACGCGATGCTCAACGCGTTCATCGAGGCCGAGCAGCCGGAAGAGGTCATCGAGATGTTCCGCCCCGCCTACGACGAAGTCCCCATCGTGGAGGATTTCCCGGCGTTTCGCGCTCTGCTCGCCGATGCGCTGGGTCACCTGTGGGTGAGGGAATACACTCCGCCGGACATCGAGAGACCTGCACCGCTGTGGACGGTGTTCGACCCGGGAGGGCAGGTGCTCGGGTTCGTCGAAACGCCGGCGGATTTCGAGGTCTTCGAGATTGGAGCGGACTACCTGCTGGGCCGGGCAACGGACGAAATCGGAATCGAGAGGATTCAGGCGTGGGAGCTGGAGCGGGTGGGCGGGTGAGTTGTCATTCGCTTCGCCCGGAAGCGCTCGGAATCACCACGAACCCGGTAACCGCTGCGTAGACCGCGCCGAATACCGCTCCCCCCACCCCTCCCCCCGAATACTCGCCCAGCGCGACCCCGCTCAATCCCGTAGCCGCCACCGCCGCGACCACCGCCGCCGCACTCATCCACACGAATCTTCCCACTTCCGGAACCCGTCCCCGCAGCAAGACCCACTGCACCCCCACGAACGCCGCCAGCCCGGCGACCACTGCCGCGGCCACCGCCGGGACACCCCCGCCCTCCCCACCCATCCCCTGCAGCACGCCGAACGCCGCCCCACCCCCGGCAACTCCCCCGCCAACCATTCCCGCCGCCAGCCACCCCGCCCACGGCACCCGCCGCCGCACCACCAGCCACTGCCCCACCGCGATCCCCGCCATGATCCCCCCCAGCGCCAGCGCCCCGATCACGATTTCGGCCACGACCGGCCCCATCGAGTCCCACACGGAACCGCCCGCCGCCACGCTCCAGCGCCGGGCCGCGATGGCGAACACAAAGCCACCGATCGCGCTGGCCACGATCCACCGCAGCCAGAGGCCTGTCGTCTCCTGCTTCGAATCAGTCATTTCTCTTTCCCTTGTTGTCCGTGACATCCTGCGAATTCGCCGTTCGTTACTACACCGGCACCTCACCCCGTATCGTCACCCGATACCCCGACCGCGTCTCCGGCCAGTAGTCCCAGATGGCGTGATGCTGCGTGCAGCGGTTGTCCCACATCGCGACCGAATTGGGGCGCCAGCGGAAGCGGCACTGGAAGTCCGGCCGCGCGACGTGCTCGAAGAGAAGCCCGAGAATCGCCCGGCTCTCGGCAGCGGGCAACCCGACGATGTACTGCGTGAACATCTGGTTCACGAAGAGCGCCTTGCGGCCGGTCACCGGGTGGGTGCGGACCACCGGGTGCTCGGCCGACGGATACGCGCGGCCCCCTTCGTCGCGGCCGATGAGACGGTTGACCTCGCGGTAGTACGGGCCGCCGTCGTGCACGGCGCTGAGCCCGTCGAGCAGCGTCCGCATCCGCTCCGAGAGCGCCTCGTAGGCCGCGTACATGTTCGCGAAGAGGGTGTCGCCGCCGGTGTCCGGGACGGTGTGCATGCGGAGAATCGACCCCATAGGGGGCCGGGGATCGCAGGAGACGTCGGAGTGCCACTGCTCACCGGTCGCGCGCACGGAATTCCGGTCGGCGTGGATCGGCATGACCTCGGGGTGGCCGTCGACGCCGGGGTCGTTGGGGTGGGCGACGAGTTCGCCGAAACGGGCCCCGAAGGCCTTGTGGCACTCGATCGGGAGGTCCTGGTCGCGGAAGAAGAGGACGCAGTGGGTCATGAGGGCGTCGCGAATGGCCGTGAACCCGGTGTCCGTGAGGCGGGCCAGGTTGACGCCGTGGATTTCGGCGCCGATGACGGGCGTGACGGGGTGGATGGAAAGCGGTGGGGTCATGGACGGTGGGCGGTCCGGGGGGGTCGCGGGAATCCAGGTTGAGGTGTTGCCTGACTGGTCATCTGGTCGGACTTCAAATCTATGAGGCGAACGGTGGAAAAGAATCTCCTAATCTCTTCGTTGACACTGAAGCCCTGTCCGTCTATCGTATTCCTAAGAAATTAGGATTACCGATCCTGAACCGGCCGCGGATCAAGGTGCGCGAACGCCCGGAGGTGCTTTCCGCGGGCTCCAGACCCGCTGGCACCCGAGAGAAAGGGAAGACATGACCCGGCAAGTGAGAATGATCGCTCCAGGGACCGAAGTCGCGGTGGCGTTCGCGATGTTCGTGACCGCCGTCTGCCAGGTGGCTTGCCCCGCAGACGCTTCGGCGCAGGTGACCCGTGACAGTGCTGGAATCCGCATCGTCGAGAATGCCCGTCCCGCGCATGACTCGCGGTTGCCGTGGCGGATCGATCCGGAGCCGGCCGCATCGATCGGCGACGTTTTTGGCGCAGAGGCCTATCTGCTGCATCAAGCCGACGACGCGACGGTTCTGCCCGACGGGCGGATCGTGATCGCGAACGCCGGAACCAACGAACTCCGCGTGTTCGACTCCGCGGGTGTCCATCTGGGTACATGGGGAGGGGACGGGGAGGGGCCGGGCGAGTTCACAAGCCTCTGGGGCGTCGAGCCGTGGCCGGGTGATTCGGTCGTGGCGTGGAACCGCTGGACGTGGGCGATTTGGGTCTTCGATGCGGAAGGCGCGGTGGGACGGTCCTATGCCCTGGACTCGCAACCGAGGGCGCTCGAACCCCGGGTCGTGCTGAAGGACGGAAGCATCCTGGGCCGCACCTGGGCAGTGGCGGGCGACGAATGCCGACGGTCGCGGGAGACGTACGAACTTCGTCGTGGCGAAGGCGGCTCGCCGGTCGAGTTCGGCACCCACCCCGGCCAGGAATTCCACATGGGGCTCGGGGGCGGGATGGCCCTCCGGGGCTCTCTGCCCTTCGGGCGCGCGTTCTGGGAGGTGCAATGGGGCGAACGAGTCATCCTCACGACGGACGACAACTACGAAATCCGCGCCTACGACCCCTCGACCGGCGCCTTGGCCCGCATCGTTCGCCGCGAGCACGAAAACCGCGCGCCCACCCGCGAAGACATCGACGAAGCGATGGAGGACGCGCTGCAGCGGACCGGATTGATCGACCGGCGGCGTCTTGAACTGGCCCTCCGGGACTGCGGGAGCATCCCCGTCCTCGAACAGTTCCCGGCCTTCAGCCAACTGCTGACCGATCCCCTGGACCACCTGTGGGTGCGCGAGGCGACGTTCCCCGGCAAGGACCGGCCCGCGCCGCTGTGGACCGTGTTCGACCCGGAGGGGCGCGTGTTGGGGTTTATCGAGACGCCCGAGGGGCTGACGGTCTTTGAAATCGGTGCCGACTATCTGCTGGGGCACGCGACCGATGAGCTGGGGGTGGAATCGGTGCAGGTGTGGGGGCTGGAGCGGTGATTGATGTCAACTTGACATTACTTAATGTAAAGTTGGATTGACATACGATTCAACTCTCGTCGTCCGGAAGCGCCTCCAGCTTTGCGTCGGTCAACCCCTTGGCAGCGGCTTCCCGACCCGGGGAATCCGCGGTGGCCGCCAGTTGCTCCCAGGCAGCCTCGGAAGGGCGCTTCGCTTGTCGCCGGCTTGCCGACTACTGCAGCCCGGGAAGCACCTCGTCCTGCAGCCGACACATCTCATCGATGAGCCCGACCGCCTGCCGGTACGACTCGGTCGTCGGATCCAGCAGCAGGGCCTGAAGCAGAGTGTGCCGTGACCGGTCCCTGAAGGCGTCCACCAGCAGCCGGTTGATGCTGGTCTGGGTTCTCAGCAGCGCGAGGATCGCTTCCGGGAGCGGGTCCATGGTGTGGGGACTGAGGCCGGACCGGTCCGCTGTGGCCGGGACCTCGACGACCGCGCCCTCCGGAAGGCCGGGGACGTAGTCCGCGTTGGGGACGTTGACCGCGTCGAGATAGCGTTCCTCGCCGCGGAGGACGCCTTCGAGGAGGGGGACGGCGAGTTCGCCGGAAGGGGCGAGGGCCGCTTCAGAGGGATCCCCGCGCTCCCGCGGGTCCTTGGACCGCGCCCGCCGCTTGTCCGGAAACAGCGCCGTATCCGTCGGGTTGTCGCCCAGATTGTAGATCCAGGTGGGCACCTCCCTCGTCTCCCACGGATGCCCCTCGGCGGGATCGTAGAAGAACTGGAGCGCGCTGCTGGCCAGAAACTCGCCCGCCCAGCGGATGTACTCGCCGATGTGATTCGCGCCCGGGCTCGGGAAGCGGCCGAAGGCGCGCAACAGGATGCGGCTGAGGGCGATTTCGTCCCAGTCGTGGAGCCAGTCGGCGGCGCGTTCGCGTTCGCGCAGGCGGGGGTAGAGGTCCTCGCCGGTCTCGCGGTCGGTGACGGTGCCGAACCAGGTGAAGTGGTTGAGGCCGCTCGCACGGGCGTCGAGGAGGTCGGGCGGCAGCTCGAGGATGCGCGCCATCTGTTCGATGCCGTGGAAGACGCCGTGGCAGAGGCCGACGACCCGGATGTCGGTGAGACGGGTGACCGCTTCGCAGAGCTTGGCGAGGGGGTTGGTGTAGTTGATGAGCCAGGCATCGGGGCAGTGGGCTTCCATCGCGCGGGCGATGTCGACGGTGGGGCCCATGTTGCGGAGTGCGTGAAAGAGCCCGCCGGGACCGCCGTTTTCGCCGTAGATCTGGCGGAAGCCGAAGGCGCGGGGGACGTGGAAGTCCTGCGCCCAGTGGAAGTAGCGGTTGATCTCGATGGCTACGATGACGGCGTCGGCGTTGGGGAGGGCGTCGGGGAGGTGGGTGGTGTGTGAGATGGTGGCCGTGCGGTGGAGGCGTGCGGCGACGGATTCGGCGTAGGAGTGCGCGCGGGGGAGGCCGGAGGGATCGGTGTCGACAAGGGCGATCTCGATGCCGCTGTCGCAGAGGGGGTCGCTGAGGAGGAGGTCGCGGATGGTGGCCGGGCCGAATTCGCGGCTGCCGGCGCCGACGAGGACGATCTTCATGGGGTGGGGGCGGGGGATGACGTGTCCTGGTCCGCCAGCTGCACGGTCAGAATCGCGGCGACGATGGAAAGCACCAGCAGGATCACACCGACCGCGGCTCTGCCCGTCAGCATGCACCCGATCCCCAGAAGGCTCCCGTAGACGAAGAGCGCGCCGAGGCCGAAGCCGGTCCACATGCGGCCGGCGGGGGGATCCGCTGACTTGACCCCGGTCCGGGCGGCCACGGGACCCCACCAACCCCCGGGCCGCACCCGCCGGTGGAACCGGTCCAGCACTTCATCGCTTTCGGACTTTGTGAAACGGATCACAAGCAGCCAGAGCAGGGTGCAGGTGACCAGGATCACGACCGCTCGCACCAGATCCATCTCCGGCGCGTAGAACCGCTCCGCCATCGAGAGCAGACCGCTGGGCAAGGGAATGGCAGATTGGGCCAGACCTACCAGAACGCGGCCATTCGCCATTACCACCGAACCTGCCATGGCCGCGATTTCCGCCCATGCGTTCACACGCCACCAGTACCACCTGAGCAGCCACACCACCGCCACCCCCGCGGTCAGCTCGATGATGTAGATCCATCCCCGCTGGATCGACTCCATCTGCCAGGCCACGAGCGCGGCCAGCACCGCCAGCCCCACCACCGCCACCCGCGATGCGCTCACGTAGTGCCGCTCGGATCCGTCCTTCTTCACGAAACGCCGGTACACGTCGTTCACCATGTACGACGCCCCCCAGCACAGATGCGTATCCATCGTGCTCATGAAGGCGGCCAGGAAGGTTGCGACCATCAGCCCGCGCAGTCCCACCGGCATCAGTTCGCGGATCATCATCGGGTACGCGAGTTCGGGGTCGGCCGCGAGTGCCGGGTCGATCCCCGCGCCCGCCGGGAAGACCAGCAGCGACCCCAGCCCGGCCACGATCCAGGGCCAGGTCAGCAGCACCGTCCCCGCGAAGGCGAACCAGAGCGACGCCATCACCGACTGCCGCTCGTCGCGCGTGGCGAAGAGGCGTTGTGAGACGTACCCGTCGCCCTGCCCGCTCCTCATCCACAGCACCAGGATCAGGCACAGGAAGGACAGCACCTCGAGCGACGACGCGCTCCCCGCACTCGGCACCAGGTCGAGCGCCCCCGCCGGCGCGTCCGGCGCCTCGCGCACCGCCTCCGCCATCCCCCCCGGCCCCCCGAAGCGCGCCAGCACGATCCCCGCCAGCGTGATCGACCCCAGCATCCCGGCCACGAACTGGAGCATGTCCGTCACCACGACCCCCCACAGCCCCGAAGCCACCGTATACACCAGCGCGAGTCCCACGCACACCGACAGCGTCAGCGCGGCGTCCCACCCCAGCAGCACCTCGCTGAACTTGACCATCGCCAGCATCACCCACCCCATGACGACCGCGTTCTTCACCAGCCCCTGGTACACGGCCGAAAACCCCCGCAGGACCCGCGCGGGGGCGCCGCCGTAGCGGAGCTCGATGACTTCGGCGTCGGTGAGGACGCCGGCGCGCCGCCAGAGCCGTGCGTAGAAGAAGGTCAGCATCAGGATGCCGGCCGCCTCGTACCACCAGAGCCAGTTGCCGAAGACGCCCTGGCGGCGGACGATCGCCGCGGTGGCGAGCGGCGCGTCGGTGGCGAACCAGGTGCCCGCGATCCACCACGGGAGCGACCGGCCCGCGATGAAATAGTCCTCGACGCTGCGCCCGGCGCGGCGTGCCAGGCGGAGGCCGATGGAGAGGGTCAGCGCGCCGTATGCGGCGACCACGATCCAGTCGATGGTGGTGAGGGTCATGGGTGAGAGCCGGTCGGTTTGCCGGTGGAGCGGTCGGGCGACGGTGGTGCCGGAGCTCTCAAGAGGAGCCTCACCGGGAAGGCGGGCGACGCCATAGCAGATTCGACAGGATCCGGTAGGCGCCCGGCACCCCGTACGGCAGCTGCCGGTGCAGGGCCAGCGCCACGTAGCTGTACCGTCCGGCGCCCACCTCGGCCGTCAGCCAAACGCCCCGTTGCGGTTCCTGTCCGGTGTCGTGGGTTTCCACCAGCGGCGTGTACGCATCATCCCACTGCGCGAAGAACTTCGATCCGCGCTGCTCCAGCCAGCCGTCGAAGTCGGCCTCGGTGATGCGGTTCGGGGTGGCCAGCAGCGGGTGGGCGGGCTCCAGCAGCGTCACTGGCGCGTCCTCCTCCGACACCTCCTCCGCGCCACGGGGCAGGGACGCCGGCCAGGGCGCCATCTCACCTGGAACGAACTCCTGCGTCTGGTAGAGCACGACGAGGTTGCCGCCCCCCCGCGCATAGTCGATCAGCCGGTGATTGTTCTCGACCAGGTCGCGCCGCACCGCGTACGCGCGCGTCCCGATGACGATCGCGTCGAGCGAACCAAGGGCACCGTGGGTCAGCTCCGCCTCGCCGAGCATCCGTACCGACGCGCCCAGCGCCTCGATCGCGGCCGGCACCTCGTCCCCCACGCCCATTGCATAGCCCACCGAGAGGCCATCCAGCGGCGCCACGTCCACCGGCCGGATCGTGGTCCGCGCCCGTAGGGCCAGCCGCGCGAGGGGCAAGTCCCGGTGATCGATCGTCTGAAAGCCGCTGCGGTACTCGCCCGGAACCCCGTTCACGGTCGCGCGCGCCACCGCTTCGACGACGGCGTCACCGCTCCACTCGGCCGGCGGTTGGAGGGAGAAAAGAGCCTCGGCCACTTCGCCCCGGCCGCGGAAGTCGTGCCGATACGACGCCGGCGTCGCCGTCCAGCCTGCGGGAAGTTCGAGTTCGGCTTCGGCGGAGAGATCCGGATGATTGGCCTCCAGTTGGACGAGCACCTCGATCTCCCCGGCCCCGCCGCCCCGGCCGCGGCGGCCGATTTCACCCGGAGGGCCCGCCTCGCCCCCGCGCCCCCCGCCTTCCCCCTCCCGCCCGCTCCCCCGCGCAACCACTCGAACCCGTGGCGACATCGTGACCGAGAGCGCCGGCAACACCTCGACGCGCCGGGCCAGCGACCCATACGGCAACCGGGACACCGATCCCGTGACGGGCACCGTGACGGGCACCCGTTCTTCGAGCACTTCCACCCGGACCACCGCCCGAAGCTGCGGCTGGCGCCACGGCAGGTGCAGGTCCGTGGAGTCCGCGACCTCGTAGCGGTTCGCGGCGAGCCCGGAACGGGTGAAGTACGGCCCTGCGGGAGCGGCCGCTGACGGAATCCGCATCTCGAACACCTCGTCAACGACCTCCGCCAGGCGAGTCACCTGCCCGGCCCCGGCGGTCTCTGCGGCCCGCGCCTCCGCTTCCGGCACGACCCGTTCGTAGTCGATATGGAGGGTGGTCAGAACTTCGTCCTTCCCCAGCAGCACCTGCACGTCGGAAATCCTCGCCCGATCCCCGACGTTGCTTTCCACTCGCACCGCCACCGCCGCCTCCTCACCCGGCACGAGCACCGCGCCGCCGGCCCCGCCTTCCAGCTCGGCCACCGCCTCCACCCCCGCCGCGGCCACGATCGCATCCCCGAACTGCCGTTGCTTCACACGGAGATGAAAAGCCGTCTCGGGCGCCGCGAAGTCGATCACGTCATTCAGCAACCGGTACCCGCGCACCAGCTCCGGCACCGACTTCTCCGGCGCGGTGAAGTCGAAATCGCCCATGATACCTTCAACGAGGGCCTGAATCTCCGACATGGCCTGCGTGATCGCGGTCCCCGGGGTTTCGCGCGACAACGCGAGCAGACCTGGCAGACTCGTGTCCATCCCGGCGAAAAAATCCTCTGCGTGCACGTTGTCGGCCACTTCGGCCCCAAAACGGCCGACAAAACCGGCATTTCTCGTCCCATCCCGGATAGAGTCGCCGTTTCCCAACCGCTCATACCGGTATACCCGCCCCCCACCCCCCCGCACCCGCCCCGACGTTTGCGACCGCTGCCGGCTCAGTCCCACACTCGCCCACCGCTGGTACGAAGTCCCCAGCAAGGCGCTGTACACGTCCGCGTCCACGACCACGTCATGCGGTTCGTCCACGCGCAGTCCGCCGCGGAACACCCGCAGCACCCGCCACGGCCTCAGCCCCTCCCGCTCGATCTGCCCGGGGAACCGCTCCGGGTCGGCCGCCGCCTCCACCGCCTCCGGCGTCAGCAACCCCGCCACGTGATGATGACCGTGCCCGTCCCGGCGCGTCCCGTGAAAGCGCGAAACCACTACGAGCGGCCGGTTGAGGCGGATCACCCGCACCATGTCCTCCAGCACGGCTTCGCGGTCCCAGTTGCGGAACGCTTCCTCCACCGACTTCGAGTAGCCGTAGTCGACCGCGGTGGTGAAATAGAGGTCGTCGAGGCCGTAGTAGCGGCCCGAGAGGACCAGTTCGCGCGTGCGGATGAGGCCGAGGGCGTCGAAGAGTTCGGGCCCGATCGCGTTGGCGCCTCCCTCGCCGCGGTTCAGGCTGAGAAGCGCGGTGCGGGCGCCCCATCCGCGGCTGGCCAGGGTGAGCATTCCGGCGTGCTCGTCGTCGGGGTGGGCGGTGATGTGGAGGATGCTGGCCGTGGTGGCGAGCTTGCGGATGCTGTGCCAGGCGCCGGCGGCGCCGCGGTTGGGGTGCAGCTGCTCGCCGGGGATGGAGATGGGGAAGGCGAGGACGCGGTCGAGGGGGGGCGGGGGCTGGGCGGCTGCCTGGGCGGGGAAAAGTGTGAGGGACGCGGCAACGGCAAGCGTCGTCCGGCTCACCGGCGCGTGCCGGCTACGGGGCGAAGCCGTGACCATCCTACCGCCGCGTCATCGGGCCCAGCGGTCGCCCGCCCAGCAGGTGAAGATGAAGGTGGTAGACCTCCTGTCCGCCATGGTCCCGGCAGTTGATCATGACGCGGTAGCCGTCTTCGGCGACCCCCTCCGCGGCCGCGAGGTCGGCGGCCACCCGCAGCATCCTCCCCAGCACCGCCTCGTCGCTGGCCGAGGCATCGGCCAGCGTTGGGATCACCTGGTTGGGCACGACCAGGATGTGGGTGGGCGCGAGGGGGCGGATATCCCGGAACGCGGTGACGAGGTCGTCCTGGTGGACGATGTCGGCGGGAATCTCGCCGCGAACGATCTTCGAGAAGAGGGTGTCCTGGGCCATGGTGCTGACGATGTGGATGAGCGTGGGAGAGGCTGGCGTGGGCTGGTATCGTAGCACACGGCAGGCGGCCCGGACGAGTCCCCCCGTCCGGGCCGCTTTGAAGAGGCCCCTTCCGCCTGGTGGGCGAGCTACCTCTCGTACCGGCTCCGCAGCGAATCGAGCCTCTGCCGGTAGTCGGCGTAGCGCCCGCCGCGCGGCCTGTCCTCAGCCGAGTCCCGGCGCAGCCCCACCGGTTCCGCGAACGCGGTCAGGTGGACGACCGTCCTGCGGGCGACGAGCGCGCCTGCGACCAGCCCATCGCCGACCACCCCCACATCCCGCCCCAGCCCGACCGCGGGGTGTTCGTCGTACGTCCCTTCCACGATCCGGTTCAGGAAACTCCGCGCATCCCCTTCGAGGGAATCCCCGCGCTCCGGCGGTTTCCGCCCCAGCATGTCGATCGCGTAGCTGCGCACAAGCTTCGGCAGGAATGCGGCGAAGGTCTCCGGCCGGTCGAAGAGATCCAGCCCGTAGCGCCGCCCCCGGACGATGAAGGCGGCGCCCACCTGCTCCGGGCCCGCCGTCACCGCACCGACGTAGTCGTCCAGCGTGTCCTTGTGGCGTTCGAACATGGCACCCATCTCGCTCGTGGGGGAATCCGCGTCCAGGGCTTCGGCCTCCTCCGCGATCGAGTCCCACACCCGGCCCTGGTCCGAGCGCCTGCCGCCCCCTTCGCGGATCGAGTGGCGGACGCTCTCGAGCTTCTCCGCCCGTCCCCGCGCGTTCTGCACGCGGTCGGTCACGTCGAAGTGGGCCGACCGGTACGACCACCGCCCCGCCTCGACGCACGACACGGGGATGATCGTGGTGCGCTCGGCCGGGATCAGCATGGTCAGGTTGGCGACCCGGTTCTGCTTGGCGCCGACGAGCTCCTCGCCGTCGACGATCAGCACGGGCAGGCCGGCCCGGTTCTCCACCTTGAGCTCCGGGACGCGGCCGCCCTCGGAGACCTCGCGGATGGTGACCAGATCCTTCCGCAGCCCCTCCTCCAGCAGGAGGTAGCGGAGCTTGCTGCGGAAGCCGGTAGTCAGGGGGAAGACGGTGAGCCCTCCGCGGGTCGTGGGCTCGCCGGGCTGCAGGCCGGAAACGGCGGTCTTGACGTGGTCCAAGTGGCACCTCCTCTTGTGTTGGCAGTAATGACCAGTTATCAACAGTAAGCGGTATTTGTCAGTATGTCAACACTAATTACCAGTGGACGACAGTGAGCACGATGAAGAAACAGCCCAGCTACACGGCCAGGGAGCTGGAAGAAGAGACCGGGTTCGACCGCAGGACGATCGCGTACTACGTGCAGGAAGGACTGCTGCCGAGGGTGGGTCGCCGGGGGCCGCGGACGCGATATCCCAGGATGGTGCGGGACCGGCTGGTGTTCATCAGGCGGGTGCGGGAGGCGGAGGAGGCGGGTGAGGTGTCGGCGGTTTCGCTGAGCGACATGCGGATGGTGTTCGAGCGGGTGCCGCCGGCGCTGATCGCGAAGGTGGCCGATGGCGGGATCGCGGTCACGCCTGAGCTGGTGGAGCGGGGGTCGACGGCGTTCCGGCTGCCGGGGATGCGGCGGGCGATACTGGAGGAGCGGGTGATGTTGCGCCGGGGTCCTGCGGAAGGGTCGCGGCTCTACTCGCCGGTCGCTTCGTCGCTGCCTCCGGACCAGGACGCGTACGGGGAACCGATCCCCCGCCCGGTGGATCCGGAAGGGGTTCGGGAAGAGATCGCCGGCGAGCCGGACGGACGCGAGGAGGCGGACGAGGATCTGGACGATGCCCTGAGGGCGCTTCGGGACAGGGCCCGGGAACGGGTCACGCACTCACGCTCGTCGATGGACACCTGGACCCGGATCGAGATCACGCCTGAAATCGAGGTTTCCGTCAGGGGGATCACGGATGAGGACCGGGAGCTGGTGGAGAGACTCAGGCGGGCGTTGCGCGGGTTGCTGGCGGAGCGTGGTGCGGAATGAAAATCTGAGAAAAGCCTATCGAACTCGCCGGGCTTCTGCGAGAGCGCCACCGCAGGATCATGGCGGGACGCCCGGAGGCGTTGCCCGGGGAATTCAAGACGGTAGAGAACCGTGCCGGACTCACCCTGTTCGTGGCCCCCGACCTGGTCGCGGGCACCCTGGCCGAGGGGTTCGCCCTGTACCGGAGCCTGGAGTCCCCCTTCGAGCGCGCCGTGTACATGATGTTCCTCGTCAGCGAGGTGCACCCCTTCGCGGACGGCACCGGAAGGGTCGCGCGCGTGATGATGAACGCGGAGTTGGTTGCCGAGGGAGAGGAGCGGATCGTTGTCCCGACCGTGTTCCGCGGCAACTACCTCGCGGCGCTGCGGGCGCTGTCTCGAACCGGGCGGGCAGCGCCGCTCGTGAGGGTATTGGACTACGGGCAGCGGTGGACTGCGGCGGTGGATTGGAGTTCGCTCGAGGTGGCACGGCGGGAGCTGGAGGAGTGCAACGCGTTCCTGGATTCGGATGAGGCCGAGGCGGAGGGCAGGCGGTTGCGGATGCCGGGGTGAGGGGGGGTCGGCTGAGGGCCAAGGAGCACTCCATCAATGGAGAGCGAAGATCGCTGCCGCCGACGCAGGGGCCGAGACGGGAGTGGGGCCATCTATGCGCGCTCCTACCGGACAGAAGCGTGCAAGAACCGGCCAAATGCGACAAAAGGGGAACAAAGAGCTTGCGCGTTTCCGTGCCAATCGACAACCATTACTCAACGGCCCCGAAAGGCGGGGCTGGTGAACGAGAGGGGGCTCGCCCCCTCCTCCATAGGGAGGCCTTACTATGCTCAACTGGAACATGTGGAACCCTCGGACGGCACTCGCTGCGGTCGCCATCACTGCCACAGCGGCCGCAGGAGTCGTGGTAGCGACACCTACACCGGTCGCCGCTCAGGATTGCGGCAGGGAGTGCCACGAGTGCGGTGTCAACGATTTGAGCCTTCAGGGTGCGAAGTTCGGCGGATCATACAACATGAAATGCCCCAACGAGGTAAAGGACCTGTGTGACGTATGCACTGCCACTAACAGCGTCAGCGACATCGCACCATCGGCGCTTGCCATCGCGCGGGAGATTGAGAGCACTTCCGGCCAGGATCTGCGGCGTTTAGTCGCGACGCTCTCCGACCGCATTCTGCTGCATGCGAGTCGCCGTCTGTTAGCCGTTCGAGGTTCGGCCTGTAGCAATGACGTGACCGCCGTCGTGTTTTTGAGTTCCCAGTCGACATCCGCGTTGGCTCGCCTCGGCGTCCGTGCCCTCACACAACAAGCGCTGCAACCGCAATCCCAGTCATGACGACCTATAGTCGCCAAGCGACCGGACCGCTGGCTTGTGAGCGAGTGATCCGGTCGCTTGGTTGCGGCGACACTTCCGCGGGCAGCCGCGTCGGGACGCTGGAGCGGTTGATGTCGCGGATCCTGCCGGTCGTGCTGTTAGTCGTCGCCTGCGATCCCGACCGCGGGGAGTCGAACGCCGGTGCCGGTACCGGTTCATTCGCCTTGGCTACCTGTGAGCTGCCCGCCGTTGCTGACTGTGAGGGATGCCTTGACTTCGAGTTGGCCCACCGCTTGGGAGAAACGGGCGATGACCCAGGCTTCTTGGTGGGGGTCACTAGCATGCTCCGTGTCGTGCGGGATCCCCGCGGACGCTACTGGATTGGGCAAGGGGAAGAAATCAAGGTGTTCGACGCCGATGGCGCCTTTGTCGCCAAGGTCGGCCGGGCAGGCGAGGGGCCGCTGGAGTTTTCCGCAGTCCGGCTGATCGGTGTCGATTCGAATGGGCGGGTCCATGTGCTCGATAATCGAAACAAGCGGGTCACGGCACTCAACGCGGATTTCACCTTGGCAGACGAGACCTCGGTGCCCGGTGGGTTCGTTCGTGATATGGTGATGCCATCGCGCGAGACATCAACCTCTGGCCGGTACGTACTTCAGACCTGGATTTCCAGCCTCGACCGAGTTGGCCTTGCCTTGCACCGCTTGGGTGCGGACGGGAGAATCGTATCCTCCTTCGGGCCACGGCCAACGAGCGCCTCTGGACCGATGACGCCAATGCTCATGCGGCGCGAGCTTGCCCTTCATTCCAATGACACCGTTCTGAGCGCAAGCCTCTCCAACTACGTCGTTGAAGCATGGGCGAGCGACAACTCACGAGTCGGCAAACTAAGTGGACCCGACTTGGACGATGGATTGAGGAGGGAACCGGGGAGGAGCACGACACTGGACCATCCGCCTTGGAATCGCCTTCGCGACATTCACATCGACCAAGAAGGTCGATTGTGGGTTATGCTTTTCTATCGCCGCACGGATTGGGAAGATCTCGTCATTGAGAAAGCTCGGCCGACGGGAGAACTCTACTTGGAATACCTGCAAGGCCCAGGATCGGTGTTCCGTACCAGGGTCGAAGTGATCGATATTCAGGCGTGCGCGGTGAGGGCGTCCGGTTGGTTCGACCACCCGGTGGTAGGCTATTTTCTGATGGACGACACCGAAAGTGGGACAGTAGCGATTACGAGTCTGACGTACAGTCCGGTTGGAGAGCCCTTCGTTGAGGTATGGGACATTGGTATGGGTGTATCGCGGTCTCGGTGAAGCTACGTGATGCGCCCCGTGTTGTTCGCCGCGATTCTTCTGGGTACGTGGCTTGAGCCCGCATTTGCGCAGGAGGAAGGGCTGAGGATCAGGTCTGTTCAGACAGATCGGGGCAGGCTCGTGTTTCCCGTTACCGCTACTGTGGATCATCCACGCGCTGTTAGCAGATTGCTGGATAGTCTTGACGAGGCGGACGCCGTGCCGGGGTTTCCGAACGGTTTTCCGCTGAAAGGGCGGATAACCATCAGCTTGGCTGTGTCTTGGTCCAATCCAAATGCAGATGCGTGGAGCCGCCCCACGGAATCACTAATCGTGTTGCCGCTTTCCAGGGCACTAGCGTGGGACGACGCTAAGCTCCGGCGAATAGTGCGACACGAGCTGGCTCACCTCGGGTTGGCCGCGTACGTCCAATACAGGACGATACCGTGGTGGTTTGACGAGGGTTTTGCGGAGTGGGCGTCCGGTGGGCTTACCTGCGAAGCAAGTTGGCGGATTTGGATTGAGGCACAGCGCAGGGGAACGAGAGGCTTATCGTGGCCACAGGAGAACGAGCCTGACTCGGACTTGAACACCCGGTTGGCGTATGATCTGTACTCGACGTTTATGGACTATTTGGACACCGTGTGGGATGACGTTGTATCGAGTGGGGCCCTCTTGAGTAGCGTAAAGGAGTATGGGTTGGACAGGGCGTTCGTGCAGGTGCTCGGCGCTGACCTAGACTCTCTCTTAGAGGGATGGCGGATGTATGTCACCCAACGATTCGCGACCGAACCGAACTGTGGTCCTGCAGAGTCGTGAAGTCGTGCGCATCCCGGGGGAACGGACTTCGGCGTTCCCGTGATTTGATCTCTAGGGCCGCTTGCGGGCTAAGGTCTTAGGCCGTCCACACGCGGCTCCCGATCGACCATCCGACCATCCGGTTGCCCGCGAGCGTTTCGCACTCCTCCAGCGTAACTTTGAGGAGCTGTTCCACAGGCGACGCCTCTCACAGTTCGCCCGAGCGGGCGGCGTTCACCGACGGGTGTAGTGCCCGAACGATCACGTCTTCCACGTAGTTCCGCCCCGCCACGCTCGCGAATAACCGACGGCGGAACGCCAAAACGGCGGCGGACCAGCCTGCGATAGTTTGCCGGGTGTGAGAAGTCGAGGGACAGAGCCACGCCACCCGCCGGCTGCCCGCTCCAGTCCGCCAGGTGCTCGGCCGTGAAGATGCGAGCAAGCGAGAGTATGACGCCGGGACCGCGTATCCCGAGTTTGGCGCAGCGACGATACAGGGTGCGTTGCGCCATACCGAGGCTGGTAGCGGTCTCCAGGACTGTGGAAGCGCCGAGCGTTCGGTGCAACGCATGGCGCAGGAGCTGGTTGCTATAGCTAGGGCGGCGATTTCGGCATCCACGCCCCGAACGAGGCTACCCGTGAAGGGTGCTTTCGGATGCGCCAACGACCGTCCCGAGGACGCGTTCGCTACGTAGTGCATAAGCGGGATCCGAGACCGGTCGCAACCACCAGCTTGGCGCGCTTCGGCCGAGGGCAGCCCATTTGTCAGTTCGAGTTGCAGCTTCCTCCTTCCGTTAGTCGTCGGCGCAGCTGTGGCTGGTGCTGTTTGCAGGGCCTGACGATTTCCTTGACCTTGCTCTCGGAAAGGGTCGCTGTGGGTGCGGCGAGGTGGCGATTGGCGCTGGCGAGGTACGCCATCTCACGTTTGGACTTGGTGTCGGCCACGATATCGAGGTTCAATTCCGAATCTTGGGCGACGGCCGACACTATCCGATCCAGCGACATTGGGTGCAACGAGTCTGCTGCGCTGGCGAATCCCCGGCCGACGCGGATGTCCAACGAACGGCGCTTGCGCCAAGCCAGCGGAACGGTCAGTAGGGTCCACAAGCGCGTAGAGCACGGACAGTCCCAGGAATCAGGTTCCTGCGAGACGGGCGGACGCAGCCGTGGCTGGTCTCTTGGGTGATTCGGGACGCCGGATGGAGCTCTGGAACTTCATCATGATGGCTTTAAGTTGGGGCCCGAGAAAGCCGTCTGTCAATAGGGAGCGAAGATCGCTGGCGCCGACAGGCAGAGAACGGCGCGGGACAGGTGGGCGCGCCGACCATTGGGCCGATCACCCGAACCGAATCCCCCCAAGCGAAGGATTGCCTCAATTCGAACGGCAATTGGAACCGTTGGGTTCCGAGCAAAGAGCAGCCTACCGCGTCCCGCGAGGGCCGGACGCTTTGCAGATTGTGCCTGGAGGCCCCCCCGGTCGCTGCGCCGCTAACGCTAACCTTGGATCGCAGGATCCGGGCTCAATCGTCCCAAGACCTCCTTACCTCCACTCACAATCGCCAGACTTCCGTCTTCGAATTCGCGGATCTCAACTTCCTGACCTTGGTAGCTCACTCTCCGTTCTCCGTCACGTTCAGGTATCTGCAAGTCCCTACCTGCGTATCGCACACGGTTGTCACACCCGACGATGGCTGATTCCGTCAGGCAGAGGTAATCGTCCAGTGTCGCTAGCGAACAGGGATTCAGCGGGTCGAACACATCATCTTTGCATTCCACGGCGAAAGCCTCATTGAACGTCGTCCAGTATCGACACAGGTATGCATTGGCATCGTTCCGGGTTGTGGCCTTCGCGCGCGCGAGATGCTGTGGCAAGACCCATCGCAACGTGCCAAACACTTGATTGTGCTGCATCGATACGGATGATGGGCACGTTTGTACCACCTCGATTAGGAAATCCTCCATTACCCGACCGAATTGCGCCAGGCCGAGCTTGCGCCGACGGTCTGGTGCCCACGGCACGCTGACGGCGAAGAAGTATCCCCTTGTCGTCAAGACCTCACGAATTCCCCGGAAGCTTGCCCAAACCGTGTGTCGATCCACAAAGAATCCCGAGTATACACGGCC
The DNA here is from genome assembly GCA_028873845.1 of Gemmatimonadota bacterium. GTDB lineage: Bacteria > Gemmatimonadota > Gemmatimonadetes > Longimicrobiales > Gaopeijiaceae > Bin94. Next base: position 58,694 of record JAPPNO010000022.1, on the reverse strand, counting down.
AGTCGCATTGTCGGAGGTCACAACCAAGTCCCATGCCTCACCTGGCACCCACTGGTATCTCCAGATCGCCTGATTGAGCAACAATCCTTCGACCAATTCTTGACTAGCTTTGCGGGAACGCTTTGGAACTAGTCCGGCTAGCTGAAGATGCTTCCTGACCCAGGCGTACGATCGGTTTCCACCATGGTCTTCTTTGTATTTCCTGTAGAAGGGCAGTAATTGCCAAGACGGGTATTCCGTTGCGTAGAGATCTTTCAATGCGGCGATTTCCGAGGGTGTCGCTCCGCGAACGACTCGGCGATCGTCCAGCCCTGTCAAGCCTTCCGCTCGATACCGGACGGTGCGGCGCCGAAAGGTTCGCTCGCTCATTCCGAGGACATCCGCTGCCTGCGCCTGCGTCAGCTCGCGCCGGGTCCATTTCTCGTACACCGTTACGAAATCTACGTCCATGGCCTCTGCTCCGGTGTCTCTGCCTACAACAGGACCTGAACAACCAATCTCGATCTCATCAGTCATTCGTCAATCAGGGACTGAACAAGTCCGCGCCGCGAGGTTGTTCTCGTCTTTTCACAGGTTTCGGTGGTAAGGCAGTTCCAGACGAAGAGGCAACATATGTCACAACCGTAGGCCGACCCGACGCCGTCTTCTTGCAATAGTGGAAAAAGGCACTACGAGGCTCCTGCGCCCTCCCCTCCGACGCTCCTATGACGATCGGTAGGAGTGCGAGGGTGGTATGGAACGCAATTAGTATCCAAGTGGGCTTGTTCTTCATGGCTTGAGGTCTCCCCGGTTCGTGGGCCACGCTAGAGGCGTGGCTGGGATAGTAGATGGTGATGGCGGGCGTTGACGGACGAACTGTGGGAGAAGGACGGTCGCGAGGCGCTGCATGCCACCGGCGTCGGCGACCATGCCGAAGGCAAGCGACTCGGTAATACGGTGCGGGATGAAGGCGGAGGGAGAGACGACGCGCGAGAATGCCGGGGATCCCCGGTAGAGGCTCACTGTCGTCCCCAGGGGGACTACAGCCGAGAGGATCAGATCCCTCGAATCTCTGAATCCAGACCCGGTCGGGGGCACACTTGAGGTCGACGGCGATGGGCTCCTTCTGTGCAAACAGGTCGGCGAGGTTCGCCGCCGCCTCAGCCGCCAGGCAATCAATCTCGGCTTCGGAAACGCTCCCCCGGTCGATCTCGGCCTCGACCCTCGACCTCTTGTATGCAATGCAGGCGTCGGTGCCCCGCGCGCCGGGATGCCAGGGCAGTGTGACTAGGGCACGCTCGTTTTGAGCCGGATTCACCATGAAGAGCGAACGGAAAACGGGATCGAGAACGGCGATGCGCTCATCGGGACAACCGTCCCAAAGGGGCACGGGCGCCAGAAGGCTGGTGGTGGGGATGTGCGCGGCTCCCGGGAGGTCCGAGGCGAAGTCGACCAGCACCCTTGCGTCACCGCCGTCGTCGGGAATGTACACCAGCCGGCCGTTCCACAGGTCTCTGCCGTGGTTGACCCCCGAGTCGTAACGTGCCACGACAAGACCGTCGGGCACGGGGACGGCCCGGAATGGGTCGCCGAAGGTGACCGTACCGATGTCCGACCGGATGGCTCCCCGAAGGGCGGTGCCCGCATAGGAGAGCAGCGCTCCGCCGGCTGAGAAGGTGAGAGCCGGGGAGGATCCCGAATCCCACACGGTAAGGGAGCCGCTGGATCGGTCCGGCCAGATGGCCGAAGGAAAACAGAACTTCCCGGGTCCCTGTCCGCCATTTCCGAATCTGGCCGTCAGCTTCACGGTCGGTCCGAAGCCGAGAACGTAGGGCGCGGACGCCGTCGGGGCCCATATCGTGTCATCGACGACCAGGACATCCCTGACATCGCACAACGCGTCCCGGACGGGAGAGCGCACGTTGAGCGCCTGCGGGTCGATAGGGATGACGGGCATGTCCACCGATTGCGGCCCGTCGCATGACGAGACGGCCAGCATCGTAGCGAGCGCGAGCGAGCGTGCGAGCCGTTGCACTTCTCTCATCTCGTCGACTCCGAACGTCGGGCCACCTCCGACAGGGACGCGATTTCAGCCATAGCCTGGTCCACATGCTCCACCTCGGCTCCGTCAGCGTGGAATCGGAGGACGCCATCCCGGTCGAAGACGTAGACCCAGGGCGTTCTCGATACCAGGAAGGCCTCCGGGCTCATTTCCACGGAGCCCGATACGCTCAACAGGTCGATGTCCCAGTTGAACTGCTGGGCGTGGGTCGCGGCGGGCCCGGGGAGCTCGCGGGTTACGGCAATCCTTCGAACGGGAGCCGCCTTCGGATCGCCCGCAGCGAAGTGAGCGGCCCATTCGGAGGCCACAAGGTCGCAGAACACGCACTCGGGGTGGAATGCGTAGACGACCGTCGCGGTGTAGGAGTCGGAATCGAGGGAGACCGTCGTCAGGACACCGTCTTCGGCGTAACCGGTGAGAGCTGGTACCGTGTCTCCGATCAGCACCGTCGGTGCCGGGACCATCGTATCGTCTGCGGACTGGGCGCGGACCATGACGTGGAGAGTCCGCGCAATGATGGCCAAGACCAGAAGGGACAGCGCCACATCCTGGAACCGCTTCATTACTCCACCAAACTCCGGTTCGGGTTCACCAAGTGCTCATCGCGCCGCACAGGCACACCACGGGGCGAGGGAGCGTTGCCACTGACCCTGTTAATGCCGGAACTCCCGGTTATGGGGGGTCACTTTTTGCCATTTGGCCATTAATCGGCCTAAAATGACCCAGGAAGCCCTACTCCCAGCCCTTCCACTTCGTCAGAAGCCCCCGCAACTCCTCCATCAGCTTCATCCGTGTCAAACCGCGGTGCAGGATCTCGCGGACGGCGTCTGCACTTTGGCTCAGAATCTCAGCGGTCTCCGCCTTGATCCTTCCCTGGAGCAATCGCAAGACGATCACGTCCCGCTCACGGTCGGGAAGCCGGACTGAACTCCAGCACCAGCTTCTCCAGCAGCTGTGGATCGCGCGCACGCAGACGCTGAATGTCGATCGGATCAATAGTCGGTCCCGTCAGCAACTTGCTCGGGTGGGGTGATCAGTGACCTGCCCCGCCCTCATCCTCCTTCTCCTGCCGGGGCGGCCTCGCCCTGTTCATCCTCAGGTGGCGCCTTCCCGGAACGCAGGACCGCTCCGGATCCGGGGACTGAAACTGCCTGCCACCGCCCCCGAATCCGCGCGAACCCTCGAACGACATCTCGATCAGGACGCGGTCGGCCATCGGTAGCCGGAAGACCTCGGTGTCGGAGTCGGCGCCGTAGTGGCGGGGTAGCGGTCGTAGATGCGCTAGTTCATCTCGAAGATAGTCGCGGTTGGAGTTGATTCACGCGGGTAATGTAGTCGCGGATCTTCGATACGGCTTCCCGGTGGCGCGGATAGGGGATAGCTGTAGGGGCCGATGTACGGGACCGGCGACGCCGGTGGCCTGTGCTCAGGAAGGCGCGAGCCTTTGTACGATCGTCTCTTCCACGAGCCTCGCTCCGCCCCGCTGCAGAATAGTGGTGGAAGTACCGCCGAGATGCCGTCGCCGAACCCGGCGATAGTTCGACTTGGCCGAGAAGCCGAGGGTGAGGGCGACGGACCCGGACGGCTGACCGCTCCACGCAGCCAGTCGCTCCACCGTGAATATGCGGGCGAGCGCGACGATGGCGTTCGGACGGGGGATCTTGTGCACCGCGCTGTGACGCTGGAGGGCGCGTTCCTCCAGTCCGAGACTGTCGGCCAACACGGGGATGGCGACGGGTCCGATGGCCAAGTTGACGGCGTGAAGGAAGACCCTTTGGGTGAAGGGGTGGGCGCATCGCCGCAAGCGCTCCAGCAGCCGATGGACCCGCCCCACGTCGATGCACCGGAGAATCGTCGCATCCATCGTGTCCAGATCGTCGTCCACGCCGGCGCGCAGGAAGGCCGTGTAGGGGTGGCCGGTCTCGGTCGGCGCGGCGCCGGGCCAGGTTCTCGCGTAGTGAATGAGCGGCGTCGAGTACCAGGAGTATTCGCTTGCCCAGGGGGAGGGGGCGGCCTGCAGGTCGCCGACCTCTCCGAAGCTCGGGTCGACCAGCGCGGGAGATCCAGGGTGCCTGTCGCCCTGTTCGGACAGTTCCTTCCAACTCCCCACGAAGACTACCGGTCCGATGACTCCCCGTGAGTCCCCCATCCGGTGGGCCATCAGGATTCGCTCGCAGAGTTCCGGACGGGTCTGCAGAGCGAGAAGCGGGGGGGTGAGTGCGGCGGTCAGCTGGCCACCGTGGATGCCAGCCCCGGGAAGCGGCGGGAGACCAGGAGTATCCCGGCCGATCCCAGGAATCCCACGACTGCGGCGGTAGCGACGCTTATCGGAACGCCTCCAAGCGGACTGACAATCACGAGGCCGACGGCGAGGCAGGTCCAGGAGGTGCAGAAGCCGCCCAGGACGGAGGGCTCGAACCAGGACCATCGCGGCCTGGCAGCTTCCGGTCCCTTCGCCGGGGAGGCCTTGACGAGGGCCGCCACGATCTCGCGCACTCGTGATTCGGAGAGCGTCGCCCGTGGTCCGGCGATGCCGCGGATGGCGGCGGCGAGAGTCGCCATTTCGCGTTCGGGTCCGGTGAGACTTCGAGGATCGATGCGCGAGCCCGGATCCCCCGTGACGCCGGTGACGATTCGGTCCAGAGTCTCCGGGTCCAGCCTGTCCGGGCCGGTTCGTCGCCACCAGGCGCCGACACGCAGGCCGAGGGCGTCCCGTTCCCGAACGGCCAGGGCCGAGGTCAGCACCAGTGGAAGGACGAGCGGGTTCACGATGATCCAGATGGGTGAAGTACCCTGCAGTGCGATGGCATTCGCCGTTGCCAGGAACGGGAGCAGGAAGGAGGCCATGAGGGTGATGCCGGAAATCCAGCGCACGACGTGGCTGCGGAGGGGTTGCCAGGGGCTGGTGATGTGGCCGATGAGGGTGCCGGCGGCACCGGAGATGGGGACGAAGGCTGTGATGGAGACGGGGAACATGTGGCGGGCGAGTTCGCTGGCTGGTGGACCCGTTGCTGACGCCCCAGATGATCCCTCGGGGACCGACGAGACCAGAGACGTCGCGACGGTTGTACCGATGGTCGACAGCAGGAATGCAACCCCGGCCAACAGCGCCACGGTCACCCAGTGACGAGCGAATACCTGGTCGGGAGTCCATTCGAGGCCATCCGCCTGGCCCGCGCTGGCGGCGAACAGCGATGGCGCAATAAGCAGTGCGAAAGCGAGGGCGGAAGGCCCCAACAACATTGTGACGCGTTCTGGGAATGCGATATCACCATCCAGCCCCCCGCCGGCGCTCCACGCGTACAACAGGTAGGTCACTGCCAGTGCCGCGAACCACGAGCCCGTCAACCGAGCAGGACCGTACGCGTTGGAGGACGGTGCAGAATCCGCAAGACGTAGATCGGTTGGCGGAACCACGACCCCTAATCCGCCTCGAAGGTAGGGGCATAGGCGGCGACGCTCGCCGCAGCTCCATGATCTTGGTTCAAGGCTCTCCCCGCTTCTTGCAGTGCTCGTGGCTCTTGCAATTGTAAATGAACACACAGCACCGTTCGCAACAATACCGATTCCCCGACGGAGCCTTCTTGCAACAGTGGTAGAAAGGGTCTCCCGTCCCCTGCGCCCGCCCCTCGGGCGCCATCACAAGCGGCAGCAATGCCAGATTGGCGAGGAACGCGATAAGAATCCAGGTGGGCTTCTTCCTCATGGTTCGGAATCTCCTTGGGCTTGGACCACGGTTGGGTACGTGGGTTTGGGGGGCGGTGACGGAGAAGGGCTTCGGCGGGAGGATTGCGGAAGAGAGACGGTCGCCACGCGTTGCAGACCCACGGGGTCGAGCAGGACGCCGATGGCAAGCGCCTCGGTAATTCGGTAGGGATTGAAGCCGGAGGGGAAGACGATGCGCGAGAGGGTGGGGGTCTCTCCGTCGAAGCTCACGGTTCGCCACAGCGGACCGAAGCCGAGGGGATGCGAGGTTGCGTCGAACTCCCGGATCCAGACCGTCCCGGTCGCGCACTTGAGATCGATGCCGAGCGGCTCCTCCACCGGGAACATTTCGGCCGCGCTCCGCGCCGCCTCGGTCGCGTGGCTCACGATCTCGGCTTCGGACACGCTGGCGTCCTCGACTTCGGACCGGACCCGGGCAGTCATGTACGCGATCCGGGCGTCGCTATCCAGCGGGGCAAGGTCCCACGGCAGGGCGAGCGTTTCCCGCACATCACCGTCGGGATCCAGCATGAGAAGGGTTCGGGCGACGGGATCGAGAACCGCGATGCGTCCGTCGGGACAGCCATCCCAGAGGGGAACCGGGGCCAGAAGGCTGCCGGCCGGGCGCACCGCGGCTCCCGGGAGTTCCGTGGCGAAATCGATCAGCACCTGCGGGTCGCCCCCGTCGTCCGGGATGCGAACCAGACGGCCGCTCCAAAGGTCGGTACCGTGGTTGACACCGGATTCGTAGCGTGCGGTGACAAGGCCTCCCGCCACCCTCACGGCCCGGAACGGATCGCCGAAGGTGACGCTGGCGATATCGGAGCGAATGGCGCCTGGAACGGGTGCGCGCAGCGAAGAGAGCAGGGCCCCGTATCCGGAGAAGGTGAAGGCCGAGAAGGAACCCGGGTCCCACACCGTGAGTGAACCAGGGGTCTTGCCGGGCCAGACGGCGGAAGGGAAGCGGAACTCGCCGGGTCCGTCGCCCGACGTCCCGAACCGCGTGGTCAGTTCGCCGGTGGGGGCAAAGCCGTGTACGTAGGGCGCCGAGGCCGTCAGGGCCCAGAACGTTCCGCCATGCGCCAGGACGTCCCTCACCTCCCACAATGGATCTTCGGCCGCGGAGACAACGGTAAGCGACAGGGGGCCGATCGGTATGACCGGCCAATCCAGGTCGGTCCCCGGGTCGCAGGAAGATCCCACCGCGACCGCCGAAATCACGAACCAGGGCAGGAAACGCTTCATCCGCCACCTCCCGTCAACTGCCCGGTGCCGGGAGAACGGATGGCGGCGATCGCCTCCTCCAGGCGACGCAGTTCGGCCCCGTGGTCCTGAAAGCGCACCACGCCGTCCGAGTCAAGCACGTATACCCAGGGTGTCCTCGAGACCAGGAACGATTCCCGGCTGGATTGCGGGGTCTGCGCGACGCTGAGCAGGTCGACCTGCCACCCGAACCGCTCGGCGTAGGTCGCTGCCGGGCCGGGAAGGTCTCGCGTAACGGCGATTCTCCGGATCGTCGCACCTGGTGGAGCGGAGCCGAAGTGACCGGCCCACTCAGGCGCCACGTCGTCACAGAACGCGCATTCGGAGTTGAACGCGTAGAGCACGGTGACCGTGCCGGGATCCGCATCCAGCGGCACGATCCCCAGGACGCCGTCGCCGATGTGGCCCGTCAGGGCGCCCAGCGTGTCGCCGACCAGCACGCCCGGTGCCGGTGCCACGCCGTCGGCGGCCGGCCCGGGTCGAACAACCACCTGCACAGCCTGGGCGACGACGACCAGCAACAGCAGGAACAGCACCACATCCTGGTATCGCTTCATCCTGCCTCCATTGTGAGCCCCGTGCCCGGAGCGTGTGATCTGGCTGGAGCGCCCGGCGGTGTGACCTCCCAACCACCGGTCCTGAAGGCACGCCCCGACATCGGCCCCGATGCCGGACGCCCCAGCGCGAAAAGTGTCTGTGTCAGGCGTGCCTGCGGGACGAAATCGCCGCGCGGGTTCACGCCGTGCGCCCTTTAAGACGGCGAAGGGCCGCGCCATGGGGGGTCATTTTCCGACATTTGGCCGTTTTTTTTCGATTTCGACCCCGAAATGGCCCTTAATCGGCCCCCATCCACTCCGGTAACGCCTCCCTCAGCCTTTTCATCTTCCGTAGCCGGCTCATCGCTCGCCTTAGGATCGACCGCACTCCCGATTCGCTGACGCCCACCGCAGCTGCCGTCCTGGAGGTGTCCCAACCCTCGAGCAGCCGGAGCACCACCACGTCACGCTCGCGGTCCGGGAGTCGTCCCAATGCCTCGTTGACCAATTCAGCCCAGTACCGGCGTGTGGACTGCTCCTCCGGCGATGGCACGGTTCCACGATCCTCCGGGATCTCACCCATGTGACCGAACGAGACCTCGGTGCCGCTCACCCGCTCTTCGACCTCGACCTTCGACTGGCAGAAGTTCCTGCTGACCGCCACCGCCCAGGACGAGAACGGACCACGCTTGCCATAGCTGTCCAACGCCCCCAGGATCTGCACCCAGCAATCCTGGAGGAGGTCGTCGGCATGTTCGTCGTCGTGCGCATACGCGCGAATCGCCATCCAGATCCGCGGACTGAGTTCCCGCACCAACTCCGTCAGCAGCTCCGGATCACGGGCATGGAGACGCCCAAGGTCGATGCGATCTGTAATCTGTCAGCGCCTTCCCCCGTTGGATGGTCAGCCGGGCTGGCCACCCTCATCCTCCTTCTTCTCGCGGGGCGGTTTCGTCCGTTGCCTCGGTGATTCCGCTCCAGATGGTGATCCGGGGACTGAAACTACCGCTGCCCGCGAATCCGGGCGAACCCTCGAGCGGCACGTCTCACACCGAGCGATCCCCAAGTGGCCCGCGTGCAGGATGTAGCCGGGGGTGATCCGGTAGCGATCGCAGGCGAGCTGGGCGCGGTCGGGTCTGGTGAAGGGATGAATGGCCACTACTTCGCGGAGGCCGAAGCGGAGGGCAGCGGCTACCGATGCCTGGGGGAGCGCCCGAGGGGGCCGGAGTAACCCCTGCGGCACGATAGACCAATTGCCGGACAATGACCTCTTCCACGTAGTCCGCCCCGCCGAGATCGCGAACCACCGACGGCGAAACTCCCACACGCTGGCGGACCAGCCTGCGATAGTTCGCCCGGTGTGAGAAGCCGAGGGCCAGAGCCACGCCGCCCGCCGGCTGCCCGCTCCAGTCCGCCAGGTGCTCGACCGTGAAGATGCGCGCCATCGAGAGTATGACCCCGGGACCGGGTATCCCGAGTTTGGCGCAGCGCCGATACAAGGCGCGTTTCGGCATGGCGAGCCTGTCGGCGGTCTCCAGGACGGTGGAAGCGCGGAGCGACCGGTGCAACGCATGCCGGAGGAGCCGGCGGGCGAGCGGGTGAGTGTTGGGTCCCACGCGTTCCAGCAGCTGGTTCACACGCCGGACATCGATGCTGTGCAGGATGGCCGCGTCCAGGGCGCTGAATTCGTCGTCCGTGCCGCAGGAGAGTCGATCCGTGATGGGTGGTTTCGCATACGCCGACCACCGTTCCGATGAGCCGTTCGCTCCACAGCGGATGAGCGGGGTGTCAGACCAGTCCCAGCTACCGGCTTGGCGCACGCCGGCCGAGGGCAGCTCATGGGTCCCTTCGGAAGTCACGTCCACGATAGCAGGTGCCCCCGGATGCCGCTCCCCGAGCTCCGCGAGTTTCCTCCAGCTGGACGCACGAACCAATGGGCCGATCACCCGAGCGGAATCCCCCATGCGAAGAACCGTCTCGACTCGACGGGCAATCCGGGACGTTGGGTTCAGAGCAAGAAGCGGGGGGGTAGGGTGGCCGGTCACGTGCCCGCCGCCGCGGTTGGCTTCGGACGGCGGTTCGCAATCCAGACAATCCCTGCGGATCCCACGAAACCCACGGCCACGGCCGGGACGACGCTCATCGGCACCCCGCCAATCGGGCTGACGAGCAGGAGCCCCGCGGCAAGGCAGGTCCAACCGGTGTAGAACCGGCCGATGCGGGTCAGCTCGAGTCGCAGCCTCTTCTTTCCGGTGGTCGTCGGCTCAGCGGCGCCGGGTGCCGGCTGCAGGGCTCTGACGATCTCCCTGGCCTTGCTTTCGGAAAGGGTTGCCGTAGGTGCGGCGATGCGGCGAATGGCGCTTGCGAAGTGCGCCATTTCACCCTCGGGCCCGGTGCGGGCCACGGTGTCGAGGTCCGAATCCGAATCCTGGGCGACGGCGGACACGATCCGATCCAGTGACTCCGGGTCCACCGCGTCTGCGGTGCTCGCGAATCGCAGGCCGATGGAGAGGCCCAATGCGTGGCGCTCCCGCCAGGCGAGGAGAGCGGTCAGGAGGGTCGGCAGGAACAGGGGACCCAGGATGATCCATGCGGCCGAGGCGCCGCGGTTCAGAATGAAGCTGGGAGCGATCAGTAGCGGAAGCAGAAACGAAGCCACCAGAGTCAGACACGCGAACCAGTGCGCGACATCGCGCTTGTGGGGACGCCACCCCCTTGTCAAATGCCCGACGAGCGCACCGGCACATCCCGCGACAATGATGAGAAGCCCCACGGTGACCGGAAGTGCAGAGCGAACGAACCGCAGCGTTCTCGGCGTTGCCCTGGCCGGTTCGGGCGGTGTGCCCTGGCCCGCTTCCACCAGGGATTCGGCGATGGCGGGACCAAATGCGGAGAGCAGATAGGCGGTCAGCGCGAAGGCGACCAGGAGAGCCCATTGACGGGCTCGTGTACCCGACAGTTGGCCACCGGAGAGATCGAAGCGATCCCGAGCAGCAGCGAATACCGCTGGCGCGACAAGGAGCGACAACGCGAAGGTCATGGGGCCAGCCACCATGACCAATCGGCCCAGGCTCGTCGTTTCTGCTCGCAACCCTGTGAAGGCGGTCCACATGTAGAGAACACAGAGCCCGAACAGACCCAGGAACCAGATTCCGGCGAGACGGGCGAACGCCACAACGCCGGTACCCTCTTGCGCACCGGGATGTCGGAGTCGGCTGTGGAAGGTCCTCGTCATGGATTGAGTAGGGCGTGGGGGTGGGCGTCTGTCAATGGGAGCGAGGTTCGCTGCCCCCGTCACGGGTTTGGTTCACCCGAGCTGGCGGTCCGCGCCACCGCTGTTCACACCCCGAGACGGAAGCTAGCCGACCAGTGCCCTCGGAACATTAGAGCTTGCTCTCGTATTCGTTCCTTGACGCCTTGTTCCCTATGTTTCTTGCATGCTATCCACCCCCGCTCGCTGCTGTTCCCCCGGTTCCCGCCCCGCACGCAAAGTCCGGACAGGGTGGTGGCTCCTGGGCCACTGTGATGTGAATCGGAGCGATGGCGTACACCATTTCAGTGGCGTCGACCAACCGGAACTCCATCCCATCAAAGTCATGGGGCCATGAATTGGTGAGAAGCGAAAACGCAAGTACCTTCCCGCCTTCCCAATCCGTGATCTCGAACGGGTTCTGGGGCCAGTCCTCAGGCACAATGAGCTCCACTTCGACCGGGATGTCTACTGAGTCCGCGCACTCCCACGAGATGTGGTCGTAGCTCTGGCCGTAGACCGAAGATGGCGGCTGCAGGTGCCACCTGAAGTTCACCACCTGCTTCTGGTACGGGGACTCCTCGATGATGTTGACGGGGTTCGCGTAGATAAACCCGTTGTACCCCGTGGGGTCGTCGGGCTCCAGGTAGATGGTATCGAGAACCACCGTCGAATCATCCTGGGGAACGAACCCGACCCAGTAAAACTTGCATTCGTAGTCCTGCGGAGGATCGTCGGCGTCGCCCGCGAACAAATGGGGACCAACTTTGGCCGACGTGACCTGCGCCAGGTCGCTGTCGCACGCACCGGCGATGGTGGCGAACACGAACAGACTGGCGATGAGGCCGAGCCTATTCCGCAAGGTGTGGGCTCCTGCTCGAGAGTTGCAAGGTGTCGTCATGTGACTGTCTCCTGTGAGGGAGGTGGATGGGTCCGAGAGGCGAATCCCCTCGGTATCCCGGGATTTCCGCCAGGTGGCGGAGAGCCCATGTGGGAGGCAAGCCAGCGACCTCCCAAGACTGACCCCGACGGGGCCGAAGACCGAAACGGACCCCGATCGGGGCCCCCGGGGGCTTCATTCATGCTGTTCTAGCCTCTCGCAGTCCTCGTTGGTCAGACAGTTCCATACGAAGAGGCAACACCTGTCACAGCAGTAGGGCCGCCCGGATGTCGTCTTCTTGCAGCAATGGAAGAAGAAAGCGCTACGAGCTTCCTGCGCCCTCCCCTCCGACGCTCCTGTGACGAGCGGCAGGAGTGCGAGATTGGCGAGAAACGCGATTAGTATCCAAATGGGCTTGTTTTTCACGGCTTGAGATCTCCTGAATTCGTGGGCCACGCCTGGCCTGTGGCCGGGATGGCAGGTGGTGATGGTGCGAGCGTTGACGGGCGAATGGCGGAACAAGGACGGTCGCGAGGCGCTGCAGGCCACCGGCGTCGGCGACCACGCCGAAGGCAAGCGACTCGGTAATGCGGTGTGGGATGAAACCGGCGGGGAAGACCACGCGGGAGAAGGCGGGGAGCGCCCGGTGGAGGCTCACTGTTCTCCACAGGGGACCATTGCCGAGAGGATCAGATCCCTCGAAGCTCCGGATCCAGACCCGGTCCGGGGCACACTTGAGGTCCACCCCGAGTGGCTCCTCCTTCGCGAACAGCTCGGCGAGACTCGCGGCCGCCTCGGTGGCAAGGCGAGTGATCTCGGCTTCCGAAACGCTCCCTCGGGCGGTCTCGGCCCGGGCCCTCGACCTCATGTATGCAATGCGGGCGTCGGTGCCCAACGGTTCGGGATGCCAGGGAAGGGCGAAGGCGCCAAACTCGTTTCGAGCCGGGTCCACCATGAAGAGCTTCCGGGCAACGGGATCAAGAACGGCAATTCGTCCATCCGGACAACCGTCCCAAAGGGGTACGGGGGCCATGAGGCTGGCGGCGGGGAGGCGAGCGGCTCCCGGTAGATCCGTGGCGAAGTCAAGCAGCACCCGTGGGTCACCGCCGTCGTCGGGGATGTGCACCAGCCGTCCGTTCCACAGATCGCGTCCGTGGTTGACCCCCGAGTCGTAGCGCGCCACAACAAGACCGCCGGTCACAGGGACGGCGCGAAGTGGGTCGCCGAAGGTGACGGTACCGATGTCCGACCGGATGGCCCCCCGAACGGGGGTGCGTGAAGAGGAGAGCCAAGCTCCGCCGGTGGAGAACGTAAGAGCCGTGAAGGATCCCGAATCCCACACCGTAAGGGAGCCGCCGACTCCGCCGGGCCACATGGCTGATGGAAAACGGAACTCACCGGGTCCCTGTCCGACCCTTCCGAATCTGGCCGTCAGCTTCCCGGTCGGTCCGAAGCCGTGAACGTGGGGCGCGGAGGCCGTCAGGGCCCATATCGTATCGTCTGCGACCAGGACATCCCTGACATCCCACAAAGCGTCCTGGGCGGGAGACAGCACGGTGAGCGACTGCGGGTCGATCGCGACGACCGGCATGTCCACGGGTCGTGGCCCGTCGCATGAGGACATGCCCAAGATCACCGGGAGTGCGAGCGTGCGTGGGAGACGTTTCACTTCACTTCGCTCATCTCGCCGACTCCAGAACGCCGGGCCGCCCCCGACACGGAGGTGACTTCGGCCACGGCGCGGTCCACGTGCTCCAGATCGGCTCCGTGAGCGTCGAACCGGAGGACGCCGTCCGGGTCGAAGACGTAGACCCAAGGGGTTCTCGATAACAGGAAGGCCTCCGGGCCCGTTTCCGCGAAGCCCGATACGCTCAACAGGTCGATGTCCCAGTTGAACTGCTGGGCGTAGGTCGCGGCGGGCTCGGGGACCTCGCGGGTCACGGCAATCCTTCGAACGGGAGCCGCGTTCGGATCCTCCGCAGCGAAGTGGGCGGCCCATTCAGGGGCCACCGCGTCACAGAACGCGCACGCGGGATGGAAGGCGTAGACGACCGTCGCGGCGTGCTGGCCGTCGGCTACGAGGGAAACCGTGGTCTGGACGCTGTCTTCGGTGTAGCCGGTCAGCGCTGGCACCGTGTCCCCGATCAGCGCCGTCGGTGCCGGGGCCGTCGTATCGTCCGCGGGCTGGGCGCGGACCATGACGTGAAGGGTCTGCGCAACGATGGCCAAGAGCAGAAGGAACAGTGCCACATCCTGGTACCGCTTCATGTCTCAAGAACTCCGGTTCCGGGTTTTTGCCAGGTGCTCATCGCGCCGCGCCGGCACAGCAGCGGGCGGGGGAGCGTTGCCACCTGACCTTGTTAATGCCGGGGCTTCCGTTTATGGGGGGTCACTTTTTGCCATTTGGGCAGTGGGGTCTTCGAAACGCGCCGAAACCGCCCCTGACCCCGGTTTGCCACTCCGTTGGCAGCTCCCGTAGCTCCTCCAATCCACCGAATGGCCGAGTTATTCCGCAGATCGGCCCGACAACCGGGCCAAGGGCGTCCCTGACTTGGCAAACCAGGACGACACGGGTGTCGTCGAGTTCCGCTATGCAGGGCGACGGGAGAAGATCAGAGGGTCGCGACCGGGACTCTGCTCATCGATTGATAAGGGTGACACGGTGTCACCCTTTTTGTTTAGCCGTAGCGCGGTGCCCCCGGCATCCTACTCAGCCGCAAGTATGCCACCCGCTGATTCGCAGACTCCTAGGCCCAAGACATAGCGAGTCGGGTTCTCGGAGGGGTTGTCGGGGTGTGCGGATCAGAGTAAGGGGACTGGAGATGCTGAGGAATGCCGTGTGGCGGGGTGCTGGACGGGTGTGCAGGCTTCGTGGGCGGCTGAAAGCAGGGCTTTCCGGCGTGTAGTTGGGTGTGGAGAGTCACCGGTCCCGGAAGCGGTGCAACGGGATGGGGCAGTGGGGGAGGTAGGATCTGGCGTTTACGTGAAGCCTGTTCGTTCGATGGCTCGCCAGGCACTGAACAGCCGATCGGTGGTGGGCTGCCAGCCGATGATCCGCAACGTCGTGCGGCGGGTCCGGCGGATGACCTGGCGGGTAGGAAGATCATCTCTGGACGACGCGCCGGAACTCCACGGCGACGGACCGCTTCCTGTCCGCCTTCAGGTGCATCATCATCGCGAACCAGCTCTTGATCTTGCGACGGACCGTGTGCTCGACGGCGTGCATCGGCTGCGGGTTGACGTGTCCCGGATGTCTCCACCCCTGTGGAGCAAGCGAGCGGTCGCTTACAGCCCGCCCCGCCTCCTCGACTGTAGGCGCGGAGCGTGGGGAGAATCGACCGAGAAAATGGGCGGGACAAGGCACTGGTACGCCGAATTGGGCACCGACCGCTCGGCAACCCTACTCGAATGTCCGGTCAATCGTCCATTCGACTCTTCCCTGCCAATTCACACCAATTCACTCTTGGCTTGCCGGGTGGCGGACGGCGCTGTACTATACAATGAGGTTGGATAGCGGATTCGACCCGTTGCACGAAAGTCCGACCCCTGAAGGGCTGATCCTTTCGGGAAAGAGCCAATTGTGAAGAAAGGTACTCGCATACCAGCACGTGGCGTTGTTCCGTCTGTCTTCATGCTCTCCGTGTGGGTGGCCATCGCGGTCTCCTTGTTGGTCCCCGCACCAACTGTGGCGCAGACCCCGACCTGTGGTTGGTGTGTGGAGGATCGCTCCGATTTGAACAATCCGAAACACTCGTTCCCACAAGGGGGAGAACAGTGTAGTTGGCCGACACCGAACCTGCCTTGTCAGGTATGCTCTCGCTGTGGGGGGACAGGTTCGACCTGCCATAGGGACAGGCAGGACGGACAATGTCACATACTATGCGGGCCAGCTGGCGGTGTCCTCGGTGGTGCCGCAGGCGCCATTCAAGGGGCTCTTGAGGTACGAGACCCAGTCGCGGTCGCGACCATTCTTCTGGCTGAGCATCCCGCTGGTCTGACGGTCGAGTATCTGCCTGAGGCCGGTCGGATCGAATTCGTTCTAACATCCGATCCGGATACTGTAGCCAAGACATTGGCGGTTCCGCCCGGCGATATCCGCGTCTTGCTGGAGGCGGAACTTGCGGCTCTTGGAGAGGTGACATCCGATGCCGCCATTGGACTTTCGCCCTAAGATAGCGCGACGCATCCGTGGATTTGCCGCTGGGTTGCTTCCATTGAGGTCGGTGGTCTGGGTCCAGTTGTTTCTTTTCGTCCCGACGATTGCGGTGGGGTGTGATCGTGCGCCACACGGGGAGAATGGCCCCGACCCTGGTTCGCCCGACTGGGAGGCGGCTTTCACGGTGCACGATTCCGCAGGTGTCGAAATCGTAGTGAACCACGCTCCCGAGCACCCACGGGGCCAGTTCTGGACCATTGACCCCAATCCCCTGTTCAGCTTGGGAGGCAGTGCGGGCGTTGGCGCGGCCGACGGTGGGACCAATACCCAGGACAGTGTCTCTGCCGCCATATGGCGAGTTAGTGGTCTGGCCCGTTTGGTGGATGGGAGGGTGGCGGTGCTTTCGTCGGAAAACCGTGAACTCTACCTCTTCGAACCATCGGGCGCGCTCTCCAGGACGATAGGCCGACGAGGGCGAGGGCCCGGCGAATTCTCCCGACCGCGACACCTGCGGTATCTTCCGCCGGACACCCTGGTCGTGTGGGATCATTGGATGGGTCCCGTCACGCGTTTCGACACTGCCGGAAGGGTGCTGGACCGCAGAACCACCGACCTGGGCAGGGCGTTGGCCGAGTTGCCGGACCAGGCGAGCGCCGAATCCCGGACGTATCCAGTGCCTGATGGGTCCTTCATCGTATCCATCAAAAGGCGTGAAGCAAGTGGTCGCACGCGCCCACGGGACTACGAGCTGGTCAGACATCATCCGGAGGAATACGTCAGACTGGACAAGGAATACGTCGCCATTTCCTTTGGAACCTGGGGTGGGCGACAGCATTGGGCCGTCCCGGAAGAGTTCGGGAGAGCATCTCCCATTTCCCATTATCAGCTAATGGCTGACGACTACTTCTTCAACACTGATCTCACGTCTCACATTGCGGTAGGTGGTCATCCGGCATCGGTCTACATCAGTTCCGGGGACAGGAACGAGATCCAGCAGTTTTCGCTCGACGGAGTTCTTGTTCGCATCATTCGTCGCACGACAAGTCCGGTGCCCGTAACCGAACAAGCCCGTCGGGCGCGGGCACAGAACGGAATACGCTTCTTGAGTGTCTTCCCGGAGGGCGAATGGCGATTGCCACTGATCGAAGCAACGCCGAAGTCGGAAACGTATCCCCCTGTCCACGGTCTGCTTGTTGACCTCGAAGGCCACCTTTGGGTCCGGGAGTGGTCAGAGTCCGAGACGGGACTACCGGATCGTTGGAGTGTCTTCAACCCCGAAGGACGGTGGCTTGGCTTCCTCGACGAACCATCCCCAACCGGCTTGCCGGATCTGAGTCATTGCCATCTGTGCTGGATCGGAACGGATTCCTACGTGACCGTGAGAATCGATGAATGGGGTGCCGAGAGGGTGGAGGTCTATCGGATCCTCCGCGACGGATAGGCGTCGTTGTGGCCGGTCCAGATCCTCGGCCGGACGGCCTCGCGGAGTTCGCCGAGCGAGAAGAACCTCCGGTCGCGCAGCGGCGCCATGAGCCCTTGAGGCCTGAGGCGGCTGCGGTAGCCTCACCACGAGCCGGGCTGCGCACGTCCCGTCAAAAGGGTTGGCCGACAGGTTTGGACACCGCCCTGGGCTCCAGCTTGACACGCCGTCTGCTCACGGACTACAATGCAATAAGACATTTCGAAAGGACGATCCCTCATCCGATGCGAAACAAACCGTGGAGAAAGGTTGTTGAAATGTCCGAACGTAGCCTCGTTCCGTCTGTGTGCATGCTCTTGGTGGGGGTGGCCCTCGCCTTTTCTCTCCTGTTTCCAACGGTAGGTGTGGCGCAGGAGGAGTCGTCTTGTGGCTGGTGTAGCCATCACTCGCCTGATGGTACGGTTTGGCATGGATTCCCGTTTGGGGGGGATTCGTGTGGTGGGTGGCCCCCGGATTGTGGCTCCACGTGCGCCACCTGCGGGGGGGACAAGTCAGCGTGCCACGTTGTGTTCATGCCAGGCTCCTGCCATGCAGCTTGCGGGGCAAGTGGGGATCAGTTGGCCGAGGCCTTCGAAGCCATTCAGCACGGATTGAAAGAGGAAGGCATAGTTGCTGTGGCGGTGGCGGTTGTGGCCGCCTCCGGCGCTGACGTAACCGTCGAATACCGGCCGGCCGGCGGTCGCATTGATTTCTTTTTGGCTTCTGATCCTAGTGTTGTAGCCAAGTTTCTGCCGGTACCACCCGGCGATATTCGCAACTCGCTGAGTGCGGAACTGGCATCCCTTATGGATTTGGAGCCGATGGCTGCCGTCTTGTCACCCTGAAGCCGGGGCCGGGCGCACGAGAACGGTTCGATCGAGGGTCCGCACGGGCACCTGAAGCGGGCGCTGGGGGATGCGCTGCTGCTGAGAGGTTCGCGGGACTTCGAGACGGTCGAAGCGTACCGGGCGTTCCTGGCCGGTGTTGGTGAGCCGCCGCAACGCCCGCATCCGGGAGCGGATCGACGCGGAGCGGGCGGTGCTGGGGGCGCTGCCGGGTCGGCGCAGCGACGGCTTCGAGGAGACGCTGGTGCGGGTGACGAGCACCGGGCAGCTTCTCGCTGCGGCGGGTCTTCTACACGGTGCCCTCGCGGCTGGTGGGACACCGGCTGCGGGTGCGGCTGTACGACGACCGCCTGGTGGTCTTCGCAGGCACCGACGAACTCATGACGCTGCCACGGGGCCATGCGGGCCCGGGAGGGCGGCGCGGGCGGGTCGTCGACTACCGGCATGTGCTGCCGTCGCTCAGGCGCAAGCCGAGGGCGCTGCTGAACTGGGTCCACCGCGACGGCCTGTTCCCCCCCCCGCGACGCCTACCGCCGCGCCTTCGACGCGCTGCGCGAGGGTCTGGACGACCAGCCGGGCCTGCCGCCGGATGGTGGACCTGCTCGCGCTGGCCCACGATCAATGCTGCGAAGCCCGGCTGGCGGCCGAGATCGACAGGTGTCTCGCCGCCGGCGAACTTCCCGATCCGGCGGTCCTCGGCAAGCGCTTCGTGGCGAGGCCGGAGGGCATCCCGGATGTCGGCGTAGGCCTGCCGCCCATGTCGGCCTACGATGACACCTGCCTGAACGGAGCACCGGCATGAACGACCCCTTCGTCGTGGACCCGCCACAAGTCGACCTGCTGCTCAAGCAAACTGCGCCTGCCCACCATGCGGGCCCTGTGGCGGAGCTTCACGGAACGCGCGGACCGGGAGGGCTGGTCCTCGGCGCGCCTGCTCGCCGCGCTGGCCGCCCAGGAGGTCACCGACCGGGAGCGGCGGCGCTTCGAGCGGCACCGGGCCGAGGCGAAGCTGCCGCGCGGCAAGACGCTCGAACACTTCGACTTCACGCTCGTTCCCGCGGTCTCGAAGGCGCGTGTGGGCGTGCTGGCGAGCGGCGACATCTGGCTCGAGGAAGGGGCCAATGTGCTTCTGTTCGGCCCGCTTGGCACGGAAAAAAGGCCACTTGGCGGCGGGTCTCGGGCTGAGGCTCGTCGAGAACGGGTTCCGGGTCCTCTACCACCGCACGGCGAGCCTGGTGCAGAAGCTCCAGGCGGCGCGCCGGGACCTCGCCCTCGACGCCGCCATCGGCAAGCTCTTCAAGTACCACCTCCTCATCCTCGACGACTTCTCCTACGTCACGTCCGAGGGGGCGGAGAACCAGCGTTCTCTTCGAGCTCATCGGCGCGCGCTACGAGAACCGCTCGGTGCATGGCCGTCGCCGCCGTCGACCGCCCCGGCCACCGTTCCCACGCCCACCCCCCACACCACACCCTTGCCCCCAACCCAACACCCCACCATCATCCCAGCACCCCAGCGTCGCGACCCCCCGTACTCACCTTGATTGTCGCAACGCTCTCATCTTGATTGTCGCCGCGCACGTGTAGCGCGCTCCAGGTGAAGTGGTCCCTCGTGCGGAATCCGGCGGGCGCAGGTGCCCTGGGCCCGTCCGAGGAGCGGGTTCACCCAGCTCTTCGAGGCGATTCGTGGTGGCGATGGCGGCGCAGATGGCGGTGCGGGCGGTGGGGCGGATCGTCCTACCGAGCGCGTCGCCCATTTCTCGTACGCTGTCGGCACCGGCAAAAAGGGGACCAAAGTGTATCAAGACGACCTCGCCAAGCCCGGAGACGACCCTTCGCTTCTTCGTAGACCGGGCGAACTCCTTCCCGGCGAACGGCGCACTACGATGGCGGCTCGCTTTCCGTGTGCAGCCGATAGCCCTCCACAACCTGCACCCCTGTTTCCAGATCCTGACGAACTCCGAGTATCATGTCCTCCCCAATCCAATCGACGCGTCCCAACGGTACGTCCAACGTACCCAGCCAATGGCCGAACGGATCAAAAACGCTCCATTCGCTCGCTGTTCGGTCCAGGCGGTATCGATCCATCACCCATAGGTAGCCTCGGGCATCCACCAGGAGGCCCGTGAGCGGTGGCCGTATGCGCGGTGGCAACTCAGCCATCGCCCGGTCCCAGGAACTCCAGTCCTGGGATCTTCCGGACCAGGCCTCCCATTGCTCCTTCCATTTCTCGATGTCGGTGGCTGTGACGGGGATCGCGTCTTCCGTGCGCCTGAGAATCCTGCGAAGCCCGCCATTAACGGAGTATTGGCGAATCTCGTACTGGTCGGAGTTGGTGATGTACACGGAGAGCGGTGTTCCCCCGGTCGCCAATTGCACTCCGAACGGAAACGGAAGGCCCGGAGGACCCGGAGGCTGCAAGTAGACATGCTCCCCCTCCTCCCAGCGACCCAACGAATACGCGGAATAGGTGGAGTCGATCCGCAAGAACTCTATGGGGACCCGGTAGGGCTCTCCGAAGGGCGGGATGAAACCACCCGGTACCAAGATGGCTTCCACAATGAATGACCCGTCCGGCAAGGGCAAATGCACTCGTTCTGGAGACATCTGATTCGGCTTCCGCGTTGCCTCAAACAGCGCACCGACATCAATGCGCCAGTCACGCAGGAGCTTGCCCGAGGGATCGAAATAGGCCACCGGCCCGAACATGAAGTCCCACACCACAAGCGTATCGCCGGGCAGCACCTGAAGGTGCTCGGGATTGCCGAACTCACCCGGACCGCGTCCTACTCGACCGATCGATCGCGAAAACGCACCCGAGCGCTCAAAGACGAGCACTTTTCTCTCGCCCCTGGAAATCATGGCGACACGACCGTCCGACAGGACCGAGACATCACCGATGTTCCAAACCAGATGGGAGGAATCGGCGTCAATCTTGTCGCGGTATCCGCCGATGGCGATTTCGGGCGTCCGTGCGACCGTCCAGGCGGCTCCCTCCTCCCATTGAGGAGTGTGGTTCTCGACGATTTCGATGCCGACCGAGTCACGGATCGTCACGGTCGGCGACCGACCCGTGGTCGGGGGACGGTCGCAAGCTGCAACGGTACAAGTCAAAGCCAGCGAACCGAACGACCGGGACCACGACGCCACGCGGAATCCCATCACCAAGAGAACCTGTGCGAGGCGCTCTCGTTTGATCGAGTCATGGACTCACCACGTCTCCGTTGCGCGCGAGATAAGCGCTCAACTCCATCTCCAATGGTCCGCGAACCGCAGGAGACACGGGGATGGAGTGAAATGGCCGGGTGAGATCACAAGGAAGGAGTAGGTCGATGCGACCGCCTTCGGGAATGAACTCGACATCTACGCCGGTTCGCTCCAGAAGTAAGGCCGACGCAAGTGCTACCATGTCGTCGGCGTCCAAGGCCTCTTGGATTCCCGTTAACGCTGCCGTGGCATCACCATCAGGCCCACAGAGTATGTGGCACGGTCCGGGAACATAGATGATATGGCAACTGGAACTGCCCCCGCAACGCGAACAGATATTGCCCTCGCCACTTCCGCTCCAGCCACACAGGTGCCCACCGAGGGGGAAGGCGTGATCCTGATCCGTCCAGATGGCAGCCTCCTTGCACCATGCACAGGTCACGTCTCCCGTTTCCTGCGCATTCGCCCGGATGCTGCTAGCCATGAACATCGCCAGCACGACCACGAAACAACTCAACGTCCTCTTGTTCACCATCATTGCTTCCTCCATGGGTTTGACGTGGGTCCTTCGGTTATTCATGAACCATCGGGTCGGAGAGTAAGGTGGGGGCTTGAGGCGCGTTTTGCAAGTCCCTGCTCCTTCCGCCGTGCTCCTTCCGCCGGATCAGCGACGACTCCTGCCCGGGGATGGTGCCGACCGTAATCGTTAATGACCCGAACTCACCCCGAGGCACCCCCCGGCAGTCAACTCATCCCTTTCCAAGGTGAGCCGCTCAACCTCCCCCATCAGCGCAGCGATCCGCGTGTCCCTCTTCGCAATCTCCGTCTTCAGGAACGCGACCTCCTTCCGCAGTTCGGCCACCTTCGATCTTCCCTGCACCTCTTCGCCCCCCTCCGCCTTGCCCGCGTCTTCCCGCCCCTCCGCCGCCGTGGCCTTCCGCGCCTTCGCCACGAGTGATCGCAACGTCTCAGACCCCGTGGCCAGCGCTTCCCCGTGCCCTGCCTGAATCTGCGCCTTCACCCGCTGAATCGTTCTCTTGCTGACCCCCGCCCGGGCAGCTGCCGCGTCATTCGATAAGGGTGACACCGTGTCACCCTTTTCCTTCGCCGCAGGCCGGTGAGCAGGCATCCATTCGGCCGCGAGCAACACGACCGCCGCCCGCCGCTCCGCCGTCATGTGCCTGCGATGCGCGTTCTTTCCCAGGACGTACGCCGCGAGATCCGATTCCTCCGGGAGGTCTCGCGTCGTCGGTTCGATCTCCAGGACCCGGCACGCTCGATACCGATGCCATCCGTCCAAAACCTCATCGGCGACCACATCGATCGGCTCGAGCTGTCCCTGGTCTCGAATATCCTGGACCAGGGCGTTGAACGATTCTGCATCCATGTCACCGCAGAGGGACGATAGGTGGTGGCGGTTAAACTCTCGATTGGCCATTTCTTCTTCCGGTTCGGGTTCGCCGAGTGCTCATCGCGCCGACGGGCCCACCGGCAAGCGAGAAGCGTCTCCACTTCGCTTAATGCCGAACTCCTCGGATATGGGGGCTCACTTTGTGACACTTGGCCGCTAATCAGGCCCAAGTGACCCGAAAAAGCCCTAATCCCAGCCTTTCCACTCCGCCAGCAGCCCCCGCAACTCCCCCATCCGTTTCAAGCGTGTCATCCCACGGTGCAGGATCTGCCGGACGGCATCTTCACTGATACTCAGGCTCTCAGCGGTCTCCGCCGTGGTCTTTCCCTGGAGCAATCGCAAGACGATCACCTCCCGCTCGCGGTCGGGAAGCCGGGCCAGGGCATCGTGAACAATCCGGTCCCAGCATGGTTGCTTCGGTCCCTGCCCGTCCGCCGCCGGGGTTTCGGTATGTATTTGGGTTTCCTCCCGGAACGAGATCCCCGCCGGACCTGCCCGCTTTCTCTCCCGCAGCCTCATCTTGCCGACGTTCCTGCTGACCTTGATCACCCAGCCCCCGAACGCCCCACTTGGCTCGTACTGGTCCAGCTCCTCAAGGATATGCACCCAACATTCCTGGAGAAGGTCGTCCACGCTGTCGACGGTATCCGCGTACGTACGGATCGCCACCCGGATCCCTGGGCTCAGCTCCCGCACCAACTCCGTCAGCAGCTCCGGATCGCGCGCACGCAGACGCTGAATGTCGATTGGCTCCGAAATCGGTCAGCGCCTTGCTGGGGTGGGATGCTCAGCGATCTTCCCCACCCTCATCCTCCTTCTTCTCGCGGGGCGGCCTCGCCCTGTTCATCCTCAACGTCGCGCCCCCCCGAAACGCCGAACCGCTCCGGTCCACTTCGTGATCGCCATCGTAGAGGTAGTCCAGGATCGCCTGGTCCCACGACAGACCCGCCTTCGCCACCAGTTCCATCCACGGCCCGTGCGCGGTTTCGTCGGGTGCCTCGGTGATTCCGTTCCAGATGGTGATCCGGGGACTGAAACTGCCGCCGCCCCCGAATCCGGCCGAACCCTTGAGCGGCATGTGGATCATGACGCTGTCGGTCATGGGCAGGCGGAAGACCTCGTCGTTGTCGAAGTCGGCGCCGTAGCGGCGGTAGCGGTCGTAGGTGCGCTGGTTCATCTCGAAGACGTCGCGGTTGGAGTTGATCCCGGCGGTAATGTAATCGCGGATCTTGAAGGCGGCGTCCTTGTGGCGGGGGAAGGAGGGGTCGTCGATGTAGCTGAAGCCCGGCATGAACCAACCCTTGTTGAAGCCCCAGTTGCGCTCCGTCACGCGCCCGCCGCGCACGAGACCGCTGTACTCGGAAAAGAGCTGGACGACCTGGTGGCTCGGGTAGCCGTGGGGGTTGAGGAAGATGTCGGGAAACCACATGCCCCAGAGTTCGTTGCGCACGGTGGATTCGGGATAGATGGGGAACGATCCGAAGCCGCCGCCCACGCCCACGCCGAGCGATCCCAGGTAGCCCGCGTGCAGGATGTAGTCGGGAGTGATCCGGTAGAGGTCGTAGGCGAGCTGCGCACCGTCCGGATTGGTGAAGGGATGAATGACCACGTTGACCTTGTCCAGCCTGGCGCGCTGCACGGAATCGGTAAGCAGGAGTTCGGCGTGCCGCAGCACATGACTCGTGGAGGAGACCTCGTTGGCGTGCTCGCGCGCGGAGTAGATCACGGTGGGTTTGAAGGTGGTGGCCTTGACGCGCGACCAGTGGGTGGCGGCGATGGGGGACATGAGGTCCATCGCCCAGATCTGTCTGCCCAGGTAGCTCTCGCCGGCGTGATACATGTGTGCTTCGTCGAACGCCTGACTCATCATGGCCGTCATCTCGTGGCCCTCGGGCGGGGGGATCGGCGTCTCCCACTGGACAATGCGCTCGCCCTGGTAGCTCCACCCCTCGGGAAGGAGGTCGGTCCACACGGGGAGCGGGGCGGGGAACCCGTTGTCGGGGAGGATGGCCGTGACCCATGACGAGTCCTCCTCCACCTGCAAGGAGTCGGCCTCCACCTCCAGCGAGTCCTCCGGCGCCTCGTGCTCGTCCTCCTCCGCCTCGTCCTCCTCCTCGTCCCACTCGACCCGCACGCGCATCTCGCCGACATCGTGGTAGGCCAGCGCGTCGCGGTACAGCCCCGCCTCGCGCAGCGCGCCCAGGTTCGTCACGGTCTCGACGATCTGTTCGGCCGAGACCCAGCTCCGGTCCACGGCTTCCGCGGACGCAAGCGCCACGAGGGAATCGCGCAGGTTCTTCTCCGAGTCGACCTCGATGCTGAAATCGAGACGGGGCAGGGCGGGTGAATCGGCCCCTGCGCCTCCGTCCGCCGCGGGCGCGATCACCGCACGGTAGAGACTCGGGCGCCCCATCGAGACCTTGGTGATGTCGCGCCGGCGTTCGCCCGTCGTCCCTTCGGCGGTCTCGTAGCGGACGATCACGGTGGGGCGGCTGGCGGCGAAACCCGTCATGGTGATGTGACCGCGTCCGGCCGCGCCGTCCCCCTTGGGCCGCATGACCGGGATGATCCTTCCCGGGTAGGAGAGGCCACCCCCCTGCGCGTTGCGCCCGGTCAGCGTGAAGAACTCGATGGTGCCGAAGTAGAACTCCTCGTGCAGCGCGTCCATGGGCGCGATGATCTCGTTGTCGATGCCCAGGCGGTAGTCGGGCTCGCTCAGCTCCAGGTCGATGGTCAGGGTGCCGAAGAAGGGCGCGTCCGGGCCGCCGCGCGGTCTCGCGTCATGGCGGTCCATGACGTAGTCCCAGATCGCGGGCAGGGTGCTCGCCTGGTAGCGGTCCCAGACCCATTCGGGGTCGGTGATGATGCGTTCGTGGACCAGGGTGTCGGTACCGGAGATGGCCGTCACCCAGCCGGTGGTGACGCGCACCTGTTCGTAGTCGCGGAAGCGGTCGAAGTAGGGGCGGAGCACCCAGACGGGGTTGAAAGTGTCCTCGAGGAGGGTGCTTCCATCGGGGGCGGTGGCGTGGACGCGGTAGATGGGACCTTCGTCCGCCATTTCGAAGCGGATCTGGCCGAGGTCGAGGCCCATGTCGGCCACGAGGACCTCGTCGATGGGGAAGATCTCGTGCAGCCACCGTAGTGGCGTGTGTATGGACTGGTGGGGCCACTCTTCGGGCGGGTCGTTGCGCAGGAACTCGATGACGATCTCGCCGATGTCGCGGCCCGCCAGCCGCGGCGCGACAGACTCGCGCAGCCAGGAGAAACCCTGCTTGAAGGCGGACAGGACCTGGACGGTCGTGGCGTCGGGGTCGGCTCCGGCGTCGATCAGGCGGCGGCGGGCCTCGGCGGCGACGCTCGCGCGGATCTCGGGCGGCTCGGAGAGTCGGGCTTCGAGGTGGACCGGTTCTCCGTCCTCGATGTGGCCGGCGATAGGCTCGTTGAAGACCGTCCAGAATCGGTCCACTTCGGAGGGGACTTCGAATTGGTCGTCGATGATCGTGGACGCGTTCTGCACGTCGCGGTTGTCGATGGTGACGGTGATCTCGGGCGCGATCGAGTCCGGGAAGTGGGCGAGCGCCCGGTCGCGCACGAAGCCGGCAACCCCGTCGGAGGGCTTCCAAAGGGACATGAGGATTTCGGCGCTGGCGATCCGCTCGCCCGCCTCGGCCAGTTCCCCCGTGAGCTCCGCCATCACCTGGTCCAGCTTGTAGAGCCCGAAGGCCGCCTGTCCCCCCGGGGTGTAGCCCGAAAGCGTGCCCCAGAGTTCGTGTTCGATGTCGTCGAAGGTGGGTTTGCCGTCGCCGCGGACGCTGACGTTGGGGAAGACTTCCGCCAGCCGCTTCGTCGCCAGGGCGGCACCCTCGGCGTCCGCGCCCGTGACCACCAGCGCGCGCTTGCCCCCGAAGCCGTCGGGGACGGCCTCGATCAGGCCGCGGCCGGGCCCGAGGTCGTCGATCGAGATGGTGCCGGAGTCGATCAGCTCGGTGATGTGGGGATTGTCGCTGCCGACCAGCACGGCGGTGGGCTCGGCGGAGGGGGACCGGATCTCGTCCAGTCCGCGGACGATCGGTACGGTGAAGCCGGTGGTCTCGAGGGTCATGCGGGCGGTCAGGTCCGGGATGCCCTCCGCGCCGCGTCCCGGTACCACGACCACGTCGATCGCGCTCGGGATCTGGCCGCCGCCCAGGAATCCGCTGGTGGTGTACAGGTTGGAGAGGTCGAGGCCGCCCTTGGCGCCACCGCGCGGCCTGGACCCCGGGCCCGAGGGAGACGGTGTGACCAGGGTGGGCAGGATGACCTGCCGACCGGCGGCCTCGAAGGTGAGCGAAGCGAGGTCCCTGAAGCGCAGGTCGTCGGAGCCGGGGCCGTCGGCGTTTTCGCCGACCCGTTCCCAGGCCAGGATCTGCAGGCGGTCGAGGGCGTAGCGGGCCCGGGTGGCGCCGGGATCGTCGTCGTAGGCGAGGGTGGCGGTGAAGTGGACGTGGTTGGTGGAGTCCGGGAGGGTGGCGTGGTGGAAGTCGAGGGTGGGGGCTGGGGCGGTGCTGTCGGTGCCGGCGAGCCAGGTGCCGAGCTGATTTGTAACTTCCTGAAGCGAAGGGCCGGAGAGGTTACTAACGTGGGGCAGGGAGCCGGCCAGGTGCCGCGCCGCGCGCAGCAGGGCTTCGTCGTTGCCACCGAGGACGGCGACCCAGCGCGCGCCGTCGGGGGCGGTGAGGGTGACGACGGTGGGGGGTGGGTCGGGTGGGATGGCGGGGGCCGGGGTGGAGTCGGGGCCGGGGGATTCGGTGTCCGGGTCGGTATCGGTGCCCGGGTCGGCAGGCTCGCCCTCCTGGCCGGGGTCCGGGGGGTCCGGTGGTGGCGTGATGGTCAGGCCGAAGTCGGAGGGCGAGAGCCCTGCCACATCGAGGGCGCGGAGGCCGATGAGGATGCCCACGCGGCCGGGCTGCAGGCCGCGCCGCACGGGGAGGTCGAGGGACATGGTCTCGAATCCCAGCCGGGCGGTGATCTCGGCGGCGGCGGCCCGTTCGGCGTCGGTGGGGTCCGGGGGCAGGATGATGGAGGCACCGAGGCGGTCGGGCACGCCGTCGCCGTTCTCGTCGAGGAGAAGATGGCCGAGATCGAACAGGGTGGCCAGGTGGAATGGGGGTGGGGTCTGGGGGGGTGGGGTGGGGGACTGGGCCGTGAGGGGGAGGCCGAGCGCGAGGAGTGGCAGCAGTGACGGGAGGAGGGGGGCCGGGGGGTGGTGGAGGTGTCGCATGCTTTAGCTCGTCACGGGGGTGTGGGGTGGTGCCGGGGTGTCGGGTGAAAATGCGATGGGTGGGGGTTGTGGGCCAAGTCCCATTCGAGCATGCCGGTGTCCCTTGATTTGCCGCGGCGGCGGGCGGGCGTTGGTGTCGGGTCCCATTCGAGCCTGAGTGTCCCAAATCGTCTGATCACAGGCCGATCTGACTATGTACGGTTTCAGAATCGTGCACTCGGGAGGTCCGGGAGCGCTGCCAGGATGCCCCCCCAATGGCCCTCAGAAGCCCCAGGATCGAGTCCGGGCCCATCGTGACCCATTTGTGTTGGCCCCACCCCCGGTTTTCGCGTCCTGAGCCGTCCTGAGAGGCCGAAATCACGCGGCGTATATTGTAGCAGGCGGGCATGCCGTGCCCTCCGAAAACCCTTTGCCACACTGCCATTTCAGGAGACTCACACCATGTCCGACGACCTCTTCGAACTCGGTGAACGCATCGCCGGTCTCGCCGCCCGCATCAACATCGCCACCTTCGACATGCTCACCCTCGTCGCCGAGTTCGACCGGCGCGAGGGGTGGGCCGACAGCTTTACGTCGTGCGCCGAATGGCTCGCCTTGCGCACAGGGCGGACGCTGGCCGCTGCGCGGGAGAATGTTCGGGTTGCCCACGCGCTCGGGGACCTCCCGCTCACCGCCGGGGCCATGAAGAGCGGCCAGCTTTCGTACACCAAGGTGCGCGCGATGACCCGGGTCGCGAAGCCCGAGACGGAGGCCACGCTGCTCGAGTACGCGCAGTCGACCTCGGCGGCGGCTGGAGTGGCTGGCGCGGGGGTGGAAGAAGCTGTCGCGGGACGGTGAGATCGCGGCCGAGGAGGTCCGCCACCGGAGCCGCACCTTTTCGGTGGCGATCGACGCGGACGGGATGTATGTGGTGCGGGGGCGGCTCGAGCCGGAGGTGGGCGCGGTGCGGATGCGGGCGATCGAGGCGGCGGGTGATGCGCTGTACCGGGGGGAGGATGCGGGGGCGCGGCCGCGCAACCGGCAGCGGCGTGCGGATGCGGTGGGGCTGGTGGCGGAGCGGGCGTTGGCGGTGGGGATGCCGGGGCTGGGGCGGGTGGGGACGGGGGCGGGGGCGTGGGGAGCGGCAGCCGTGCGGAACGCTACCAGGTTGTGGTCCACACCGACGCCGCGACGTTGTCGGAGCGCGGCGAGACGGGGCGCTCCGAGCTCGACGGGGTGCGGGTCTGCGCGGAGACATCGCGGCGCATGGCGTGCGACGCCGCGCGGGTCGCGATGGGTCACCGGGACGGCGAAGTGGTGAGCGTGGGGCGTCGGACGCGCACCATCCCCCCGCACATCCGCCGCGCGCTCGAGGAACGGGACCGCGGCTGTCGCTATCCCGGATGCGCGAGCCGCTTCACCGAAGCCCACCACGGCAAGCACTGGGCCGATGGGGGCGAGACCAGCCTGGCCAACACGATCCTGCTCTGCCGCCGGCACCACCGCCTCGTCCACGAGGGTGGGACTCGGCTGGCGCTGGACCGTGACGGCAAGGCCGCGTTCTTCACGCGCGAGGGTGCGGTGCTCGGGGGCTCGCCCCCGTTGCCGGAGGTCATCCGGAAACTGCCGGAGCCGCCGGCCCCGCCCCCCAACCGACTCTCCAACGGCGCCCCCCGGTTCGACGACTCGGCCGTTCCGCTGGAGCTGGAACTCGCGGCGCTGGAGGCGTTGGCATGATCGGGCGCCAGCCCGTCGCCGAGGCAAAAGCCGGGACGCGGGCATGTCGGATTGGGACATCGGCGGGATCAGCCCGTCGCCGCGGCAAAAGCCGGGACGCGAGCATGTCGGATTGGGTCACGCTCACCCGCCCCGCCCCACCTCCTCCCCCGGGCGATACCGCCTGATCGTCGCCTCCCGGATCTCATCCTCGGTCCACGCCACTCTCTTCAGTTCACCGCGCGCGAACATGGCCGCCTGATCCGCGTGATGGACGGTGCCGGCTCGCGCGGTCTGGCCGTACGCCAGAACCGTATGGGCCTTCGGAACATCCCCGAATTCGACCAGCAGCACCCATGAGTCGCCCCGATTCGCGGCCCTGCGCCCGTCCCCGGCCGGCTCGAACAGGAGGACCCGGAAACAGCCCAGCGTCGGCGGGCACCCGGAGACCGGTGCGTCCACGTCGCCTCGAATCACGCGGTGTATGTCGCCCCACCGTGCGTCGAGCGCGATGCCGTCGTCCCCAAGCGACGCGACCGCTCCTCTCAGCGCCTCCACCGCTGCCGCCGCGTCCCCCAGTCCCATCGGCGTCGCCACCGGATTGGCCGGATCCCACGGCTCCCGCCAGCGGAGCGAGTCGGCCACCTCCGCGAAGTACCTCGCGGCCCAGCGCTCAAAGAGCACCGCCCCCCGGCTGTCGGCGGCCGCCCTTCGGTCCCAGGCCTCGAGAACGGCCGCCGCGTCGGCCAACTCCGGACCCTCGGCCGCCCGGGCCGCCGCCAGCAGTTCATCCACCACCCGCTCCGCCATCGGCACGCGCGGCGAGTGCTTGAGCGCGATCACGTCCTCCAGCGTCAGCCCGTCACCCGCCCCCGCCGCCAACTCCAGCGACAACTGGCTCCTCAGGCGCAGCCTCCGCTCCGGCAGATTCGGCGGCACCGTGTCACGATCCAGCGGCACGTTCAGGTTCGTGTAGTCCGGCGGATCGTTCGCCTGCTGCACGTATCCGCCCGGCGGATTGACGTAGAGCGGCAGCGTCTCCCAGGGGACCAGTTCGGACCAGATGTCGGCCGAGGTGGCCGCGACCGCCGCCGTGTCGCCGGTGACCGGGTGGGGCAGGAGCGGGAGCCGCGCGTTGTAGTAGTGGACGATGTTCCCGGCGCGGTCGGCGTAGGTGAAGTTCGAAGTCGGGTGGGCGCGCATCCGCATCACGGCGAGCCATTCGTCGAGGTTGCGGGTCATCATCATGCGCAGGAACTGCTCGCCGCGCCGGAACTCGCCGTCACGCGGGTCCTTGAGCAGGTAGACGTGCTCGCCGGTGCGGTGAATGACCGGTCCGTGGGGTGTAGTCCACGAGGTCCTGGTCTCGAGGGCCGTCGTGCCGTCGGCCGCCAGGTGGTCCACGGTGACGTCGCGGCGCGTCAGCGGCAGGGGGCGCCCGTCGAGGACGGCATGATTCGCGAGCGCGGGATGGATGTCCAGCCGGTAGACCTGCGACAGCGTCGGATAGTTGTTGGTCGTGGCCCAGCCGAGGTGGGCGTTGAAGCCGCCGATGATCCCGAACGCGGTGCCGATGCGGAAGTCGCCGTAGAAGTCGATCACGCCGGGCACGCGCACATGCGCCTCGTAGTAGGTCAGTCCGGAGGGGCGCTCGAGGAGGTCGTGGTCGCCGTCCCAGCGGAGGTGCGGGTTGCGGAGCAGGATGGTGTGGCCGGACTCGGTGCGGGTACCGTGGAAGGCCCAGGCGTTGGAGCCGTCGAGGATGAAGGACTCCCCGGATGGGGGACGGACGGGCGGGCCGGCATGGGTGCCGGGGTGGGCCGGGGCCCTGCCGGCATCCCGGGCGTTGCCGGCTTCCGGGGTGTCGAACCGCGCCACGAAGCGGGCCGCGTCGCGCCGGCTCCAGGTCTGAACGTCGCGGGCCAGGGCATCGATGCCGGTGAAGTCGGGAGTCACCCAGGCCGGGTACTCCTCGGGGTGAAGCCTGATGTAGTGATTGACGCCTTCCGCGAAGCCTCCGTAGACGGCCCGGGTGCGCGGATCCAGCCGGTGGAAGGTCGCCACGGCACGGGCATGGACTTCACGGGCCACGAAGTCGGCGTCGAGTTCCTCCGCGCCAAGGTGGCGGGCCAGGGTGCCGCGGCTGGCGATCATACCGACCGCGATGGAGGCGCTGTAGTCCTCCGACTGCACGTAGCCGAGGCCGAAGCCCATCGCCTCGAGGTCGTCGGCCAGAATGTGGGGGACACCGTAGTCGGTGCGGCGGATTTCGACGCGCGCGGCGAGGGGGTGAATGGTATCGGGAACCGGGGACTGCATGGCCATCGCGACCAGAAACGCCCCGGTCATGGCGTGATCACCTCGGCCCGCTCGATCACCGCTCCCTCCTGCACCGCGTCCACGACCTCCATGCCGTCGACGACCTCGCCGTAGATCGTGTAGTTGAAGTCCAGCCGCACGTTGTCCACAAGGTTGATGAAGATCTGGGCGTCGCCGGTGTCGCGGCCGCGGGTGGACAGGCCCACCGTGCCGCGCCAGTGGGGATGGTCGCTGATCTCGTCGCGGCTGTACGGTCCGTCGCCCATGTACTCGTTGGCGTGGGGACTGCCGCCCTGAATGACGAAGTTGGGAACGACGCGGTGGAAGGTGAGGCCGTCGAAGTAGCCCTCTGCGGCCAGGCGCGCGAAGCGGTCGGCGTTGGTGGCGGCGAGGTCGGGGCGGAGCCGGATCACGATGGCGCCCAGATCGGCCATGTGCAGGATGACCTGCGTGCCGGCCAGCTCGGCGATGCGGGCCGCGTCGGGGGTTGGGGTGTGGGGGAGGGATGTGCCTGTGGTCTCGTGCACCGTTCCGGTCGACTCGAACAGCCAATTGGCTGCCAGGTTGCGCACCACGTCGTCGAAATCGGCGAGGTACGGGGTGAGGTCGCCGGCGGAAAACCCTCCCACCTCGCCGATCGCCACGAGGAGGGCGACGCGAACGTCCCGTTCGGTCTCGCGGCGGGCGGACGTGAAGCGGGCAAGTGAGGCGAGAAGCGCGGAAACGGGGGTCTCCTCGGCGGCATGCCTGCTCAGCAGTCGGGACGCGGTCATCACCAGCTGGGGATCGTCGCTTTCCAGCGCGGCCAGGTAGGCGTCCCGGCCGTCACCCCCCACCACCTCCCCCAACCCCTGGAGCGCGGCCTCGCGCACATTCGGATCCTCGTCACCGGCCAGACCGCGCAGCACCTCCGCCTCGCCCGCCCGCCCCGCCGCCCGCGCCGCCCAGGCCCTCACGAACGGATTCCCGTCCCCCGCGAACCGGCGGATATGGTCACCCGCTTCGTCCGGCGCGATCCCCGCCAATGCGAAGAGCGCCCGAGCCCGGCTGCGCCAGTCGCCATCCCGCCCGTCCAACACCGCTTCGAGGTTCGTGATCGCCGGCCCCCGGTAGGACTGGCACGCTCCCGCCACGAGATCCAGCGCCGTGGCCACGACATCGGGATCGGAGTCGTCAAGGGCCAGCAGGATTGCGAGGCAGCCCTCGCCCCGCGATTCCCGCTCGCCGTGCGCCCGAAGCGCTTCCACTCGCACCCGCGCGTCCGGGTCCCCGAGACCGGCACTGATCACCCCGCTGGCGGCCGCCCCCTGCCGCGCCGCCGCGATCATCGCCTGGCGGCGCACCCCCCAGTCCGCGTCTTCGAGCAGCCCGGCCAGGTCTTCGCCCGCCAGTTCGCCGGCATGGGTCAGCGCCGCCGCCGCCAGCCGCCGCACGCGCGCGGAAGCCGGATCCCCGCTCGATTCGCCGCCGGTCTCGAGCAACGACCTCGCGACCTCCACCAACTCCCGCGCGACGACATCCTCCGGGCCGGCGCTGCGTGCGAAGGTCTCGATGCCGCGCGCCAGCCCTGCCAGCGCGAGGGGGTCGCGGTCGGCCGCCAACTCACCGAGCCGCCGCCACGCGGCCGCAAGTGCCGCCCCCCGCGCCGCCCGATGCTCCGCGCCAGTGAACGGAAGCCGGCCGAGATTCGTGGCCAGGGCGCCCACCACTCCGGGGTCCGTCTCCTGCCCGATCCGCGCGGCCAGGAGCGGCAGCACCGCGGCCCCGTCGTCCCGGTCCGAATCGGGTCCGCTCGCCGCCTGCTCGTCCGGCGTCGGTGCCAGGAGCTCAACCGGTCCCTGCACGTCGGCGGGACGCACGGAGGGGGGCAGCGGCGCCAGGCTGGGAGCCGATTGCGCCAACGCCGCCGCGGCCGCCATCCTCACCGCGGGATTCGGGTCGTCGAGCATCTCTCCCACCTGCGCGAGCCGGCCTGCATCCTCCTGTCGCCCCAGCGCCCGCACCGCCATGGCGCGCACCACCGGATCTTCACTCTCCAGGTGGGCCCGGACGCGCTCGAACCCGATGTCGCCACGCGCATCCTCCTCCGCGACGATTTCCGCGTACGCGACCTGCGCTGCGGAGGGCGGCGGCGGTGTGTCGGCACAACTCGCGAGCAAGGGTGCCAGGGCGAGCACCGCCAGCCTCGCGCGTTCACCCGTCCTCAGCCGTACGGATCCCAACCGAACCGTTCCCATGACGCTTCTCCTTGCTCGTCAAAGACGATGCCTTCGCGCTCCAGCAGCGCCCTCTGACGCTGGGCCAGACCGCTCGCGCGCGAGGTCGAAATGGCGCCCCGGCGGTTGACCACGCGCCACCAGGGCACGTCGGTCCCGTGGGGCAGATGGCTGAGCGCGTATCCCACGCCCCGCGCGGCCCGTGGCTGGCCAGCCAGCGCGGCCACGCTCCCGTAGTTGATGATCCGTCCCTTGGGAATCCGTCGCACGCAGGCGTATACTCGTTCGGAAAACGCGCTCATAGCGGCGCAAACCTATTCCCGGCCGCCCGGTCGCGCTACGATTGCGGGGACTACCGCGCGAGTCCAGGTAAACGGAAGTTTACAGATTGTAAAGCGCAGTATACAGTCACGACTTCGGAGAGGGTTGCAATGCTCAGATCGGCAAACGGGCTGGAGATGAGGAAGACCGCACTGGCCATGGTCCTCCTGGTGGCGGGCTGCACCGGAAGCACCTCACGGGCGACCATCGACCCTTCGCGACCGCCTCCTCCCTCCGAACCGCCTCCCGCCGCGCCCGTGGTCCAGCCCGAGACTCCGCCGCCGGACAGCGCCCCCGCCGAACCCCCCGGGACTCCCACGCCCGCTCCGGGATACACCCCCGCCGTCCAGATCGGGGCCCGGGTCGCGGAGGTGCGCGCCGAGCCGGCCGACATCGTCGTCGAAGTCGGCGATTCGCTCGCGATGGGCGACGACCTGCAGATGGTCGCCTACGACGCGGCGGGCAACCCGGTGCTCGGCGTCCGGATTCTGGCCAACATCGATTCCCGCTTCGCGATTCTGGAAGGGGGGTACATCAAGGGCCTGGGAGAGGGCGACGCAGAGCTGCGCATGGCGATACAGGCGCCGCCCGCCAGCGGCACGGGACCACCCGAGATCCGGACCTTCACCGCGCCGCTGACCGTGGTCGGACCCCCGGTAGTGGCCGTCGAGATCGTGGACCCGGGCGTGCGCTTCCTCACGGGTGCGGTGGTCCGGCTGGAGGCCCGGGCCCTTACCGCGGGCGGCGGGATGCGGCAGCGCGTCGAGGTCGAGTGGGCCAGTGACGAACGGCGCTTCGCCACCGTCGACGCGCGCGGATTCGTGACGGCGCTTCGGCCCGGGGCGGTGACGATCAGCGCAACCGTGGACGGCGGGGTCACGGGCACGTACTCCTTCGAAGTCGAGGAGAATCGGGTTGAGGCGGTCGAGGTGACCGGGCCGTCACGGGGGCGGACGGGCGACGTGCTCCGCTACTCGGTGGCCGCCCGCGACGCGGGGGGCGGAGTGGTGGAGGGGGCGCCGGCCGACTACACGGTGGCTTCCTTCGAGACGCGCGCCGACATGGGTGCGTCGGTGTACCCGGACGGGGCCTTCGTCGCGGAGCGTCCGGGACTGTACCGTGTGACCGCCACGGTGGCCGGGAGGACCGGCCAGACCCTGGTCGAAGTCGTCGAGCGGGGGATGGAGCACGAGGTCGTCGTGACCGGGCGGGGGCTGGTGGCCGACAGACCCACCTCGGACCTATGGGCGTTCACCGGCAGGGACGGACGGGACTACGTCTACACGGGGACGCACCTGGGCGGGCAGCGCATGCTCGCGTGGGACGTCACCAACCCCGCAAACCCCGTCCTCACCGACTTCGTCGAGGTCGATGCGCGCGTCGTCAACGACGTGAAGGTGAACTACGATGCCAGCGTGGCAGTGATCACGCGGGAGGGCGCGTCGGACCGCAAGAACGGGATCGTCGTCCTCGACCTCGCCGATCCCGCCCATCCGGTCGTCTCCGACACCTACACGAAGGACCTGAGCGGCGGGGTGCACAACGTCTTCTTCTGGGGCGACATCCTCTACGCGATCCACAACGGCACCCTCGATGTGCATATCCTGGACATCTCCGACCCGCGCAACGTGGAGGAGGTGGGGCGGTGGGGGATCGAAAAGCCCGGCAAGTACCTGCACGACATCTGGGTTGCCGACGGGCTCGCCTATGTCTCCTACTGGAACGACGGGGTGTACATCCTGGACGTGGGCGACGGCCGCTGGGGCGGACTGCCCACCGCGCCGGTCGAAGTGAGCAGCTTCGCGTACGAAGAGGGCAACACGCACGTCGCCTTCCCCTACACGAACGCCGACGGGCACACCTACCTCTTCGTCGGCGACGAGATCTTCGACTGCGAGGATTGCATTTCGCGCAACGGGCATCCGGGCGACGGGTCACGCGGGTTCATTCACGTGCTCGACATGGAGGACCCCGAGAACCCGCGCGAAGTCGCCCGCTACGAGGTCCCCGAGGCGGGAGCGCACAACCTGTGGATCGAGGACGACAGGATGTACGTGGCGTACTACCAGGCCGGGCTCAGGGTCGTCGACGTGTCGGGCGAACTCAGGGGCGACCTGTACCGGCAGGGACGCGAGATCGCGTGGTTCCCGACGGGGACGCCGGACGGGCACGTGGCGAACTCGCCCATGGCGTGGGGACCGCAGCCTTTCAAGGGCCACGTTTTCGTGTCGGACCTGAACTCGGGGCTGTGGGTGGTGAGGGTGGTGCCGAAGAGGAAGGCGCCTGTGTCGTGAGGAGGTTCGCTGCGGGTGCGCTGCTGGGGTTGGGGCTCGTGTGCCCGGTGCACGCGCAGGCCCAGTCGCCCGTCTACCGGGTCTATGTCGCCAACGAGTCCTCCGACCTGATCAGCCGCGTGGCCTTTACGCCCGGCGAGGGCCTGGTGGTCGAGAACGAGATCGGCGTCGGTGTCATGCCGGGCGACAACGACGGTGCGCACGGACTCAGCGTCTCGCCGGACGGCCGCCACTGGTACGTGACGATCGCCCACGGCACCCCCTACGGCTACGTGTGGAAGTTCCACGCGGGCCCGGACACGCTGGTGGCGCGTACCCGGCTCGGACTCTTCCCCGCCACCATGGGGATCACGCCCGACGGGCAGTTCATGCTGGCCGCGAACTTCAACCTGCACGGCGACATGGTCCCTTCGGACATCTCGGTCGTCTACACGCCCGAGATGGTCGAGGTCACCAGGGTGCGGACCTGTCTCATGCCGCACGGCAGCCGTGTTCGGCCCGACGGGGTGAAGCAGTACTCCGCGTGCATGCACTCCGAGCAGTTGGTCGAGATCGACGTGGGCACCTTCGAGGTGACCGGCCGTTTCGGGGTCGCGCCGGGACACGAGGGTGTGATCAGCGGAGACATGCAGCACCACGGCGGCATGGGCGGCCGCGTTTGCAGCCCGACCTGGGTCGAGCCGGGTCTGGGTGCCCGCGCCAACCGGGTGGTCTACGTGGCGTGCAACAGGAACCGGGAGGTCCTGGAGGTCGATACGGACGGCTGGGAGGTGTCGCGCCGGTTTGCCACCGGGCAGGGGCCGTACAACCTGGAGGTGACCGGGGACGGCACGCGGATGGTGGCGACGCTCAAGGGCGAGCAGGCGGTTGCGGTCTTCGACCTGGAGAGGGGGGTGGAGATCGGACGGGTGGAGACTTCGCGGCCGGTCACGCATGGGGTGGTGGCCAGTCCGGACGGCCGCTACGCCTTCGTGACGAACGAGTCGGTGGGGTCCGTGCCCGGCACCCTGGACGTGATCGACCTGGAGACGCTCGAGGTCGTGGCCACGGTCGAGCTCGGCCACCAGAGCGGCGGCATCGACTTCTGGCCGGACGCGCCCGCTTCCGGCGGGGTTCGTTGAGGGGCCGCGAAAGGCGACTCCGGAGGGCGAGGCGGCGCATGGTTCGCCGCCACATCAGGGGGCGCGGGATCTCCGACCCGCGGGTGCTCGAAGCCATGGCCGCCGTGCCGCGCGAGGCGTTCGTGGCGGCAACGCTGGAGCGCCGCGCCTACGCGGACGGCCCTCTTCCGATCGGCGAGGGGCAGACGATCTCGCAGCCGTACGTGGTGGCGTGGATGGCGGAAGCCGCGGAGGTGGCCGCGCGCGACCGGGTGCTCGAGGTGGGGACCGGTTCAGGGTATGCGGCCGCCGTGCTCGGCAGGTTGGCGGAGGCGGTGTATACGGTGGAGCGGCACGCCGTGCTGGCGGAGACCGCGGCCGGGAGATTGCGGAAACTGGGCTGCGACAATGTGCAGGTACGTCACGGGGACGGCAGCGGGGGCTGGCGCGAACACGCGCCCTACGACGCGATCGTGGTCGCGGCGGCCGGCCCGGGCGTGCCCGGGGCGCTCAGGGAGCAGTTGAACACTGGCGGACGGCTGGTGATGCCGGTCGGCGGCCGGTGGGCGACGCAGCGGCTGGTGCGGGAGCGGCGCTTGGGGGCGGGTGGGTTCACCTGCGAGGAGCTCGGCGCGGTGCGCTTCGTGCCGCTGGTCGACGACGTGTGCTGATCAGATCAGAGCCTGCAGGAGCCGTACCACCAGCTGGAAGCCGATCAGGATCATCGGCAGCACGAGGGTCAGCCCCACCGAGAAGATCAATCCGGCGCGAAACAGATGAGGGCCGATCGGCAGAACGTCGCGGCCCCAGAGCCTGTGGGCCAGGCTCTCGACGATCGGCCCCAGCGTGTAGCACGCGTTGGCCGCCAGCAGCACCGGTATCACGGGAGTCAGAATGGACCCCGGCGACACGGGATTGCCGAGCAGGAGAAGTCCCAGCCACAAGCCGGACAGTGAAACGGCGCCGCCCACCGAAATGATCGCGTTGTACGCCAGCCGTCTCCGCTCCCACCACTTGAAGATGCTCCCCACGGTGCGCCTGGCGGGCCTGGGGTAGAGGAAATCCGCGAGTGTCGACCCGGTCCGGCGCTTCCCGCTGCCGGATTCGGTGATGGGGAGATCGGAAACGGCCATGCGGGCTCCGTGTTTCGTCGGCACCTGTCCAAGGTCCCGGCAGGGGCGCGTCATGGTACCCGGCCGGCCCGGAAGGAACCGGCGGGTGTGGCCGCTGCCGGCGTAACATTGGTGAGATGCGCGGGGGCGTGAATTGGTTGTCGTCCTCGCTGGCCTCGCCGCCGGCCCGGGTCGTACCTTCCCGCATGACCCTCCAGCAGATTCTCATCGAAGAGATGACCTGGCCCGAGGTGGAACGGTTCCTCGCACGCGGTTTCACGTCGGTCGTGGTGGCCGCGGGGGCGGTCGAGCAGCACGGGCCGCACCTTCCGCTTCTGGTGGACGCGGCCCGCGGGGACAGGCTGGCGCTCGAGGTCGCGAGGCGGCTCGGCAAGACCCTTGTAGCGCCCACCATCCGGGTCGGCTGCTCGGAGCATCACATGGGCTTCGCGGGCACCCTCTCGCTCCGGCGTTCCACGCTGAAGGCGATCTGCACGGACTACGCCGTGAGCCTGGCGCGCCACGGGTTCCGTAGGGTGCACTTCATCCCCTCGCACGGTGGCAACTTCGAGCCGCTGGCGGCGATGCTGGACGATCTGCGGGCGGCGGCCGCGCCCGGGTGCGAGGTCCGCGCCTACACCGATCTGCACGGATTCGTGGCGCTCTGGAAGGAGGCGGTGGCCGAGGTGGCGCCGCAGTTGGCGGACCGGGTCGGAGGGCACGCCGACATCGCCGAAAGCTCCGAGATGCTGTGCATACGGCCCGAACTGGTACGGGACGATCTCGCCGCGCCCGGCTACGTGGCCGGTTTCGGCGAAGCGGTGGCCGAGCGGGTCTTCCGGGACGGCTTCCGCGCCGTCACGCCCAACGGTGTGCTGGGCGACGCCCGGGGCATGAGCCGCGCAATCGGCGAGCGCTGCATCGCCCGCGCCGCCGAGGGGGTCGCGGCCGCCCTGCGATCCGCACCGTGAAGCCCGTCGGCCCCATCGGCGTGGAGGCGATCCGGGCCGCGCGCCCGCGCATCGCCGGGACGGCCATCCGGTCCCCGCTCCTGCCCCTGGACGTTCCCGGCGCGCCGTGCGAGCTGTGGGTCAAGCTGGAGTGCCTGCAGCCCATCAGCTCCTTCAAGGTGCGTGGCGCGACCAACGCACTCGCGCTCGCGGATCCTGCGCTCATCGCGCGCGGCGTCTACACGGGGAGCGCGGGCAACATGGCGCAGGGACTGGCGCTGGCCGCCCGCCGGCTGGGCGTTCCCTGCCGCGTGGTGGTGCCGGCAACCGCGCCTCGCAACAAGCTCGATGCCATCGCGCGGCTGGGTGCGACCGCGGTGCCCCTTCCCTTCGACGAATGGTGGAACGTGCTGCGCGACCACGGCCACCCCTCCGAAGACGGGCACTTCGTGCATCCGGTGTCCGATCCGGCGGTGATCGCGGGAAACGGCACCGTGGGATTGGAGATCGTCGAGGACCTGCCCGATGTGCGCGCGGTCGTGGTGCCGTACGGGGGTGGGGGGCTGTCGTGCGGGATCGCGGCGGCGGTGGGGGCGGTGCGCCCGGGCGTGCCGGTCTTCGCGTCCGAGATCGAGACCGCGGCGCCCTTCGCGGCGGCGCTGAACGCGGGCTGCCCGGTCGAGGTTGGCCACACGCACTCCTTCGTGGACGGCATCGGCTCGACGCGAGTGCTCGACGAGATGTGGCCGCTGGCGAGCGCCTCGCTCGCGGGGTCGCGCGTGGTCTCGCTGGAGGACGCGTGCACGGCGATCCGGGTGCTGTTCGAGCGCGGCCGCGTGGTGGCGGAGGGGGCGGGGGGGACCTCGGTCGCGGCCGCGCTGAAGGGGTTGCCGGGGATCGGCGAGGGTCCGGTCGTGGCGGTCGTGTCCGGAGGCAACATCGACGCAGGGGTGTTGCGCAAGATCCTGGAGGGGCGGATGCCCTGACCCGCGCCGGACTGTTCCCACTCGCCCCCGGGCGGCCCGGACCGTAGTTTGCCCGGCGGACGCAATCCGGTCATTCAGCCCTCCCCCCACCCAGAGGCCCACATGTCGACTCCAAAAGGGATCGAGTTCGAGCCCGGTCTTTTCCCGGGTCACCCGAGAGGATTGCCGATCCTCTTCTTCACCGAGATGTGGGAGCGATTCTCCTACTACGGGATGCGGGCGCTTCTGACGCTGTACCTCACCGGCGTGACGGTCGGCACGAACCCGGGACTCGGCTTCGATGTCGTGACCGCGGGCGCCATCTACGGGCTGTACACGAGCTTCGTCTACCTGCTCGCCCTGCCGGGCGGCTGGGTCGCGGACCAGTTGTGGGGGCAGCGCAAGGCGGTCTTCGTCGGAGGCTGCATCATCGCGGCGGGTCACTTCAGCATGGCGATCCCGACCCAGTTCACTTTCTTCCAGGGATTGGTGCTCATCGTCATCGGCACGGGCCTCCTCAAGCCCAACGTGAGCGCGGTGGTGGCCGATCTCTACCCCGAAGGAGGAGCGCGGCGCGATGCCGGGTTCTCGATCTTCTACATGGGGATCAACATCGGCGCCCTGTTCGGTCCGCTGCTCTGCGGCCTGCTCGGCGAAAACTACAACTGGCACCTCGGGTTCTCGCTCGCCGGGATAGGCATGGTCGCCGGCCTGATCCAGTTCCGGCGCGGCTACCGCAATCTGGGGAACGCCGGGATCCTGCGTACCGACAAGACTCCGGAGGCGGTGGCCCGCACCGGCCGGACATTCTTCGGTACGTGCACCGCCATCGCCGTGGCCCTGATCGCATTCGGACTGCTGGTTTCCAACGGCACGATCCCCGTGGGCCTGGCCGGTATTGCCGAGTACATGACCTACATCATTCTGGGGATCATGGGCGTCTATTTCCTGTACGTCCTGTTCTGGGGTGGCCACGACTCCGAAGAGCGCAAGAAAGTCGTGGTGATCTTCTGGCTCTTCCTGCTGGCGGCGCTCTTCTGGTCCGGCTTCGAACAGGCCGGGACTTCGCTCAGCCTCTTCGCCCGCGACTTCACCGACCGCACGATCGGATCCTGGGAGTTCCCGGCCAGCTGGTTCGCATGGGTGAACGCCCTCTTCATCATCATCCTGGCGCCCGTCTTCGCGTGGTTCTGGGTGTGGCTGGCCAACCGGCAGGCCAACCCGTCCGTGCCGATGAAGTT
This sequence comes from Gemmatimonadota bacterium, assembly GCA_028873845.1. GTDB lineage: Bacteria > Gemmatimonadota > Gemmatimonadetes > Longimicrobiales > Gaopeijiaceae > Bin94. The sequence continues at coordinate 16,471 of JAPPNO010000022.1, read as the reverse complement.
CGCCCTCGGGCTCCTGGGTCTCGCGGCCGGTTTCTTCGTGATCGCCTGGGGCGCCGCCAACGCGACGCCGGGCTCTCCGGTCTCGCCGTCCTGGCTCGTCGTCATGTACTTCCTGCACACCGTCGGCGAGCTGGCGCTTTCTCCGGTCGGGCTGTCGGCGATGACCAAGCTGGCTCCGCGCAGTCGGGTCGGCCAGATGATGGGCGTCTGGTTTGTGGCGGCCGCGCTCGGGAACCTCATCGCCGGACGGGTGGCCGGGCGGCTCGAGGGCCTGGAACCATCGCCGCTCTTCATGTCCGTCGCCCTGATCATCGGCGGGGGCGGCCTGGTCGCGGTCATCGTCAGCCCCTTCATGAAGCGCCTGATGGGAGACGTGAAGTAGATGCGGGGCCACCTTGGTGCTCGCCCCGGATTCCAATACCTTGTAACCGGCTCCGCCACGTCGGCGTAACGGTTCCCCGCACCCCGGATCAGAGTACGGTCACCTTCGTCCATGTCACTGTGGAACAAGATCTTCGGCGGGCCCGGAAGGGCCGAGCGGATCGACTATTATGAAGAAGGTCTCCTGCTTGCCCAGGAGGGGAAATTCCACGAGGCGCTCACCTCGTTGCGGCTGGCGCTGAAGGAAACGCCGGGGGACCCCATCGTCCTCCAGCAGATCGCGATCGCCTACACGCGCATCGGGATGGAAGAAGAGGCGGTCAAGACCTACCGGCACGTCCTGCACAGGAATCCGGAGGCTCCGGGGGCCCACTACGGTCTGGCGTTTCTGCTGTTGCGGCGCGAGGACTCGTCCGGGGCGGCCGGGCACCTGGAGGCCTTCCTCGCGAATGCCCCGACCGACTCCGAGGCGCAGGATCATGTGAACCATGCGCGCCAGACGCTGGCGGAACTCAAGGGCGGGGTGGAGGAGGAACCGGAGCCCGAAGAGGCCTGAATCATGAAGGCGGACAAGGAAGTTCGGCTTTCCTGGACCGGTTCGGGGCTGGTGTTCGACGGAGGCCCCGCGGACGGCCCGCAACTCGTCGTGGACGGCGATTCGGCCACCGGTCCGTCGCCGATGGACCTGGTGCTCACGGCGGTGGCCGCGTGCATGGCCATCGACATCAAGGTCATCCTCGAAAAGGGGCGGGTCCCCTTCGACAGCCTGGATGTCACCGCCCGCGGCGAGCGCCGTGACACGCCGCCCCGCCACTACCGCGCCGTCCAATTGATCTTCTCGGTCACGGGGGTGCCGCCCGGCAGCCGTTCGAAGGTGGAACGCGCGGTCGAGCTCTCCCGCGAGAAGTACTGCTCGGTCCTCTTCTCCCTGCGCGGGGATCTGGACCTCGAGACCGTCATCGAAGGGGGATAAGTCCGAAAATGTCCGACAAGATCGACTACTACGCGACCCCGGCCGACGTCCCGACCGGCACCCTGGTCGAGCTCTTCCTCGACACGGTCGAACGGCTCGGCGACCACGAGGCCTACAACGTCACGGGCGCGGCGGCGCGCACCTTCACCTACAACCAGGTGCGCGACCAGGCGCGGCGGGGCGCGGCGGCGCTGGCCCGATCGGGGCTGAAACGGGGCGACCGCGCGGCCATCCTTTCGGAGAACAGGGCCGAGTGGGCGCTGGCGGACTGGTCGTGCCTGTGCGCGGGCGTGGTCGACGTGCCCATCTACAGCACGCTGCCGGCCTACCAGGTCGCGTACATCCTGGAGGACTCGGGGGCGGCGCTCGTCTTCGTGTCCGATGCGGAGCAGCTGGAGAAGGTGCGCGAGGCCGCGAAGGGGCTGACCCGCGAAATCCGGATCGTCGTCTTCGACGGTTCGGCCGCGGATGGCGGAGCCGTCTCGTGGGACGATTTCCTGGCGCGCGGCGACGGCGCAACCCCGGACGATTTCGCAGCCGCGGCGAAGGCGGCGGAACCCGGCGACGTGGCGACGATGATCTACACCTCGGGCACCACCGGCCGGCCCAAGGGCGTCATGCTCACCCACAACAACGTCGCGTCGAACATCTGGGCCTCGGGACAGATACTGGCGGTGTCCCCCGGCGATGTGAGCATCTCGTTCCTGCCCCTGTCGCACGTTCTGCAGCGCATGGTCGACTACATGTTCTTCGCCGGGGGGTGCACCATCACCCACGGTGCGATCGACACCGTGGCCGAGGACATGAAGGTGCTCAGGCCGACCGTTCTCGTGTCGGTTCCGCGCCTCTACGAGAAGGTCTACCAGAAAGTCGTCAGCGCGACCGGCGTGAAGGGGAAGCTGGTGGGGTGGGCGACGGGAGTGGGGCGGCGGGTCGCGCTTCACAGGGAAGCGGGTACGGCGCCGTCATTCCTCCTGAAGCTCAGGTACGGACTCGCCGACCGGCTGGTCTTCTCCAAGATCCGGGCGGCGGTGGGCGGCCGCCTGCGCTTCTTCGTCAGCGGCGGCGCGGCGCTGGCGCCCGAAATCAACCGGTTCTTCCTGGGCGCGGGAATCACGATCCTGGAAGGGTACGGTCTCAGCGAGACGTCCCCCGTCACCAACGTGAACACCTTCGAGCACTTCCGTGTGGGAACCGTGGGTCGGCCGGTGCCCGGAACCGAGATCAGGATCGCCGATGACGGCGAGATCCTGGTCCGGGGTCCGCAGGTCATGAAGGGCTACTACGGGCTGGACGAGATGACGAGCGAGGTGATCTCGGACGACGGCTGGTTCAGCACCGGAGACATCGGCGAGCTCAGCAGTGACGGTTTTCTGAAGATCACGGACCGCAAGAAGGACCTGATCAAGACCTCGGGCGGGAAGTACATCGCGCCCCAGCTGATCGAGAACATGCTCAAGAAGAACGCCTTCGTCGATCAGGCGGTGGTGATCGGCGAGGGCCGCAAGTTCGTCTCGGTGCTCGTTGTGCCCGCCTTCGAGCGGTTGGGCGGCTGGGCCGGTGAAGCCGGGCTGGACGCCTCGGACGGGGCGGGCCTGCTGGAGGACTCCCGCTGCCGGACACTGCTGCAGGACGAGATCTTCGGCGAACTCCGCGACCTGGCCCGTTTCGAGACGCCGAAGAAGATCGGGCTGATCGCCGAGGCCTTCACGGTCGAGGACGGCACCCTCACGCCGACCCAGAAGGTGAGGCGCCGGGCGGTGACCGCGAAGTACGCGGATCTGATCGATTCGTTCTACCGTCCCGAGTCGGTTCAGCAGACGGTTTTCACGCCGTGATATCAACATGATACCATTGTGATATCAGACAACGACGCGGTGGTGACGGTGCTCATGACGACACCCACCATGGACGCGGCGGAGACGGTCGTCCGCAGTCTCCTGGACGAGAGGCTGGTCGCCTGTGGCAACATGGTACCGGGGGTGGAGAGCCTGTATCGCTGGAAGGGGGCCGTGCATCGCGACGAGGAGGTGGTGGTGATCCTGAAGACGCTGCGGCGGCTGGTTCCGCGAGTCCTCGATCGAGCCCAGGCGCTTCATCCGTACGAAGTCCCCGAACTCCTCGTGCAGGAGGTGGTGGACGGCACTCCGGCCTATCTTCGGTGGGTGGAAGAGGAGTGTGGCTAGGTGCCTGGGACAGGCCCGTGGAACAGCGCAGAGATGATAGACCGGATCAAGTCCTTCTTCGATCGTGAGATGGCCCCTCCGGCGGACGAGGCCGAGGGCGGGCCCGGCCCGGCGGAGCTGCGCATCGCCGCCTGCGCCCTGTTGCTGGAGGTCGCCAACGCCGACGATTTCTTCAGCCGGAACGAACGCAGGCACCTGCGGGCCCTGGTGCGGCGGCACTTCGGACTGAAGAGCGAAGCGGCCGACGAGCTGATCGTTCTGGCCGAGGAGGAGAGGCGGGGAAGCGTGGACCTGTGGGGCTTCACCAACCTGATCAAGGCGCACTATTCCACGGGGCAGAAGCTGGTGCTCGCCGAGGCGATGTGGGGCGTGGTGCTTGCCGACGGCGAACTCGCCGCCAGGGAGGACCACATCATGAGAAAGATCTCGCACCTGATCGGACTCGAAACCGGGTACCTGGCCGAGGCACGGAAGCGCCTCGAAGGCGGGGGTGGCCCGGCGGAGGCGGCGGGCCGGTGACGATCACCCTCGGCACGGTTCTCGTCGGGATACTGGCTCTGGCGCTGGGGATCCTGCTCGGTCTGCCCGGAAAGGGCGGGCCCAGCGCTGCCAGGGGCCGGCGGTGGAAGGTCCACACCTCCGGGAGTTCTTCCGAGGTGCACGACAAGGGGGAACTGGATCAGCTTGAACGGGACCTCTCGCGTCCGACCACGATAAGCCGGCGCGCGAAACGGTACTTCACCCCCCTGGGCTTCCTCAGGAAGGAGCCGCGTGCCTCCGACCGCCGCCGCTCGCGGCGCTACTTCCACACCGCCGCGCCGACGAGGAAGCCGCCGGGCGGCGCGGACAGCCGTCGCGCGCCTACCCGAAAAGGGAATCGACCACAACCATGATGCCGCCGATGGTGGCGCCCAGGGCGTAGCCGAGGTAGATGATCATCCTCAGCTCCCGTTCGGTGACCCCGCGAACCATCTGCTCCATCCTCTCGACCGGCAGTTCCAGCACCTTGGTTTCCACGCGGGCGGCCACGTCCAGCCGCTGCACGACGGACGGTATCTGGGCCTGAAGCCACTCCCACAGCGGTTCGCTCAGAGCCCTTTCGATCTTCGGGATCGCGCCCTCGGGCAGGAACCGTCCCGGCCTTCCCACGGACCGCTCAAGGATCGCCGTGGCCAGCGCGCGAGCCCCCTGGCGGTAGGCCCTGTCGGCGATTTCGCTCCGGGCGGCCCTCACGATCCACTCCGAGATCCGTTCGGGGGGAATGCCGCCCAGCAGGTCTCCCCAGGTGCCGCTGGAGGCGCGGGCCAGCCCCGCCTCGAGCGTGCGCGTCACGTAGGCACGGGTGTCCGGGTCGCGCGCGAGGTCGACGATCCACGACTCGATCGTGTTGCAGGCCCTGATCACCGACTCGTCGTCCGGGTCGCCGAAGACCTCGTTCACGGGACGGCTCAGGAAATCGGTGATGGCTTCGCTGATTCCGCTGGCCATCGCCTCCTTGAGCGGACGTTCCCGGAGCATCTTCCTGATCCGCTCGGCCCCCTCCACTTCGAGGGTCCTCATGACCTTCTTGACGGTGTCCTCGGTCATGACCAGGCGGGCCACGACACGCTGGTGGAACTTGAGGTCGTGCATGAACCGTTGCAGCACGTCCTGCACGGCGCGCTGCAGGCGCTTGCGGGCCGCGGGCCTGTCCAGGACCGATCCCAGGCGCTGGATCGCCAGCGGCACGTAGCCCTCGACCGCCCGTTCCAGCGTCCCGGCCACGCCGGGCGGGAGCATGTCCTCGATCGTCAGGTCGGCCTGGAGCAGCTTCCGCGAACCGCGCCGCACGTACTTCCCGACCATTTCGCGGAAGGGCTCGCCGGTGACGGCGCCGTCGATCCACTCCTCGGCGGACTCCGTGATCCGGGCCTCCCGCGCGGGAGTCAGGAGGTCGCCGACCGGTTCGTCGTCCAGCAGGTCCGCCAGTGCGCTGGCCCGCCCTTCCACGGATTCCTCGAAGGCCTCCGAATGCACGAAGCTCCCGATCCGGTCCGCCGTGTGATCGAGTACTTCTCCGACGATGGCGTCGACTTCCTCCATGACCGCCGGCCCGAGGAGCTCGCTGAGCGAACCGCGTTCGACCTCGAGCAGTTCGTGCAGAAAGCGCGACAGCCCCTCGTCGAAGGCTTCGCGGAATTCGGGCTTGCCCAGCACCTCGGTGAGGTCGTCCTCGGTGAGGAGGCGGGTACCCACCGCGCGTCCGATCGCCGAGGCGAGCCGGGGCTGGTTCTTGGGGATGGCGCCGTGGAAAAAGCCGAGACGGCGTCCGGCCACCGACGGGGGACGGTAGGGGTGGAAGAGCATCCAGATCGCTACCGTGTTGGTGAGGCCCCCCGCCACCGCTCCGGCCAGGACCGTGACGATCGCCTTGATGATCACTTCGCTCGTCATCGCTGGGAGTGGCGCAGGAAACCCTTCACGGCCACCCGGGTCCCGCCGACCGAGATCTGGCCGGCCACTTCGTGGACTCCGAGCACGGGACGGATCGGGTCCTCCCCCGGGATGGCCTGGAGGTGGCTGCTCACGGGCTCGACTTCACCCATGAGCTCACCGTCGCCGGATCGAAAACGCCAGAGCAACGGAATGTCGCGCCGGGCCCGCTCGAAGCTCCGCGTCTCGCCCCATGTAAGCGTCACGGTGGGCCAGGACATCTCTTCGGAATCGTCCAGTCCCCAGGCGCGCGCCGTTCCCCTGCCGTCCAGGTCGGAGAGGAACAGGTAGAGCGGACCGTCGCCGATGAGCAGCATCCACTCGGAGGGCTGGTCGGAACCGTCGGTTCCCGGCGCGTAGACGTCGACCACCAGCCCGGGGTACTCCACTTCGGACAGGCGCGAAAAGCCGTGAAGCAGCCGGTAGGTGTCGCCCCGCTGCCCGCTCCACTCCGCGATGACCTCTCCGGGCCGCACCGAAAGGTCGGCGATGCCTTCCCTGTAGTAGATCTCGCGCAGCACGTCGTTCAGCCCCATCACCATGCGCGTGGCACCACGAGGCAGGATCCGCCAGGGCGTCCGGGTCAGCGGCGTGCCCCACTGTTCGTCGGCGAACCGGGCCCACTCGCCGCCCCGTCCGAGCCAGCCCTGCAGCACGTGCCGCACGGTGTCGTTTTCGATGCGGTTCTCGAAGTCCCAGGGCACGAACATGGTGGTCTCGTTCGTGACATCGATAAAGACGATGGAACGCCGGTAGACGGTTCCGGAAGCGCTCTCGGAACCCGCGGTCTCTCCCCCGCCGGAACCCGCGACGGTGGCCGCATCGGCGTTGCCGGGATCCGATCCGCCCTGGGAGCAGGCCGCGCCCGCAAGGAACGCGGCAGCCAGGAGCGTGGAGACGGGCGCGCGGGATTGCGTCGTGCGTTTCTCCCGCAGAAAGTCAGGCCGCATGCCGCGCCGACGACGGCGGTTCCAGAATCTGCCCGGGCCGGGCATCGAGGGAAAGGTCGAGCGATTCGAAGAACCGTCTGATCCTGCGGTAGTTCACACCGAGGTCTCCCCCCCGGTGGTTGCCCAGGGCCGACATGTCGACGCGCGTCTGGCCGTTCGGGTCCAGGACCACGGAGACCAGCACGTTGGCCTCCAGCGGGAGCCACGGACCCCGCACATCGGCGCGGATCACGCCCAGCTGGTCGTCGGCGCTGACCAGCTCCCACCCCTTCAGTCCACCGCTGGAGATTTCCAGCGCGGCATTCCACACCGGATCAAAGGGTATGGCGTAGGTGCGACCCGCCAGAACGGGGTCGGCGCTGTCCGGGCTGGTGCGGGCCGCGCGTTCGGTGAATCCCTTCCACATGTCTGGAAAGCTGGTCGAAACCCGTGTCCGAGGTCAACCGACGGAGGGATTCCGGCGTGCCGGGTCACGCGCGGGTTCTTTCCCCGGATGACGGGGTATGGCAATCTTGAAACGGTCTTGCGGTGCGGTTGCGGGTGCGGCGGCGATGCGGCGGCCGGGCCGGCCGCGCCGCGGGACCGACGGACCCGGCCAACAGGAGATCGGAGCACCCATGAACGACGGTCCGCTGGTTCACGACTGGAATGTGGAGGAATTCGAGACGCTGGCGTGGGGGCGTCACGTCGAGCTGGACGACGAGACGCTGCGTGACGGCCTGCAATCCCCGTCCGTCACCGATCCGCCCGTCGGCGCCAAGATCGAGCTGCTTCACATGATGGACGAACTGGGGATCCACACGGCGAACATCGGCCTTCCCGGCGCGGGTCCGCGGGCTATCGCCGACATCACCCGCCTCTGCGAGGAAATCCGCGACGCCGAGCTGTCGATCACGGCCAACTGCGCCGTGCGGACCGTGCTGGCCGATGTCCAGCCCGCAGCGCGGATTTCCCAGCGGACCGGCGTCCCCATCGAGGTGTGCGCCTTCATCGGCAGCTCCCCCATCCGGCTCTTCGCCGAGGGGTGGACGATAGACGGAATGCTGCACACGGCCGAGGAATCGGTCTCCTTCGCCGTGCGCGAGGGCCTGCCGGTGATGTTCGTCACCGAGGACACGACCCGGGCGGACGGGGAGACGCTGAAGGCCCTCTACGGCAACGCCATCCGGTGGGGGGTCCGCAGAATCTGCCTCTCGGACACCGTGGGCCACGCCACCCCTTCGGGGGTCAGGTCCCTGATCCGTTTCGTCAAGCGGGAGATCGTGGACCCGTCCGGCGCGAACGTGAAGATCGACTGGCACGGTCACCGCGACCGGGGACTGGGACTCGCGAACGCCCTGGTCGCCATCGAAGCCGGAGCGGACCGCATCCACGCCACCGCGATGGGAATCGGCGAGCGCGTCGGCAACGTCCAGATGGACCTGCTCCTGGTCAACCTTGCGCTGGCCGGCGTGCACGACGCCGATCTCACCCGGCTGGCCGACTATTGCGAACTGGTGTCCCGCGAATGCGGCGTGCCCCTCCCCCGCAACTACCCCGTGCTCGGGGACGATGCCTTCCGCACCGCCACCGGCGTCCATGCGGCCGCGATCGTCAAGGCGCAGGCGAAGGGGGCCAACTGGCTGGCCGACCGTGTCTACTCCGGAGTCCCGGCCGCCATGGTGGGCCGGCGCCAGGAGATCGAGATCGGGCCGATGTCGGGCATTTCCAACGTCAGGTACTGGCTCGCGCGGCGGGGTTACGATTCGGACGACACGGCGCTCTGCCGGCGGATCTTTGCGAGGGCCAAGAAATCGGACCACACCCTGACGGAGGACGAAGTGCTGAACATCGTGCACGGGGCCGGGGCGGAGCCGGCCGCTTGACGCCGGACGCCGGGTGCCGGTGCCGGCATCGGCCGTGAGGATTCCGCTTCGTTCGGCGGCCGCCGCCCTGGCCGCCGGAGCGGTGGTCATGATCGCGGCGGCGGCCTGGGTGGTGGCGCGCCGGGCGGCGGAGGGTGCCATCTACGACCAGGGCGAGCGGCGCCTCGCCTCTGCCACCGAGCTGGGCGCCGGGCAACTGCGCGCCTCCCGCGGCCTGCCTCTCGACAGCGTCGCCCGGGCCCTCGCCCTCGCCACCGGATACCGGGTGAGCGTCTTCGACGGGGAGTCGGCGCTGCTGGCCGATTCGGATCTCGGCCCGGCCGCGGCGGACACGCTGTCCGACCGGAGCGGTCGCAGCGAGGTGCGGGGAGCGCTGCTTCGCGCCGCGGGCTCGTCGCGTCGCACCAGCCTCATGGACGGACAGCGCTATCTCTTCGCCGCAACCCGCCTCTACCGGGAGGGAGAGCCGGTGGTGATCCGTTTCGGCGATCCCGTCGGCCCGATGCGCGCCGCGGCCGCCCGGGTCGCGCACCTGGTCGGCGCCGGCGTGCTGGCCGGCGGCTTGGTGTTCCTCGTGCTGGCACACCGGGCCGCGGGCTCGGTCACGCGACCGCTCGGCGACGTCAGGCGGCTGCTTGCCCGGTTGGCGGCGGGCCGGTCCCCGGGTTCGCGCGTCAAGCTGTCCGGCGTGACCGAACTGGCCCGGCTGGCCTCGTCGGCGAACCGGGTCAGGGCGGAAGTCGAGGAGCAGGTGGCGCGGGTGTCGCGGGAACGCGACGAACTGGCGCAGCTCATGGACGAGGTGGCCGAGGGGCTGATGGCGCTGACCAGCGACGCCCGGATCCTGCGCATCAATCCGGCTGCGCAGCAGCTCCTCGGCGTGGCCGACGTGCCGCCCTTCGCGCCGGTCGGGTCGATTGTGCGCGATCCGGTGCTGCGCGACCTCCTGGAGGCGTCGGTCGTTCGGCCCCAGGGGCGTCTGGAGGTGACGGTGGGCGGGCGCGAACTGGAGGTCCGCACCAAGATGGGCACGGGGGGCGGTTCGGTGGTCCTCCTTGTGGACGTGACCGAGATGCGGCGCCTGGAGGCGGTCCGTTCGGACTTCGTGGCCAACGCGTCGCACGAACTCAAGACCCCGCTCACCGTGATCCGGGCCGCCGCCGAAACGGTCATGGACGAAGGTCTCCCCCCGGATCTCCGGCGCAGGTTTCTGGCGTCGATCGAGGGCAACACTGTGCGGCTCCAGCGCCTGGTGGACGACCTGCTCGACCTGTCCCGCTACGAGTCGGGCGAGTGGCGTCCGGCGCGGGAGCGGGTGGAGATCGATCGGGTGGCCCGGGCCGCGTGGCGGGAACAGGAGGCCGCGGCGGGGCGGCGCGGCGTCGAGTTCGAGATCGCGGGCGCGGGCGGGGCGGTGGGGGACGAAGCGGCGGTGTACCAGATCTTTCGCAACCTGTTCGAGAACTCGCTCAGGTACGTGCCGGAGGGCGGGGGGCGCATCGGCGTGGAGATCGGCTCGCGCGGCGGCCATGTGGTGGTGGCCGTGAAGGACAACGGCGCGGGCATTCCGGCCGCCTCGCTGTCCAGGATCTTCGAGCGCTTCTACCGGGTGGATGCGGCCAGGTCGCGGCAGGAGGGGGGGACGGGGCTGGGGCTGGCGATCGTGCGCCACCTGGTCTCGAGCATGGGGGGCGAGGTGCGCGCGGAGAGCGCGTGGGGCGCGGGGACGACCATCACCTTCAGCGTTCCGCTCCACCGCGGCGTGGTGGCGGGGGCGACTTCGAGATGATTGCGATCGGCCGGCGGCCTGGTCCGGGCGAAGTCGTGACCCGTCAAGGTCCGGTGGGGCCTCTTCCGCGGACGGCGGTGGCGCTGACGCTGCTCTCGGCGCTGCTGGCGGGGTGTTCGCCCAATGAGGCGGACGATGATTCCGTCCTGGTGGTGGGCGGGTCGAGCAGCCTGTACCCGCTTTCGGAGGCGGTGGCCGAGGACTTTGCGCGCGAGCACCCCGGATCCCGCATCGTCGTCCGCGTCTCGGGCACGGCGGGGGGGCTGCGGCGTCTGTGCGAGGGCGAAATCCACATCGCCGGCGCCTCGCGTCCCATGACGTCCGCCGAAGCGGAGCGCTGCCTGGACGCGGGGACGGGCTATCTGGCCATTCCCGTTGCGCGCGACGGCGTGGCTGTCGTCGTGAACGCCGGCAACGAAGAGGTCCGCTGCCTGACGCTGCCCGAGCTGAGACGACTCTGGGAACCCGGCAGCGGCGTCACGACCTGGCGCGACCTGAGACCGGGGCTGCCCGCCGAGAGGATCCGGCGCTTCGGGCCCGGCACGGCTTCGGGCACCCACCACTTCTTCACCGCCGTGGTCATGGGACGCGCCGGCGCCAGCCGCGCCGACCACTACCAGACCGAAGACGACCACCTCATCGCCCGCGGCGTCGCCGGCGACCGCTGGTCGCTCGGGTATCTGGGATCGGCCAGCTACGCGGCGAACGAGGACCGGGTGCGCGCGCTCGCGGTGGACACGGGATTCGGCTGCGAGCACCCCACGCCGGCGACGATCGGAGATGGCAGCTACGGTGCGCTGGCCCGCGACCTGTACATCTACACCTCCGATATGTACAACAATACGTACAGCAACATGTACAGATTCGTGGTTCACTACGTCTCCGCCAGCCGTGCGCTGGCCGGGGAGATGGGGTATGCGCCGCTCCCGCCCGGGGAATACGAGCGGAGTCTGGCGCGGCTGGCCGCGGCGGTGGAGGGCTCGTCGTGAAGGCGGCCGGCCTCTCCTTGAAGCGCCGGGCTCCGAGGGGGCCGGGCGACCGGCTGGCGCGGCCCGTGTTCCTGTCCTGCGCAGTGGTGACCGCGGCGGCCCTCGTCGCGGTGGTGGGGGTTCTCGGTGTGGAGACGGTGCGCTTCTTCGGCACCGTGTCGCCCGGGCGCTTCCTCACCGAGGCGGCATGGACCCCCTTTGCCGAAGAGCCGCGCTTCGGCGTGCTCCCGCTGCTCGCCGCGACCGCGCAGATCACCGTGGGCGCCGCGGTCTTCGCGGTTCCGGCCGGGCTGATGACCGCCGTCTACATGGAGCACTACGCCGGAGTCCGGACGGAGCGGGTGCTGGCCGGGGTCACCACGATGCTGGCCGCGGTCCCGACCGTGATCCTCGGTTACGTCGCCCTCACCTTCGTGACCCCGGTGATTCTCCGAACCCTCTGGCCCGGCACCGAGGCATTCAACGCCATGTCCGCCTGTCTTGCGGTGGGTCTCATGATCCTTCCCACGGTGATCGTGTTCACGCGGAGCGCGCTCAGGTCGGTGCCGAGGGCGCTCATGGAGGCGGGACTCGCGCTGGGTGCCGGCCGGGGCCGGGTCGTGGCGAGGGTGCTGGTTCCGGCGGCACTCCCCGGGATCGTCGCGGCCGTGTTCCTCGCGACGGCGCGGGCCGCGGGCGAAACCATGATCGTGACACTCGCGGCGGGCAACCAGACGCAGCTCGCCTGGAGTCCGCTCGAGGGCCTGCGAACGCTCACCGCCTTCATCGCGCAGTCGAGCCTGGGCGACGCTCCCTCGGGGACGGTCCGGTACGGGGCCTTCTTTGCGGTGAGCGCGGTTCTGGTCGCGGTCACCTGGGGACTCCACGCCACGGGCAGCTTCTTAATCTCGCGCACGCGTGCGGGGGACGCGGGGTGAGGGGCCCGAACCGCCGCCGCGACGGGGTCGGCACGGCGTGTGGTGTGGTGGCCGGCCTGGTTGCGGCCGCCTTCCTCACCGTGACCGGGGTGCTGGCGGTCAAGGCGTGGAGCGTCCTCGACTTCGCCTTCCTGTTCGATCCATCGTCCCGCATGGCGGACCGCACGGGGATCGGGCCGGCGCTGGCGGGGACGCTGTGGTTGGCGGTGCTGACGGCCGCGTTCGCCTTTCCGGTCGGCGTCGGCACGGCGGTCTACCTCGAAGAGTACGCGTCCCGGGGCGGTGCGGCGGCGGTGGTGGGCAAGGTGGCGGCGCACCTGGCTGCGGTGCCGCCGGTGGTGTACGGGGTGGCGGGGCTCGCCCTTTTCGTGCGGGGTCTGGGCATGGGCCCGAGCCTCCTGGCCGGCGGGTGCACCCTGGCCGCGCTGGCGCTTCCCACGGTGATCGTCACGGCCCGGACGGCCATTCGCGCGGTGCCTCGCGGACTCCGGGAGGCCGCCTACGGCATGGGCGCGACGCGGTGGCAGGTCGTGCGCGGCCAGGTGCTCCCGGCCGCCGCATCCGGAATCGTCACCGGCAGCTGCGCGGGGCTCACGCGCGCGGTCGGCGAGGCGGCCCCGCTCCTGGTTCTGGGCGCCGTCTCGTTCATGACCTTCGCCCCGCGCTCCCCGGCCGACCCGCTGACCTCGCTGCCGACCCAGGTCTTCGCGTGGAGCGCGCGTTCGCAGCAGGACTTCGCGGCGGCGGCCGCGGGTGCGGGCGTCGCCCTGCTGCTCGTACTGCTCGTCGTGAACCTGGTGGCGCTCGCCGTTCGCCGCCGCCTGCGGGGAGTCTCCACGTGAGTGCCGTGTCCGCCCCCCGCGCCGAGGTCCCCGCCCTTGCCGCCGACGACCTCACCGTGCGGTTCGGCGGCCGAACGGCGCTGGCCGGCGTCACGCTCGAGGTCCCCCGTGGACGGGTCGTGTCGGTCATCGGTCCGTCGGGGGGTGGAAAGACCACGCTGCTGCGCGCCTTCAACCGCATGAACGAACTCGTGCCCGGCGTGACGACCACCGGGACGGTTCGTTTCAACGGCGTCGATCTGCACGGTGAAGAGGTCGATCCGGTCGAAGTGCGCCGCCGCATCGGCATGGTGTTCCAGCAGGCCACCCTCTTCCCGCGCTCCATCTTCGACAACGTCGTGTTCGGTCCCCGGGCCGGCGGCCATGCCGGCGAGCTGCAGGAGCTGGCGGAGGAGGTGCTCGTCGCGGCAGGCCTCTGGTCCGAGGTGGCCGAGGATCTGGACCGGCCCGCCATGGAACTGTCGGCGGGGCAACAGCAGCGTCTGTGCATCGCGCGGACGCTGGCACTGAAACCCGAAGTGCTGTTGCTGGACGAGCCCACCTCGGCCCTCGATCCCGCCGCCACGGCCCGCATCGAGTCCCTCATCCATTCGCTCAGGCGGGACCACACCATCGTGCTGGCCACGCACGGACGCAGACAGGCCGCGCGCCTTTCCGATTTCACCGCCTATCTGGCCGGAGGCGAGCTGATCGAGTACGGTCCAACCGAGGCGCTGTTCACCAACCCGCGCGACCGTCGTACCGAATCCTACCTGACCGGCCGGATCGAATGACCGACCCGCTCCCGATTCGCGGCCCCTTCGAGGGCGAACTCGACCGCCTGCAGCAGCTGCTGCTGGACATGGCCGGCCGGGCCGAGGAGCTGGTGCGCACGGCCATGGAGGGACTGGCCGCGCGGGACCCCGAGATCACGCGGCGGGTGCGGACGGCCGACGACCGCATCGACGAGCTCGAGGTCGAGATGGACGAGCGGGTGCTCGAGCTGCTGGCGCTGCGGCATCCGATGGCGGGCGATCTGCGGCTCGTGTTTGTCGCGCTCAAGGCGTCGAACGACATCGAGCGGATCGGGGATCATGCCGTCAACATCGCCAAGGCGAGCCTGCGCATCACCCGGCACCCGCCGCTGCCCGACATCCTCGAGATCGGCGAGATCGGGGGGCAGGTTCGCGGCATGCTCGGCGACGCGCTGGACGCCATGGTGACCCGCGACGTGGACAAGGCCCGACTCGTCATCGCGCGCGACCGGCGCGTGGACGACCTGCGCCGCTCGGCCTTTCGAATCATCGTGTCGTACATGCTGGAGCAGCCGCGCTACATCAGTCCCGGGCTCGAGATGATCCTGGTCGTGCAGAACCTGGAGCGGATCGGCGACCTGGCCACCAACATCGCGGAGGACGTGGTGTTCCTGGTCGAGGGGCGGTCGATCAAGCACATGGCGGGCCCGGGGTGAGCGAGGGGCGGGAGGGGAGCGCGCAGGCGTCTTCCGGACAGGCCGGGATCGGCGAGGCGGTCGACGAGCTCCTGAGCCGAATGGAGACGGAGGAGGCTCCCGACACGGAGGCCGGGACCGACTCGCTGCGGGGACGGGTGGCGGTGGTGACCGGGGGTTCCAGCGGGATCGGGCGCGCGGTCGTGGGGGCTTTCGCGGAAGGCGGAGCCCACGTCGCCTTCAACTACCTGGACACCGGTGAAGACAGCCGGAGGATGGCGGAGGTGACGTGCGAGATGCTCCAGGGGGCGGGCGTGCGGGTCTTCGCGCGGGCGGCCGACGTGCGGGAGCCCGGCGAGGCGGCGGCGTTCATCGCACAGGCCCGCGACCGGCTCGGCGGGCTGCACTTCCTGGTCAACAACGCGGGAATCGGGCGCGACCGGGCGCTCTGGCGCATGAGCGACGAGGAGTGGCGGTCCGTGGTCGACACCAATCTCTCGGGGGCCTTCTACTGCACCAGGGCGGCGGCCCCGATCATGCGGGCGCAGGAGTTCGGCAAGATCGTCAACGTGTCTTCCGTGCACGGCCTGTCCAGCGAGTTCGGGCTGGTGAACTACTGTTCGACGAAGGCCGGGCTGATCGGCTTCACCCGCAGCGCGGCGCTGGAACTGGGGTCCGCGAACGTGAACGTCAACGCGGTGGCCCCCGGGTACATCCGCACCACTCAGCTTACCGAGCGCGTGCCGGCCGAGATCCTGGACCGGGCCCGGGAGCGGAGCGTGCTCGGCCGCCTGGGCGACCCGCAGGACGTCGCTTCGGTCATCCTGTTCCTGTGCTCCGAGGCTTCGCGCCATATTACGGGCGCGGTGATTCCCGTCGACGGAGGATACCTGATATGAAGAAGACCGCCGATCCGGATGTGACCGGGGTCCGCAGGAGCGATCGCGAATGGCGCCGGGTGCTGACGCCGGAACAGTTCAAGGTCACCCGCAAGGGGGGTACGGAGCGGGCCTTCACCGGCGCGTACTGGGCGCACAAGGAGGACGGCACGTATCTGTGCGTCTGTTGCGGGCAGGCGTTGTTCGAGTCCGCCGACAAGTTCGACTCGGGGACCGGGTGGCCGAGCTTCACGCGTCCGGCGGCCGAGGGGCATGTGGGCGAGAAGGACGACCGGAGCTTCTTCATGCGGCGCACGGAGGTCGTGTGCAGCCGCTGTGACGCGCACCTGGGGCATGTGTTTCCGGATGGGCCGGGGCCGGAGGGAATGCGGTACTGCATCAACTCGGCGGCGCTGGATTTCGAGGAGGGGGGCGAGGGGTGACCGTCACTGTGATTCCCGGCGACGGGATCGGGCCGGAGGTCACCGCCGCGGTGCTGAAGGTGCTCGACGCGGCGGGTGCGCGGCTGGACTACGACGAGCGGGTGGCGGGCGAGACCGCGCTGAGGTACCAGGGCAGTCCCCTTCCGCAGGAGACGCTCGATTCGATCCAGGCCAACCGGGTCGCGCTCAAGGGGCCGCTGACCACGCCGTCCGGATCCGGTTTCCGCTCGGTCAACGTGGCCATCCGCAAGGAATTCGACCTCTTCGCCAACGTGCGGCCGGTCCGCACCATCCTGCCGGGCGGGCGCTACGAGGACATCGACCTGGTGCTGATCCGCGAGAACACCGAGGGGCTGT
>JAPPNO010000119.1 GCA_028873845.1 Gemmatimonadota bacterium | reverse complement strand
CGACTGCCTCCTAAGCAGTAGGCCCCAGGTTCGAGTCCTGGCGGGGACATTGGGTACCTCCGCGACCGCCCAGGGGGTGCGGTCGCGGTGGGAGTTGCCGATCTCGTCGTGGATGTGGGGGGGAATTTCCGGATCGTCGAGCTAACGATTCTCTTGCCCCGCTCGATGAACTTCCTCAGATCGCCCGAGTCCTCCGCGTGCCCGGCAGTCGATCCCGCCTGCGCGTACTGCTTGATCGTGTCGCGGATCCGCCGGTCGCATCCTGCGGCGGTCGGCAACCACGATGATCGAGCCGAAGACGGGCCTGCCTTCGTTCAGCAGTGGGATCATCCCCGTCCACGCCATCGCCGAGGGCGGCGGAATTTCGGACGAGCGACCATGCGCCCCCACCATGCGCCCCAATAGGTTGCCTGCCGCCGAGGTAGTCGCGAAATTGTCGTGTCCCAGATAGACGCTATCATTCGGTAATCACGTATGTCCCAATATGATACGAGCCCTGTCATGATCGATCAGCCGGCGCTGGCCGCCCACATCCTTGCCGTCGAGCCGGAGTAGGGAATGTCCAGCAACGCCGCCGAACGGTACTCGCCGGCTGCGTCCCTCATCTCCGACTCCAGCCGAGTCGCATCGTGTCCGTGACCGCCGCGTTCGCCGCCTACTCGGCACCGCACCACCAAAGGAACCAACACAATGAATACCCGAGTGACCTCCACCATCGCCGGATTGGTCCTGCTGGCCGGATGCGACAGCACGGAACCGAATCGCTTCCCCAACGCGTGGCGCGGCGAGATGGTGTACGCTTCCCCGGAGCTTCAAGCCGATAGCGCGGCCACCGACACAACCTTCGTCTCCGTCTACTTCGAGGGCGAATCCGGCGTTACTGCCGGGGGCCGGGTCGTGGCCGTGCTGGAGTTCGAAGAAAAAGGATCTGACGACAGCAAATGCCACATTTGGTTCCTGCCGGAGGACGACCGCTGGTGCGATGCGTTGCTGTACGGGGAAGGCGCGCATTATTGGGATTCACAGTTCGAGTTTGTGGTCCTGGGGTTCAATGTGCCCATCCAGCCGTCCGACTCCACCACGTCCGCGAGCGGCTGGCAGGAATACTGCCAGTGGAGCGGCGAGGTGTTCCAGGACACGTGGTACGCCTACCTGCGGTGCGGCGAGGCGGGCGAACTGATGGCGTCGTCGCTGTTCGTGCCGCACCGATCCCCTTGAGCCGGAACATGGCGCGCCGACCCCGCCGCTGCCGCTTTCACGCGCTCACCCGGTTCGGATGAAGCTCATGCCGCGCGGGTGTCGCGTGACTTCGCGCCCGACGCGGTCAGGCAGGCACTCCTGGCATCGCGTAACGGTTTGGGACCGGGCTGCCCGCAAGTGGAAATGCGGGCCAAGCAGCCCGTGGACAAAATCCCCCCGGCATTCGAGCGGCGATGCATCCAGGCTGGACCGCCGTGCGCTTGAAGCCCGGCCGGTCACCGACGACGTTCGCCGCGACTACAGGGAAAGGCGGATCGATGCGGCCCACGCCGCTCTGAGCGAAGGGTTGGAGCGAACCAGAGGACTGGTCAGGGAAATGCTCGAGCAGGCCGCGAGCGCGCCACACACCCTTCGCGACAGGCGGATCAGGAACAACATCGAGAACGTGCGGTTCTACCCGGAGATCCCGCTCGTTGACGACCTCAGGGCCACATGGGAAGGGACGCTATGGGTGCTGCGAACGCCGGAGGACGGCTATCCGTCCGAATCGGTGGGGCTGGGCCGTCTCGCGGGGAGTCCCGCCCCCATCGATGTCGTGACCTCGGACGGCCGCTATGTGGGCACCTTCCCCGCCCCCGTGGCCGCCATGCCCGTCGCGTTCGGCCCCGAAGGACTCGTGGCATTCGTAGAGATCGACGAGTTCGATGTGCCGACGGTCATCGTCAAGAGGTTGCCCGACGAAGTGCGATAGCCGGTACGAGATCGTCGGATCCCCCTGCCGGAGCCCGTGGCCGGTGGAGTCACGGACGAAGCACCAGGATCAGGGAAGCCAGCGAAGCGTCGCGGTGAGGGAGTGCAGGCGGAGATCGGCGATGGTCGGGTTGATGGCGATTTGCAGGAGTCGGCGGCTGCCGTCCTCATTGTAGCGGACCACCTGGATGTCGCCGATGCCAGTGGCGATGCGCCCGGCGTCCGTGTAGCGGTATCCGAAGTCCAGCAACGCGGCGCCGCCAAGAGGGACAGTCAGGCCGGCGGCGAGCATCCACGCGAAACCGTGGCCAGTGCTCGGGGGAAGAGATGTGTGGGGCACCTCGCCGCCGGGTCCCCTGCGGAGGTGGCCGGAGGGATCGTCGGGATTGGGGAACCGCTGGGTGTAGTCGGTGAGGTGGTAGCGGTTCGCGCCCATTCCCGCGCCCACCCACGGGTGCAGGCTTCCGAGCGCCCCGAATCCGTAGAACCCCGACAGCATCAGCCGGCGGGCTTTCAGTTGTGCCTCGCTCGGCTGCACAGGCCCGCCGGACGGGTAGTTCGATTGGCCCTCGTACGCAAACTGGCCCGTCACTTCCAGCTCCGCCTGGACGCGGAACGACCCGAAACGGTAGCCGGCGGCAAAGCTGTACTCCGGTCCGGTCCCGAGCGTACCGGTGTCGAACTCGTCGTCACCGTAGAGGTCCACTTCGCCCGCGTCCTCGCCGTTGACGAAGCGGACGTCGGCCGGGAGGACGGCGGCGACGCCGACGCTGAGGGAGAACCGGCCGGGACCGGTGAGCGCCTGGGCGGTCAGGGCGGGTGGAACGGCGGAAAGGCAGCCCAGCCCGAGAAGCAGGCCGGGCAGGGCGACGATCTGGCGGCGGTTGTCGACGTGGGTTGTAGTAGACACAGAGATTGGTCGCGTCACGACTGTGACGGGCTACTGCCCGCCGCCCCCTCACCCACCCGCCGCCCCACCCTGTCCAGCACCACAACCGCCCCGACGCCCACCAGGAACATGACCGCGACGGTCACCGTTTCCGGGTCTCCCGCGGACGGCATCGTCATGGAGACACGCCCTTCCGCGCCCTGCTCCACAAAAGGCCACAGCTTCCTCAGCGACCCGACCATGAGCCCCACGAGCACCGCCAGCGTCGCCCCCCGCCAGCGTGCGAAGAGGGCCTTCAGGATCCGTGTGAACGTGAGCAGTCCGAAGGTCATGGCCGCCAGCATGGTGGCCACGACGGCGGCGGCGCGGAGGTCACCCTGCAGCGTCAGCGCGAGCGAGTGAAGAACGAAGTGATACAGTCCCAGAAGCAGGAGCACGAACGAACCTGAGATGCCGGGCAGAACCATGGCCGAAATGGCCAGGGCACCACCCACGAAGACATACACCAGACTCGGGTCACGGCCCCCGGCGAGCGCCTCCGGTTGTCGGACCGCGGCGATCTCCACCGGGCCATCGGCCCCGCGGATGGAGGCCGCGGCGAGGTTCCCTGCGGCGCCGGCCGTGCGCGCGATCACCTCGACTTGCAGCGATGTCGCCCCCGCCGGTGCCACGCGCGAACGGAGGAGGCCGAATTCCACGGCCGGCCGGCCGTCCCTGGCGGGGGCTTCCAGCGTAAGGTTGCCTGGTGTGAGCCGGACTTCGCCGGCGAGCGGGGCGGCGAATTCGAGCGTCACATGCCCGCGGGCATGCCGTGTCGACGGTTCCGGCAGCCCCGCAAACCATGCTGTCAACAGCGCCGCGGCGCAGGCGAGGATCCACCGCAGCGCACTGCGCCGTCCGATCTCGCGTGCCGGAATTGCAACCGACGCGAGAACGAGGCCCAGGAAGAGGCCCCGCATCTGTTCGGGGTGGCTGCTCAGCAGCGGCGGGAGAATCTGCGAACCGGCCAGAATCGCGGGCGCGATACCCGCCACGACGGACCCCATCAGCAGGATGTGGCCGGCCTCCGCCCCTTCCCCTGAATCGCCCAGGCGGCGGGGATCCCTGAAGCCCTCTCTCAGCAGCACCCGGAACGAACGCAGCCGCAGTCGGCGGAGCATTCCGCCGCCCACGCTCCCGACCGCGTTGATGAGGCGCGGGTAGATCCCGAGGATGAGCGCCACCGTACCGCCCGAGACTCCGGGGATCACGTCCGCGATTCCCATGCACACGCCGCGCAGGGAGTTGGCGAGCCAGTGCCTCATCGTCGGCCGGCGACCCCGGGGGGTCCGCGGAGAGACCGTGCGAACACCGCCCTCGTCAAGGCCGGAGCTTCCACCCCCGGACGTGATCGAGGCGGGGATAGCTGGTCAGGTCCAGGTGCAGGGGCGTCACCGAGATGTACCCGTCGCGGACCGCCCGGAAATCGCAGTCGGGCCCGCCGTTCCAGTGCGGATACCCTCCGCCGATCCAGTAGTACTCGTTCCCCGAGGGGTCCGGAGCCCGGGTGATGGCGTCGGAGTAGCGCCGCTTCCCCAGGTTGGTCACACGCACGCCCCGCACATCGGCGGGCTCGATGGCCGGGAGGTTCACGTTGAGCAGTTCGTGGTCCGGAATCCCCTGCTTCAGGATCTGGTCGAGCAGCCGGCTCACCACGGGCTGCCATCCCTCCACCTCCTCGATCCCGCTGCCCACGTAGGAAAACGCTACCGCGGGGATGCCCAGGATGGTCGCCTCGATCGCGGCGGCCACCGTCCCCGAGTAGAGGACATCCTCGCCCATGTTGGGGCCGTGATTGATGCCCGATACGCACAGATTGGGACGCTTGTCGAGGAACTCCATCACCGCGAGGATGACGCAGTCGGTGGGCGTGCCGTCCACGATGGTGGTCCCGTCGGGCACCTTCCGCTTGCGGAGCGGCCGGTGCAGCGTCAGCGAATTGCTCGCGGCGCTGCGTTCGCGGTCCGGGGCCACGATGTCGACCGGTCCGATCGCGTGGGCGGCCTCGGCCAGTACCCGGATTCCGGGCGAAAGATAGCCGTCGTCGTTGGTGCAGAGTATGCGCACGGGGTGGGTCGTGGGTCGTCAGCCGGAGGGAAGGGTGAGCACTTGGCGAAGGGAGGCCAGCTCTTCCCTGATCGATTGCAGGACGGCGGGATCCGCATGCATCCTCCGGGCCTCGTCCGCCCTTCCTCCCTTCCGCATCTCCTTGAGTTCCCGCTTGGCGCCCTCGACGGTGAAACGCTTCTCGTACAGCAGGTGCTTGACCAGCAGGACGGTCTCGATGTCCCGCATGCGGTACACCCGGCTGCCGCCGCGGTTCTTGTTCGGCGAGATCATGTCGAACTGCGATTCCCAGTACCGGAGTACATGGGCCTTGAGTCCCGTGAGGGAGCTGACCTCGCCGATCGAGTAGTAGGTCTTGCGGGCGATCGGGGGCTCCAAGGCGGTCAGTTCCTTTCCCCGGCGGCACGCATTCCCGGGTGTTCCGATGTGGGTTCACGGGTCATGAGACGATGGAGGGCCTCCATCGGGTCCAGACCCTCGGCAATGATTCTAAACACCTCGGCGGAAACGGGCATCTCCACGCCGAGCTCCCGGGCGAGGAAATGCACTGCGCGCACCGTGGCCACGCCCTCCGCGACCGTCCGGGTTTCGCCCATGATCTCCTCCATGGTGCGCCCCTGTCCCAACAGCACCCCCACGGTCCGGTTCCGGCTGAGTCCTCCGGTGCACGTCAGAACCAGGTCCCCCATTCCGGCGAGTCCGGCAAAGGTGCCGGGCTCGGCCCCGAGCGCCGCCCCCAGCCGGCTCATCTCCGCCAGGCCACGGGTCATGAGCGCCGCCACGGCATTGTGGCCGAGCTTCAGGCCCGCTGCAACGCCCGCGGCAAGCGCGATCACGTTCTTGAGGGCGCCTCCCAGCTCCACCCCCACCACGTCCGGGTTGGTGTAGACGCGGAACCGATCGGTCTGGAAGAGGGCCTGGGCGCGCAGACGGGCCTCGCGGTCCCGGCTGGCCACCACCACGGCGGTCGGTGCCCCCGCGACCACCTCGCGCGCAAAGCTCGGCCCCGACAGGACGCACAGTCGGCGCGCCTGTTCGCGCGGGAGGATCTCGGCGAAGATCTCGTCCATGCGGCGCAGCGTGGCCACCTCGATCCCCTTCGAGGCCGACACCACCAGCGCCCCCGGCGGGATGTGAGGTCCGGCCTCCGCCAGCAGCGCGGCCGAGTACTGAACCGGACAGACCCACACGACCACCTCCGCCCCGTCCAGCGCCGCGGCCAGCGAGTTTGTGACCGAAAGGGCGGGATTCAGGCGGGCGCCTTCCAGGTAGAGGCTGTTCTCACCGATCGCGTCGACCGAATCGACCACCTCCGCTTCGCGGGCCCACATCCTCACCCCGGCGCCGGTATCGGCCAGGAGGTTGGCCAGTGCGGTGCCCCACGCGCCGGCACCGATGACCGTCACCCTGGCGGACGCGTTCGCATTCACTCGACCGCGCCGTCCCGGCCGAAGTTCGCATCGATTCTCGGCTCCTCGCCGGCCAGGAGCCGCGCGATGTTGGAGCGGTGCGCCCAGACGACGAACAGCGCGATGAATCCGAAGAACACCTTCCCGGGCACCCCGATCCCGGGCAGGAACACACCGGCGACCCCCACCGCCAGCGCGGCAACCATCGAGGCGACCGAAACCGTGCGCGTCACCAGCAGCGCCACCACCCACGCCACCGCCCCCGCGCCTGCCGCCGCCGGCGCCAGTGCAGCGAGCACACCCGCGCTGGTCGCGACCCCCTTCCCTCCCCGAAAGCGGACCCAGAACGAGAACACATGTCCCACGATCGCCGCCGCCCCGTAGACCACGGTCCACCACAGGGAAGTCTGGTCATCGAGGCCGGGGAACCACCATACGGGCGCGAAACCCTTGAAGATGTCGAGCAGGATCACCGGCACCGCCGCCCGCCAGCCAAGAACCCGAAGCGCGTTGGTCGCCCCCAGGTTGCAGCTGCCCAGGGTTCGCAGGTCCTTGCCGTAGAACAGGCGGCCGACCCAGTAGGCGGACGGCGTTGCCCCCGCGACATACGCCGCGAGGACGAATAGGGGTGCGCTTGTCAAGGTTTCTCCGCTCGCTTCGATCCCCGTGGGCACCGTTCTACAGAATGGGAGCCCGTACGTGCGAACGAGATTATCACAACACCGTGAGGGAGGCCAGATCGGGCGGCACCGCTCACTCGCCGCTCTTGCGCAGTCTGATCCGCAGGGGCACGCCGGTGAAGTCCCATGCACTCCTGAGAGAGTTGGCCATGTAGCGGCGGTAGTGCTCCGGAATCGCGTCCGGGAAGTTCGTGAAGACGATGAATGTGGGAGGTACGGTCCGTGCCTGGGTGGCGTACTTGAGCTTCACGGGCCGCCCGCGGAAGTGAGGGGGCGGCTGCCGCCGGACGAGAGCCTGCACGGCATCGTTGACCTCCGGAGTGCCGATCCGGTGCCGACGCCGCCGGGCGACCTCGCAGACCAGATCGAGCGTCTTGCGGATTCTGAGGCCGGTCAGGGCGGACGCGAAGAGGAAGGGGACGTGGCCCAGGAACGGAGCCCGCCGCCCGGCCTCGGCCGCGAAGGCCGCCGCCGTCCCCGTTTCCTTGGCAACCAGGTCCCACTTGTTGCACACCATCACGACCCCACACCCCGCTTCCCAGGCCGTCTCGGCCACCTTGACGTCCTGGACGTGCAGCCCCTCCGCGCTGTCCACGACCACCAGGCAGACGTCCGCTTCGCGAACCACCCGCGCCGTGCGCAGGCTGCTGTAGTACTCCACCGCGTCCTTCATGCGCGCGTGCCGGCGCAGCCCCGCCGTGTCGATGAAGGTGAGGTTCAGTCCGTGGTACTTCATGGTGAGGTCGACGGGGTCGCGGGTCGTACCGGGGACTTCGCTCACCAGGACGCGATCCTCGCCGAAGAGCCGGTTCACCAGGGAGGACTTGCCGGCGTTGGGCTTCCCGATGACCGCGATCCGGATATCGGCGGCCGCGGGGTCCTCCGCTTCGGCGGGCAGAAGGGGGACGACCGCGTCGAAGAGGTCGCCCAGTCCCCGTCCCGAGATCGCGCTGACGGGGTACGGCTCCCCCATGCCCATCTCCCAGAAATCGAGGTGGGAGCGCTCGTCCGGGAGGCTGTCGACCTTGTTGACGGTCAGCAGAACGGGCTTGGCCGTCTTGCGCAGCACCTCGGCCAGCTTCTGGTCGAGCGGATGCACGCCCGTCCTGGAATCGACCAGCAAGAGGACCACGTCCGCCTCCTGCACCGCGATCATCGCCTGTTCGCGAATGAGACGGTCGATCGTCCGGTCGGAGCCCTCCACCACGCCCCCGGTGTCCACCAGGAAGAAGCCCTGCCCCGCCCAGTCCGCCACCTCGAAATTCCGGTCGCGCGTGACTCCCGGCGTGTCGTCCACGATCGCCACCCGGCGCCCGACGGCGCGGTTGAAGAAGGTCGACTTCCCCACATTCGGCCTTCCGACGACCGCCACGACCGGAAGGCTCATGAAGGAGTCAGTGCCTCGACGAGGTCGTGTCCCGTGCGCACGGCCGCGGGTGCGAGACGCCCCTCGACCTCCGACAGGGCGACTCCGTCGATGAACACGCGGTCGCCGTTGAGGGCCTCGCCCGGCAGAAGCACGAGATCTCCGCGCCGCCCCCCGCCCATGGCGTCTAGGATGTCGGCGCCCGCCAAGAGGCCCGCGATGGTGACCGACGGACCGAAATAGCGGTTGACAACCGTCGCGACGTCCACCCGACACGCCATCCGGCGCGAAACGGCCGGCACCATTTCCTCAAGGAACGGCCTCATCGAGGAGCCCGTCACCACGCGAACCCGGTCCACCCCGGGCAGCGGCCCGAGCCGGTCCTTTCCCTTCGCGAACCCGTCCATGAGTGCCCGCACGGCCCCCACTCCGTTTTCACGCAGTGCCCAGTCGTCGTAGTAGCCTGCCCCGGGAATGTCCTGTCCGGCGATCAGGAAGAGCTCGTCGGCGGCGTAGCACCAGCGTCGGCCCCGTTCCCGGGCCGCCCGTTCCCGGATTCCCTCCATCCGGCGCAGCGCCGCCGCCGCCTCGTCGCGGCGAAGCGCCCGCACCGGGCGTCCCAGGTTGTACCGGGTGAGGCCCACCGGCACCACCGAGAGGGTCAGCACCCCCGGGCCGAGGGCATAGAGGTCCCGGATGGTGCGGTCCAGCTCCCCGCCGTCGTTCCAGCCCGGGCACAGCACCACCTGGGTATGCACCTCCAGTCCCCCGGCGAGCAGCTCCCGTAACTGGTCCATGATCAGTCCCGCGCGCTCGTTCTTCAGTAGCCGGATCCTGACCTCGGGGGCGGTGGCGTGCACGCTCACGTAGAGTGGCGAGATCCGCTGGTCGACGAGGCGGCGCAGCCCGCGCGGCCCCAGATTGGTCAGCGTGACGTAGCTGCCGTAGGTGAACGAGAGGCGGAAGTCGTCGTCGCGCAGCCAGAGAGGATCGCGTGCGCCGGGGGGGTTGCCGTCGATGAAGCAGAACACGCACTCGTTGGCGCATTCGCGGATCTTGTCCCGCTGCGGGACGATGCCCAGGGACTCGGACGGGTCCCTCGATATCTCGTACACCACGCGGCCGCCATCCGGACCGACGGCTTCCAGTTCGATCTCTTCTTCCGCCGTCCGGAACATGAAGTCGAGGCTGTCGCGGACCCGCTCCCCGTTGACCGTCAGGATGCGGGTGCCGATGCGGAGTTCCAGGGCCTCCGCGATCGACCCCCGCCCGATTTCACCGATTCGTACCAAGGTTCCGCGCCTCCCGCGCCCGGGAGGAAGCGAGTCTTCCCTGGCCCCGTGTCAGCCGCGCTGCCAGCCCCCGCCGATCAGCGGTGGCGCGCGAGCATCTCCTGGAAGACGAGGGTGTTGCGCACCGGCTCCCAGGTCTGGCGCGTCGACAGCGAGTTCACCGTGACCAGCGTGGAGCTGGTGATCAGCGGCTCCAGGAGCTCGACCGCCATTTCCACTTCGCCCAGTTCCGCATAGGTCTGGGCCCAGCGGCGCTGCACTCCGGGCCGTTCGTCGTCGCTCACCGGCATGGACATGGCCTTGGCCAGCGCGGCGCGCGCGTCAGCCGACCGGCCCGCGCGGGCCAGGTTGCGCGCGTACTGGCCCTGCCAGTTGGCCTGCGCGTCCGGATCGTTGAACTGCAGCGGGTTGCGGTCCCAGGCAGCGACCAGTTCCCCCCAAAGGGTCCGGGACTCGTGCAGGCGCCCCGCCACCCGGTGCACCCAGGCCTTCTCCGCCAGGCAGGGGCAGCGGTACAGCGAGTCGGCGTGGTTGGGCCGGAAGCTCAGGATCATCTCGTCGTATTCGCCCCCCTGCAACAGTTCCGGGAAATTGTTGGTCACCGACGCGATCTGCTGGGGTGACATGGGATGGATCCGGAGCGCCTCCCGGAAGGCCCGCTTCATTCCGTTCACGCCTTTTCCGGAGGCCAGCGCCTGGTAGATCATCTCCGAGACCCAGGTGTTCTGGACCTGCTCCAGAGAGGTGGTGGCCGCCTCCATCAACTCCTCGGCGGTGTCGAAATCCCCGAGCAGGCGGGCGGCGGATGCTCCCCGGAGGAGGACATGCAACTCCGTGGAACCCTCGGCGGCATCGACGCGACGCATCAGTTCCTCGTTCGGAACCTGTCCCGCCGCCGGCGAACCGGCGGCGAAGAGGAGAGCAATGAGAACCAGACCTGAACGCCGCATGGGCCACCTCCCGGCGAAGATGAGCAACCGAACTCCCGATTTGCCGCTATGACTGCAACCTGACTACCTCGGAAAATACAGATCGCCGGGTGTACGTGCCAGACTGTGGCCCACGCGTGTGGCGCGCCGACCCGTCTCGCACTCCAGGTCCCGTGGCTCCGGGACGGGCGGACAAGCGGGAGACGGGACTCGAACCCGCGACCCTCAGCTTGGGAAGCTGATGCTC
>JAPPNO010000016.1 GCA_028873845.1 Gemmatimonadota bacterium | reverse complement strand
GATGCCCCGCGCGGCGGACCTGCCGTCCTTCAGCATCAACCACAACACGACGCTCTGCACCCACAACCCGCTCGGCGTGAAGGGGGTGGGGGAGGTGGGGTCGATCGGAGTGCCGCCCGCGGTGATCAACGCGGTGATCGACGCGCTGCGTCCCCTCGGAGTGAACGACATGTCGATGCCGGCCACCTCGCAGCGGGTGTGGCAGGCGATCCGGCAGGCCCAGGGCTAGAGAACGGGAGACGAGATTGTGAACGATTTCACATACCACGCACCGACATCGATGGACGAAGCCGTCGCGGCCCTTCGCGGCAGCGGCGCGAAGCTGATCGCGGGCGGGCAGAGCCTGCTGCCGGTCATGAAGCTGAACCTGGCGGCACCGAGCGACCTGGTGTCGTTGGCGGGAGTGCCGGGTTTGGCGGACATCGCCGATGGCGGGGATTCGGTCACGGTGGGGGCGATGTGCACCCACGCGCAGGTGGCCGGGTCGGGGATCGTACAGGCGAGGATTCCGGCGCTTGCCGCGATGGCCGACGGGATCGGGGACGCTCAGGTCAGGAACGCGGGGACCATCGGGGGCTCGGTGGCGCACAATGACCCGGCTGCGGATTACCCGGCCGCCTGTGTGGCGCTGGGCGCGACAATCGTGACCGACCGCCGCGAGATCCACTCCGATGATTACTTCCAGGGCATGTTCATGACGGCGCTGGGGGACGACGAGGTGATCACGGCGGTGAGGTTCCCGGTGCCGTCGCGGGCGGCCTACGCGAAGTTTGCGAACCCCGCGTCGAAGTACGCGGTGGCGGGGGTGATGGTCGCGGACGGTCCCGCCGGGGTGCGGGTGGCGGTGACGGGCGCGTCGGGGGACGGCGTGTTCAGGGTGGGCGCGATGGAAGAGGCGTTGCAGGCGTCGTTCAGCGGGGACTCAGTGGCCGGGATCGCAGTGTCGTCCGACGGGATGCTGTCGGATACGGCGGCGGGGGCCGAGTACCGGGCACACTTGGTGACCGTGATGGCGAAGCGCGCCGTGGAGGCCTGCGGATAGCGGGGCCGCGCCCAGCGTCGGTCGAAGACGCGGTCGCACTGCTGCGCGGCCAGGGCTACGTAGCGGACATGGGTCTCGGCACGGCGCTCTTCCTGTCGCTGGAGCTGGGGCGGCCGCTGTTGCTTGAAGGCGAGGCCGGTGTGGGCAAGACCGAGGTGGCCAAAACGCTGGCCGCAGGGCTGGGGCGGCCGCTGATTCGGCTGCAGTGCTACGAGGGGCTGGATCTGGCGTCGGCCGCGTACGAATGGAACTACGCGAAGCAGATGATCCATATCCGGGCGGCGGAGGGGGGCGCCAATGCCGCCAGCCTCGCCCGCGACGTCTTCTCCGAGGACTTTCTCATTCGCCGACCCCTCCTCTCCGCGCTCGATCCGCCCGATGGCGTCGCCCCCGTCCTCCTCATCGACGAACTCGACCGCACCGACGAGCCCTTCGAGGCTTACCTGCTAGAGGTCCTCTCCGACTTCCAGATCACGATCCCGGAGCTGGGCACGGTGACCGCCACCGAGCCACCCCACGTCGTCATCACCTCGAACCGGACGCGCGAGATCCACGACGCGCTGAAGCGGCGCTGTATCTACCACTGGATCGACTATCCCACGGCGGCGCGCGAGCTGGAGATCCTGGCTTCAAGAGTGCCGGACGCACCCGAGCGGCTGAGTGTCCAGGTGGTCGAGTTCGTTCAGAAGGTGCGCGAGCTGGAGCTGTTCAAGCGGCCGGGCGTGGCGGAGACGCTGGACTGGACGCGGGCGCTGATGGCGCTGGACCGGCACACGCTCGATCGCGAGACGGCGCACCGGACGCTTGGGGTGCTGCTCAAGTACCAGGATGATCTGGAGAGGATGGCCGACGGTGGGGTGGACGAGGTGATGGGGGTGGGGTGATCCGGGTTGCCCCCATCGCGGTCGACTCGTCCGCGGCTACGCCTTCGATTCCGCGACCCTGAGCTCCCAGTCGGTGGTGCAGGAGCGGTAGATGAAAGGAATACCCCAGCAATCGGTCTTCTGGACGTAGTCGTCCTGCGTCTTGCCTTCGTCCGGGATGCAGACCATGGTCTTCGACATCCACACCACCGACGGGAACCGGACCATACCAGTGAGGCCCAGAAACAGCAACACCGCCAAACCCCCGCCGACGATGGTTCGTTTTCTCCGCGTCCAGTTGATTCTCTTCATGATGTTCCCCGATTGGTTCACGGCTGTCTTACGTCTTTCGGGCACGATCACTCTGAGTCCATGGGCTCCCACTTCGATTCAAGGGAAACATGCACGCGCGGTGATACGAAGCGAAAGGGTTCCACCCGCCCCAGGGGATCGGGCCAGCGATGGCAGTGCAGGTCCGGCATCGGTTGATCGATCAAGGAGGTGATGAGTGCCAAACGGAGGTTCGGACTGCTGTGGGACGTGCTGGTTCAACCGGGCGAACGGTGGCGAGGCAGGCAGCGCCAATCATGACCATTCGATTCCCAGCCATTGCGAGATCAGGGATCTGGCGATCGAGGATCCATTCTACACGTACTGCGCGAATCATCCCTACCGGCTGCACCGGAAGGCTCCGGTGCCTTTCGGCCCGGTCTACGTCCATGTCGAGTCGTTCGAGAAGAGTGACGGAGTCACCGAGTTCCGGTCGGAACGAAAGCCTTGGAAGGACGCGCCGGACACCGAGGAGATCCGCAGCCAGCTTCTCGGTTTGCTGGAGGACCCCGGCAACCTCTCCGACCACTATCCGTTCTACGGGGACGATCTGCTGAGGGTTGTCGTCGACGAGCTCGAACGACTCCGAGAAGGGCGTGCCATCCCGATCCTTGAGCGCATCGCGAATACACTCCGCACCGAAGGTGAGGCCTGGGACGGTGTGCAGGACGCGATCGGGAGGATTCGGAGGGCGGTTCAGGGGTCCCGTGGCGAGCGGTGAGAAAGGCCAGAGACAAGGCCAGGGTTGATAGGATGTGAAGCCAGAGTATCGGTCCGAATGAAGCCACTCCAAGCTCCCACCTTGGAGAAACCCAGCGACCTCGCTATCTTTTCGCCTGCATCCCGAAAGGCCAGAGACCAAGGCCAGAGAGGAGAGAGATGAGCCCACTGGACGAACGCGAGTTGGATCGACTACGAGCCGACCTCGAGTCGGATCGGGTGGAGCGCAAGGAGTCCGCTGCCGACGCCAACAAGCTCCGGCGGAACATCTGTGCGCTCGCCAACGATCTACCGGGCCATGGTCTACCCGGTGTCGTCTTCATCGGGATCAGGGACGACGGCCGCTGCGCCGAAATTACGATCGACGACCGCCTCCTGAAGAAGCTCGCGTGCATGAAGGACGACGGAACGATCATGCCCATTCCGTCCCTGGTCGTCCAGAAGCACGACCTCTCCGGCTGCGAAGTCGCCGCGATCGTCGTGGAGCCTTCGCGGAGTCCTCCGGTTCGCTTCCGGGGGCGAGTCTGGGTGCGCGTCGGCCCGACGGTGCGGCAGGCCACTCCCGAAGAGGAGCAGAGGCTGACCGAGCGGCGGCTTGCGGGGGAGCGTCCCTTCGATCAGCGGCCGGCTCCGCACGCCAACGCGGAGACGCTCGACCTGGGCTATATCAAGGCCCAATACCTGCCGCATGCTGTCGCCGAGGAAGTGCTGGAGGCCAACGAACGGTCGCTCGTCCAGCAACTGGAGTCGTTGCGTCTGCTGGTGGACGGGACGCCGACATGCGGCGCGATCCTGGGTTTTGCGCGGGATCCGCGATGGTGGATCCCCGGAGCGTACGTGCAGTTTCTCCGAATCGACGGTACTGAGATCACCGGTCCGATACGTGACCAGAAGGCCCTTGCGGGCAGGCTCGAGGACGTGCTGCGCCAGCTGGACGAGCTTCTGAAGCTGAACATCTCGGTCCGCACCGAGGTCGCAACCGTATCCCGCGAGCTGCGTGCTCCCGACTATCCGGTCGCTGCCCTCCAGCAGCTCGCGCGAAACGCGGTGATGCACCGCAGCTACGAGGGCACGAACGCGCCGGTCCAGGTCTACTGGTATTCCGATCGGGTCGAGATCCGGAGTCCTGGCGGACTCTATGGCCGGGTCACTCCCGAGAACTTCGGCACCGGGGCGGTCGACCACCGGAATCCGCTGGTCGCCGAAATCATGCACCACCTGGGCTTCGCTCAGCGTTTCGGTCTCGGGATACCGCTCGCGCGGAAAGGACTTGAGGAGAACGGCAATCCCGAGCCACACTTCGACTTCCAGCCCACCCATGTGGTCGTCACCGTAGAGGCTGCCTCATGAAGACGATCGCCTTCTTCAACAACAAGGGCGGCGTCGGCAAGACCTCCCTCGTCTATCACTTGGCCTGGATGTACGCCCGTCTCGGCGTGAACGTGCTGGCGGCAGACCTCGACCCGCAGGCGAACCTGACCAGCATGTTCCTCAACGACGAGGAGCTTGAGCCGCTCTGGCCCGAAAGCGGTGAGCGTCCGACCGTGTACGGCGCACTCCGGCCGCTGCTGGAAGGGACCGGCGACGTTTCGGTTCCACACGTGGTGGAGCCTGAGCCCGGGCTCGGCCTCGTGGTCGGCGATCTCCTTCTGGCTACCGCCGAGGACGAGTTGTCGAGCCAGTGGCCCGCGTGTCTGGACCGCAAACCACGAGCGTTTCGAGTCTTGTCGGCGCTCGCCCGCATTCTTCGACAGGGCGCCGCCGAGATCGAAGCGAAGGTAATCCTCGTGGACGTCGGGCCCAATCTGGGAGCCTTCAACCGGGCCGCGCTGGTTACCGCCGACTCGGTGGTCGTCCCGGTGGCGCCGGATCTCTACTCGCTGCAGGGTCTCCGCAACCTGGGGCCCACTCTCCGCCGCTGGCAGGGCGAATGGAAGGAGCGCCGCGAACGCAACCCGGTTGAGGACCTTGCGGTCCCGGAAGGCGCGATGCGACCGATCGGCTACATCGTCATGCAGCACGCTGTCCGCCTGGACCGGCCTGTCAAGGCCTACCGGCGTTGGATGGAACGGATTCCTGCCGTGTATGGGAAGGCGGTCGTTGGCGAGAGCGCACCTTCGCAGGCCGCAATCACCGATGACGATCCGAATTGCCTCGCGACGCTCAAGCACTACCGTAGCCTCATGCCGCTAGCGCAGGAAGTCAGGAAGCCGATGTTTGCGCTCAAGGCAGCCGATGGCGCGATCGGGGGGCATGCGGCGGCGGTGCAGTCGTGCTACCGCGACTTCCGGGCGTTGGCCAAGACGATCTCGGAGCGGGTCCAGATCACCGTATGACCCAAGACCGCCTCGACGACCTCATCGCCCAAGGCGAGGGCCCGGCGCTCGAGTTCAAGAGGGGTCTCACCAAGGACCTCGGGCGTGAACTCTGCGCATTCGCCAACTCCGCCGGAGGCACCCTCCTCATCGGCATCTCGGACCTTGGAAGGATCGTCGGCGTCGCCGACCACAACCGGACCAAATCGCGCATCCGGAGCGTCGCCCGCTCGGCGGACCCGCCTATCGACGTCGAGATCGACGCCATCGACGAGGTTCTCCGCGTCACCGTCCCAACCCAACCACACAAGCCCTACTCCCACGGCGGGCGGTTCTTCAGGCGGGACGGAGCCACGAGCCAACAGATGTCGAGAGGCGAAATCGAGGATCTGTTCTACGCGGTGGGGCGTCTACACTTCGACCGGACGCCGTGCCCGCACTTCGATATCGAGCGCGACCTCGACGATGCGGCCTGGTCACGCTTCAGCCGACGCGCCAAGGTCCCGGAAGGCATGGACCGGATCGCGGCGCTCCGCATCCTCGGCCTTGTGGACGCAAACCGGCGAACCACCCACGCCGGGGCGTGGCTCATGGCGCGGGACATCCGCACCATCACGACCTCCGCGCATGTCACCTGCGCGCTGTTCCTCGGCCGAACGAAGTCACGCACCCTCGACCGGAGGGACTTCCACCGCAACGTGCCATCGATTGTCGGCGATGTCACGGCGTGGATCCTGACCAAGATCAACGTGGGACTGATCGTCAAGAGCGTGCGGAGGGAAGAGCGCCCGGAGCTTCCCGAGGAAGCTCTCCGAGAAGCCGTGGCCAACGCCGTGGCTCACCGCGACTACCGGTCGCCGGGCAACGTACAGGTCCATGTGTTCAAGGACCGTGTCGAGATCGTGAGTCCGGGCGGCCTGCCGGCTGGTATGACCAAGGCCGATCTGGGAGCGAAGAGCCTGCCCCGCAATCCCCTGCTGTTCAGCATGCTCTACCGCATGGACGTGGTCGAGCACATCGGATCCGGGATCCGCCGAATCCTCGACGGTTGCCGGGAGCACGGCGTCCCGGAGCCCGTGATCGATGTCTCCAGGCAATGGGTGACGGTCACGTTTCCGCGCCCGGATCCAGACGCCCCAGGATTGGATTGGGGCCCAGAACGGGAGCCAGAGACGAGGCTGGAGTCTGGCAAGAAAGCCAGAGGCAAAGACACTGAGCCAGAGTCGATGGACGGCAGGCCAGAGGCAGAGCCGAACGACAAGGCGGCCGGTGTCCGCACCAAGTCCCGTGAAGGCTCGCTTGACCGCCGAGTACTTGAGCTGCTGGTTGACGGCCCCAGGTCGAAATCCGCCATCGCCCGTGGGCTGGGGCACCGGTCCGTCTCCGGCGGACTGAACCGCGTAACTCGCCGTTTGCTCCGCGACGGCCTGGTCGAATACACTTTGCCAGAGAAGCCGAACAGCAGTCGGCAGCAATACCGGATCACCCCTGCTGGGCTGCGCTCGCTGGATCAAGCAGACAGTTGATCCCGTCCACCGACACCGAAGTCTCTCTCGTCCCGCGAACGACGGCCGACTATGTGGAACGACATCTCGGCTGGTCGGACGATAGGCTTGTGGTTCCCAACCACCCTTCTCACCCCACCCTCCCGAACCTCACATCCCGCGTCCGCACATTCGACAGGTAGAATCCGATCACCACCCCATTCCGGTCGCGCTCAAACACGAACGTGAAGTTCCCGCCCGTGAAGTGCTCCTCTTCACCCGGCGCCAGCGTGACATCGCCCAACCTTCTCTGCCGCATCACCAGCTCCCCATCCTCCACCGCAAACGCGTAGAAGGTCTCCAGCTCCTCGCTGTAGAACCGCCCGGCGTAGTCCGCCAGCTCATCCTCCGTCGGCGCCCACTCCTCGGGCGCCTCATCGTCCGCCAGCCGCGTCGCGCGCTGGTTCTGCCCGTTCTGGTGCAGGATCGCCCCCTCGACCTCCCCGTCCTCGCCCCGCAGAAACGTGATCGAAGCCTCGACGGCCAGCAGCCGGAACGTCGAATCCGATGTCGGGACGATCTCCAGCCGCTGCTGGCCCGTCGCCTGCGCGTACAGCGTCTCGCCCTCGCGCGTGAAGGTGAGAACGAAGCTCGGCACCGCGTCCAGCGGGTAGCGTCCGACGAACTCGTCGAAGTCCTCGGGGTCGTAGCCTTCCACATCGAAATCTTCGTCCTCAGCGGCCCCCTCGCCTTCGCCCTCCTCATCCAACTCCATCGCGTCCCCGAAGAACGCCTCCGCCAGCTCGTACGCCACGTTGCTGTTGAACTGGGCATGATTGCTCTGGGTCGTGATGCCCGCATTGATCTCCGGGTAGTACACGAGCATCGAGCGATGCGCCACATCGGCGCCGCCGTGCTGTACCCGCTTCAACCCGCCCTGCTCGTCGATGAACAGGCCGTAGCCGTACCCCGACTCCTCGCCGTCGTTGAGCACGAACGAGGTCATCATCGCGTCGAGGCTCTCGCGTGTGCCGACGCGCGGGTTCGCGAAGTTCTCCACCCAGGTCTGCAGGTCGGCGATCGTGCTGTACATCGAACCGGCACCGGCCGCCCCGCCCAGGTCCCCGATCTGGAGGTATCCGTCCGGGGTGGGCGTGTAGCCCTCGGACATGTTCGGGACCATGTGACGCGGAGACGGCCGCACCATCGTCCCGGTCATCCCGAGCGGGCCGAAGACGTTGTCCTGCATGAATGCGTGGAAGTCCTGCCCCGACGTGCGCTCCACGATGGTCGCCGCGAGACCGAATGCCGTGTTGTTGTAGTTCCACTCCGCGCCGGGGACGTTCTGAAGCTTCGCCTGGCGCTGCACGATCTCGATGATCTCCGACCGGTCGATCCAGTCGCCCCGGTCGAGGCGGCGGCCGGTCATGCGCAGCAGGTTCAGGAACTCGCGCAACCCCGAGGTGTGGGTGATGAGATGCCGCACCTGGATGGTCTGGTCGAACTCGGGCAGCTCGGGGATGTGCTTGCGGATGTCGTCGTCGAGCGACAGGTGGCCGCGCTCGGCCTGGAGCATGATCGCGAAGGCGGTGAACTGCTTCGAGGTCGAGCCGATGTTGGTGCGGGTGTCGGGCTCGAAGGGGATGCCGTAGGTCAGGTTGGCCATCCCGTAGGTCTTCGAGTAGAGGGTCTCGCCGCCGCGCCATACGCGGACGGCGGCGCCGGGCGAATGCTCGCCGTCGAAGCGCGCCATCACCTGGTCGGCGAGCTTCTTCGGGTCGGTGGCGACGCGTTCCTGCCTCAGCAGGGTGATTTCGTACTCGCCGGATGCGTCGTCGTCATCGCCGGCGACGATGAGTTCGACGGTGTAGGTGCCGGCCCCGGAGGGCTGGCCGCTGAAGCGCTCGGGCCCGCGGCCGAGTCCGCCGAAGCGGGCGCGCTGCTGCCCGTCGGGGTCGAGGACGCGGATCGTGACGTCGATGGAGATCTGGTTGACTTCGCCGAGGACGAAGTCGTTCTCGCCGGCTTCGAAGGTGTAGCGGGCGGTGTCGCCGGCGGCGAGGGTGCCGGTGAGCGTGCGGCCGCGGCGCAGCTCGGTGGGCTGCGCGGACAGTTCTCCGGCGGCGAAGAGGAGCGCGAATGCGGCGAGGAGGGGGGTGGGGCGGAGGGAGAGGTTATTCATGGGGTGGGATTCCGTCGGGTGGATGCTCGGTGACTTCAGGGGACGCGTCCGGGACGCTTGCGTTGGGAGCCACAGCGGTGATGGTAAACTCTGCAATACAAAATGTAAATCGGAGTTGTCATTCTGAGGACTGTGGACTGATCAGTGGGGCCGAAGACGCCAGGGATCCTTACGGACGCCGTCGGGCTTCTGATCGGGCCGTTCAATCGGTGGGGTCGTCACTTGGACCCCGGAGACCGACCACTTGTTGGACCGTGCCATGGATTGGCGCCCGAACCCCCCGGCCCGCCTGCGCCACGCGAAGATGGTGGCGCGGCATGCCTTCAGCCCACGGCCAATGAGGTCCTCTGCGCCTGCGGGTCCGGAGTCACGAGGGTCGGCGCCCATACGCCAAAGCGAGGCTTCACCGTCCGCCGCTGCCCGGCCGTGACGGCAACTGCAGGGTGATCTTCACCACGGGCGTGTCGTCGAACAGGTTTACGGTCGCGGATACCCGGCTTGAGCGCTCACCGGCCGTCACCTCCACCGTTGTGCGGTCCGTCGGAATCCTGCAAATCCGAAACGTGCCCATCACGTTCGTTTGGGCAACGGCGGTCATGACCGTCCCGAACACGCCCCCGGCATTGATCGTCCCCGACTCGAACCACTCGGCAACGACCCTGATTCCCTGAGCCGCCAACCCGGACCGGGGCAGGAGAACCTGTCCCTCCACCACGCCGGTGTACGGTTTCCACTCGTCCAGTCCGCAGGCCCGGGCCAACACCCGGTGCGGGTGTGCCGGCTGCAGAGTCACCGTTGTCGTGTCTCCCAGCAGTACCGCAGCGTCGACCAGCGAGTAGTCCCAGTCCAGTCCGCCCAGGGATGGACGAAGGTACGCCAGCGGATAGGTGCCTTCCGGCAAGCCGGGTATCACAAACCGTCCCTCCCAGTCCACCTCGGCGGCCAGGCCTACACCCACAAGTCCCACCCGCCCTCCCACCTCCCTCCGAACATCCTCGACCTCGTGGACCTGCCCCACAATGACGCCTCCGCCCTCCGTATAGGCGAACCCCGCACCGATCGCGCTTTCTCCTCCGACATCGCTCTCCGGGGGCGGCTCACGATCGGCAAGGTCCACGATCTTCCCCAGTTCATCCACCAACCGCTCAATGGGCAGCTGCGCAAGCGCCAGTGTCAGCGAGACCGTGTCGCCCGCCGCCACGTCGACCCGTTCGACCACCACCGTCGTCATTCCCCAGCGCTCCGCCCGCACCGCGTACCACCCCGGGATACGGGCAAGAAACTCGAATTCGCCATTCGTGTCCACCATGGAACGCTGCATGTCCCGCCCGGCGCTGTCGGTCACCACCACGTGGACGCCGGTGATCGGCAGCTGGCTCGCGGAATCCATCACGACCCCGCGGATCACCTGTGCATCGGCCGGTTCCGCGGCCTGAAGCGACAGGGTCAGGCACGCCAGAAGCGCGAGTCCGGGTGCGAACCGGAGCACGCTCACGCGAGATTCACACCGACACATCACCGGCCATCTTCGAGATGGGTGAGGAGGTGGGCCTTCAGGTCTTCCCCGCAGTACCCGGGTCAACTCCAGGGTGATCTTCATTACGGGCTTCTCCTCGGACGGCGTCGCATTCAAGGATACGGCGCTGGGGCCCTGTCCCGCAATCACTTCGACGTGCGGGAGGTCGGTCGGCCCACCGCAGAGCCGAAAGGCACCCAGGGAGTTCGTCGACGGATCTACACGGTTCCGTCTTCGACGACCAGGCGCCTGCCCACCTTCCTGAGAGCCTTCTCGACCTGCCTGATGTGTGAGCGGTGATTCGGGTTTACCAGCTTTCGGACTGCCCCTTCGCTCAAACCCAACAACCGCGCCAGACCGACCTTGGTCATCCCCTGTTCACGCATTGCGGTGTAGAGAGCGAGCTTCGCCGCGACGACCAGCGGCACCGCAACGATCTCCTGACCCGGCGATGCAGGGGTCGGGACAGGGATGTCTTCGCGACACCGCACGTAAGCCCCGAGAGCCACCGCCAAGGCGTCTTCCGCCATCGCAAGAGCTTCGTCCCGATCGTCAGCGCATGTGAGCGCTTCAGGTACATTCGGGAATGCGACGGAATAGCCGCCGCCTTCCTCGGGGATCAGTGCGCAGGGATAGGCGTACCGCATCAGAATTCCTCCTCGCGGATTTCCAAGCAGTCCGTGGACAAGGCCCCGCGAGCACCGAGAGCGGTGAGGCGCCGGGCTGACATGTTGTTGAAGTTTCGCATCTTGTTGCGGTGAGTGTGG
>JAPPNO010000104.1 GCA_028873845.1 Gemmatimonadota bacterium | reverse complement strand
CCACCCCGACGACCCCGCCCTGCTCATCTACACCAGCGGCACAACCGGCCGCCCCCGGGGCGCGCTCACCACCCACCGCAACCTCACGGCCCAGATCACCACCCTCACCGCCGCATGGGGCTGGACGGCCTCCGACCGCATCCTGCACACGCTGCCGCTCCACCACATCCACGGCGTCGTGAACGCCCTGGCCTGCGCGCTCTGGTCCGGCGCCACCTGCGAGTTCGGCCCTGGCGCACCGGCCTCCACCTGGGACCGCCTGGCGTCCGGCGACATCACCCTCTTCATGGCGGTGCCCACCGTCTACGCGCGCCTCATCCGCGCCTGGGAGAACGTGCCCCCGGCAACACGGCGGCGCTGGTCTCAGGGTGCGGCCCGCCTCCGTCTCATGGTCTCGGGGTCGGCGCCGCTCCCTGTCGCAACGCTGGAGCGCTGGCGCGTGATCACCGGCCACACGCTGCTCGAGCGGTACGGCATGACCGAGATCGGCATGGCCCTTTCGAACCCCCTGGCGGGCGAGCGGCGGCCCGGGCACGTGGGTCCGCCGCTGCCCGGCGTCGACGCCCGCGTCGTCGACAACCGGGGCCGGCCGGCCGCCCCCGGCGTCCCCGGCGAGATCGAGGTGCGCGGACCCCAGGTCTTCCGCGAGTACTGGGGCCGCCCCGCGGAAACCGCCGCCGCCTTCCGCGACGGCTGGTTCCGCACCGGCGACGAGGGCTGCGTCGCGGCGGACGGCTACTATCGCATTCTCGGACGGCGCAGCGTCGACATCGTCAAGACGGGTGGATACAAGGTGTCCGCGCTCGAGGTGGAGGAGGTGTACCGCTCGCACCCGGTGGTGCACGAGGTGGCGGTGGTCGGCCTGCCGCACCCCGAATGGGGGCAGCGGCTGTGCGCGTTGTGGGTGCCGGCGGAGGGGTGCGAAGGGATGGACACGACCGGCCTGA
The DNA here is from genome assembly GCA_028873845.1 of Gemmatimonadota bacterium. Lineage (GTDB taxonomy): Bacteria > Gemmatimonadota > Gemmatimonadetes > Longimicrobiales > Gaopeijiaceae > Bin94. The sequence goes on along the minus strand of JAPPNO010000104.1, from coordinate 79,048 downwards.
GGGCCTGGGGCAAGGAGCGGCTGGCCCCCTACAAGGTGCCCCACCTCTTCCGGGCGGTCGCCAGGCTCCCCCGCAACGCCATGGGCAAGGTGCAAAAGGGCGTCGTCCGCCGCATGTTGGTGGAATGATCGACGCCATCCTGGACAACCTGCGCACCTACTGGATCGTCCACGCTCTGCTCCTCGCCTACACCGTCGTGCTGGCCCACCACGCGTGGTCCGGCAACCGCAGGACGCACGGCGTCACAGACTACTTCGTCGGCGGGCGCGCGATGGGACCGATTGCCATCGGCCTGTCCTTCTTCGCCACCTATTCGAGCACCAACTCCTTCGTCGGCTTCTCCGGCCAGGCGTACGACTGGGGGATCACCTGGTTCCTGCTGATCCCCTTCGTGATCGTCATGTCGCTCCTGGCATGGGTGGCGGTGGCCCCGCGGCTCCGCACCTTCACCGAGTCGCTGGGCTCACTCACGATCCCCGACTTCATCGGCTTCCGCTTCGGGAGTTCCGTCGCGCGGGTCATGGCGGCGGCGATCGTGCTCTTCGCCTCCTTCTTCTACATGACCGCGGTCTTCAAGGGGATCGGCAACCTGCTCGAGGTCTTCCTCGACGTTCCGTACAGGGCCGCGATCATCATCGTCTTCTTCATCGTGATGATCTACACGGTCGTGGGCGGCTTCATCTCGGTGGTGAAGACCGATGCCGTGCAGGGCGTTGTGATGATCGTCGCCGGCATCCTGCTCTTTCAGGGCACGATGACGGCCGCCGGCGGGTTCGGGTCCTTTGCGGCGCTCGCCCGGGACCCGGTGACCGAGCCGCTGCTGCGCTGGGGCGGAGGGGTCGCGGTACCGCTGGCGCTCGGGGTCGTTTTCGCGGGGACGGTGAAGTTCATCGTCGAGCCGCGTCAGCTTTCCCGCTTCTACGCGCTGGAGAGCAGGGCGGCGGCCAGGCGGGGGGTGTGGGTTTCCACGGCCGCCTTCCTGCTCGTCTACACACTCCTGATCCCGGTGGGGCTCTACGCGCGCAACATCATGCCGGGCGGCCTCGCCGACACCGACATGGTGGTTCCGCAACTGCTCACCATGCCCGAGGTCTTCTCGGCGGGGACCGGCGCCTTCCTGCTGCTTGCGATGGTCGCGGCAGCGATGTCATCGCTCGACAGTGTGTTGCTGGTGATGGCCTCCACCACCCAGCGCGACATCGTCGGAATGTGGCGCCGGCCCGTTTCGGAGCGCGCCACACTCAGGGCCACCAGGTTCTACGTGGCGTTGTTCGCCCTCATCACGGCGGTCATCGCACTCAATCCTCCGGACGGGATCGTGGGGCTGACCGCGTTTTCCGGAGCCGTGTACGGCGCCTGCTTCGCCCCCGCGCTGCTGATGGGGCTGTACTGGCGGCGGGGGAACGGCAAGGCGGCGGTGGCGTCGTTCGTCACCGGACTCACGGTCCTGATGATCTGGAACCGGCTCCCGTGGACGGGCGGAATGCACCAGGTCTTCCCCGGAGTGGCGCTGTCGTTCCTGGCTTATTGGGCGGTGGCCCGGTGGACGCCGATCCACGGATCGGACGAGGTGGACGGTTTGTTCGAAGCGGAGCGGGCCCGCGCCGCCGGATAGTCGGGGCGGCGCGAGCGGAAGATCAGCGCTTGACCACCCGCCCGTCCCTGACCCACACCTCCCCACCCACCTCCACCGTCGCGTCGGTGAAGAAGTTCCAGCGCACATAACCGCCCCCCACCTCACCCCCCAGTTCGGTGTTGTCCCCGAGCGAGAGCCTCACCACTCCGGCACCGTAACCGTAGTACGGGATCCACTCCTCGCCCCCCGGGATCGCCAGGAGCGGATTGAACCCCACCGCCAACTCGCGGAAGCTCCGCCCCGCTTCCCCTGCCCACTCCATCTCGGACATCACGCCCTCGCGTCCCGCCGCGGCCTCCACCTCCACCACCCGGCCCCCCTCGAACCGCAGCACCAGCCCCTCCACCCTCTCCTCCCCCCACTGCGCCGGCGGAAAAGCAATCCGTCCCTCCACCGTCCTCAGCACGGGCGACACCCGCACCGCACCCGCCGGCAATTCCACCTCACGGTCGATCAGATTGCGCCCGGCCGCTGCCCGCACCGCCGATGCATCCCCGTCCTGCCGTGTCACCGGCCGGTCCCCCACCTCGAAGCGGATATCGGTCCCGGCCGGGGTCGTCACCCGCACGGCGCCCTGCCGGAGCGCGGTCTCGAATGCAGCAAGCGTCGCGGACAGCGCCCGATAGTCGGTATCGAGGAGCGCGGTCTGATAGAGACGGTCGACGCGGTCGTCGACGGGCAGCTCCGTCATGTCGAAGGAGGTGGCGCCGGCCCAGTGAAAATGAACGGAGCGGCCCCGTCCTCCCCTCAAGACATCCTGGAGAGCCCGGTACAGGTCCTGCGGCGCCTCCGGCGTCGGCAGCGCCCCCGGCAGCTTCACGGCCACGTCGACCCCGGCGAGCAACTCCGCCCACCCCCCGGCTTCGCTGCCCAGCGCGGACGCGAAGTCGGCCGGCACCGCCGCGGGAAGCGGCGCACCGAAGACGTCCACCGCACCCAGGTCGGTCGCGCCGGCCGCCGAGACACCCTCCCGCAGCAGCGGCACCAGCGCGTCCCACCGGTCCCCGCCCCGGCCCACCAGCAGCACGCGTTCGCCGGGTTGCAGCGCCATGCGGTCCAGCAGCAGCTGGGAAATGGCGGCGAAATTCAACCCGCCGCCTTCTTCGGCAGCGGCGTTCTCGTCAGCAGCTTCCTGGGCGCACGCCGCCAGCGCGAAGATCACGCCGAACAAAACGCGGCAAAACCGGACCCGCACGTCACGAGACTCCACGGATTGCCCCGCCCCCTACAGTTCCCCGGAGCGGTAGGCGATTGCCAGGACGCTCTCCCCGTCGTCGTTCCTGCTGATGTTCAGGGTAAGTTCGCGCGTCTCGTCTTCCCACGCCGAAGCCTCGATGCTCACCCGTTCCACGGCACCCATGCGAGCCCTGGAAAAGCTGAACTTCGTCAGGTGGCCGTCGAGCGCCTCCTGGTACCATTCGAAGATCTCTTCCGTCGTGGCATCGCTCTTGAGGACGGCCGCGCCCACGGAACCCCCGTCGATGGCGGCCGAGAACTGCCGCTTCCCCGGTTGGGCCCCCGGGTACACCGGTACCCAGTCCGGAAGGGCCGACGAGCCGCTTCCGGCCCCGAATCGCAGTTCGTGGCCGGGTGTCGAAATGTCGAGGAAGCCGCCGTCCTCGCCCCCCCTGAGTTCCACCCTGGTTCTTCCGCTCTCGGTGTCGACCCGCAGGATCCCCCCGCTTTCGTCGGCCTCGCCGTCGAACCGGACGCGCGCGCGGGCAGCCTCCTGGTCCGGCTCCGGGGATTCCGAGATGTCCATCGTGACCAGCTCGCCGGCACTTCCCACCCGCAGCACCACCTTGCCCTCGTCCTCGTCCGTGCTCACGACGGTCACGTCGCTGCCGAGCTTTTCCATCATGCCGGCCAGCGTCGCGGCCGGCTCCTCGCTGAAATCACCGATCCCGTCGGCGATTCTCTTCGCCACCGCCAGGCCGATCATCACCATTATGCTCACCAGCACGATGAAGAGGCCGCCCACGATCAGTGCGACCCTGGCAAGGGCCGACCCGCGGCCCGACCGGCTGTGACGCGTTGCTTCCCTGTACGGATCCGACATCGTCTGCTTCCCTTTCGTTCCCGGGTGGGGTGGCTTTCCTGTCTGGTGATTCCCACCCTACGTCCCCGGGGATCCCCGGTTTCACCGCCGTCGGGCCCCCGCGGCACGCGAACCGGGCACCCGGCAATCGGACCGGTGTGTACACGGTCCACCCGCTGCCGGGATCGCGGTGGCCACCCCGCCATTATAGGTTGCGGAGACCCATTTCACGACCCCGGCACGGAGGCGTTCCATTCCCTATCCCGCAGCTCAGGTGCTGGTGATCGCGCTGGCCATCTACGGCGCGGCCGGCGTTGTGTTCGCCGTGCCGTTCGCCTTGAAGGGCGCGGGCGCGATCGATCCCGCCGCGCGGGGAGGGACCTGGGGTTTTCGCGTCCTGACCTTCCCGGGCGTGGTGGTGCTGTGGCCCTTCATGCTGGTGAAGTGGCGGCGCGCCTCGGGAGACGGGCCGTCGTGAGGAGCGGCCATCGGTCGGCCCACGCATGGGTGGTGATCGCGAGCGCGATCCTCGCCGCCGTCGTACTCACCCTCGGTTGGATCGTTCGGGCCCGGAGACCGGTTCCCGAGCCGCTGGCCCGAGCCGGATCCGCCGCGGCGGAGGCCGGGCCGGGGGTCGACCGGGTCGAGCCGGCATCTCCGGAAGCCTCGTCGTGAGCCACGTCTACCAGGCGGTGGGGTGGTCGCCCCAGAAGCGGAAGTACGACCTGCTGACCGCGCTCTGCATGGTGGTGTACATGTGCACGTTCACGGGCATCACGATGGCCACCCAGCCGCACGTTACCTTCGAGACCCTGCTTCTGAGGGCGACCGGCACCCTCGCCTTCGCCATGCTCTCCTTCATCCTGGTGATCGGGCCCCTGGCGCGCCTCTCGCCGCGTTTCCTTCCGGTCCTCTACAACCGGCGGCACCTTGGCGTGGCCACCTTTCTGGTTGCGCTCGTGCACGGGGCCTTCGCCATCCTGCAGTTCCACGCCCTGGGCGACGTCAACCCGCTCGCGAGCGCGCTCTCGAGCGACGGCAGCTTCGGCGACGGCGGCGACTTCCCCTTCCAGCCGCTTGGCGTGATCGTCCTGGGCGTGCTCTTCCTGATGGCGGCGACCAGTCACGACTTCTGGCTCGCCAACCTGACCCCGCGGGTATGGAAGGGACTTCACATGGCGGTGTACGGGGCGTACGCGGTTCTGCTGGGGCATGTGGCGCTGGGTGGGCTGCAGGACGAAGGGAAGGCGTATCTGTGGCCGGTGACGGGGGCGGTGGCCGGATCCGTCTTCGTGCTTCAGCTGTACACCGGACTCGCCGAGCGCCGCAGGGACCGGTCCGCCGCCAATCCGGAGGGAGGATCCGGCGCCCCGCGAGGACGGGCGCCAATCCCCTCCGCGGAAGCGGTTCCGGACGGCTTCACCGGCCACGTCCGCACAACCGTGCAGGCGGACGAAATCCCGGACGGCGAAGGCAGGGTCGTGCCGCTGGGCGGCGAGCGAGTGGCCGTCTTCCGCAACGGCAGCGAGATCTCCTGCATTTCGAACGTGTGCCGCCACCAGATGGGCCCGCTCGGCGAGGGCCGGATCGTCGACGGCTGCGTCACCTGCCCCTGGCACGGATTCCAGTACGATCCCGTGACCGGCTGCGCTCCCCCGCCCTTCGACGACCGGATCGAGACCTACGATGTCGTCATCCGCGATGGCTTCGTGTGGGTGAACCCGGTGGCGAACCCCCTCGGCACGGCCTCCCGGACCGCCCGCCTTCCGGTGGCCGCCCCGACCGCGCAGCCATCCGGGGAGGCCCCATGACGGACTTCTACGTCGGCTACTCCGATCCCGCGCCCCCCCGCATCCGCCGCTTCCTGCGACGGGTCGCCCTGGCCACGCTGGCAGCGGCCGCGGTCACGGCCGCCATCGTCGCCCTCGGCCACCGGGAGCTGCCCGCCGCCCATTTCGAGTTCGGCCACATCCGCACCTTCGAAGGCTTCGTCGTGGCGGACCCCTACCCCTCGCTCATCGTCCCCGGCGACACCGCCTTCTCCCGCTACCTGCTGACCGCTCCGGGGAAGTTCGGCGCGGACGACCTGGTGGCTTCGGCCGTGGGACGCTCGGCCACGCTGCAGGGAACGCTCGCCCACCGGGACGGCCAGGCCATGATCCAGGTCGAGCCGGGAACCGTGGCGCCGCACGAGACCGGACAGCCTCCTCCGCGGTTGGCGGAAGCCGACCTCGGCACGCGCTACGTCGAGGGCGAGATCGTGGGGTCCAAGTGCTACCTCGGCGTAATGAATCCCGGCTCCGGCGTCACCCACCGGGCCTGCGCGGCGGTCTGCATCCGGGGAGGAGTTCCGCCGCTCCTGGAGGTGCGCCGCGCGGACGGGGGGCGCGACGGCATCGTACTGGCGGGAAGCGGCGGCGAGGCCATCGGGGACCGGCTGGAGGGGTTCATCGCCACGCCGGTCGGAATGACGGGCCGTCTCGTGAGCAGGGGCGGCACCACCTTCCTGTTCGTGGACCCCGGTGAGATACGGAGGCTGCGATGACCGGGCCCGGTCCAGGGACGGAGTCGGCGGGTGAATCCCGGGCCGCCACGCCCGGCCGCCGGCGCGGCGCCGGTTTCCCCATCGCCGAGGCCGGGTTGCCGCCCGATGTCGTCAAGTCGGGGCCCTACCGGCTGAGCTTCGCCCGCACCGTCGAGGAACTGCGCGCGATCCAGCGGCTCCGCTTCGAGGTCTTCAATCTCGAACTGGGCGAGGGACTGGCGTCCTCCTTCGAGTCGGGACTGGACGAGGACGATCTGGACGAGGTCATGCACCACATACTGATTGCGGACCGCCGCACCGGCGAAGTGGTGGGCACCTACCGCATGCAGACCGCGGCCATGGCCGCCGCCAACAGCGGCTTCTACACGGCGCGCGAGTTCGACTTCTCCGGGTTCCCCATGCAGATCATCGACGATGCGGTGGAGGTGGGCCGCGCCTGCATCGCGAAGGACCACCGGAGCCGCCGGGTCCTGCACCTGCTGTGGCGGGGACTGGCCGTTTACCTCACGAGGACGGGGAAGCACAACCTCTTCGGCTGCTGCTCGCTGACCACGCAGGACGGACGGGTCGGGAACGCGGCCCACGCCTTCCTGGTCGAGGAGGGGCACCTCCATCCGCACGCACGGGCCTGGCCGCTCCCCGGATACGAGTGCGGGCTCCACGACCACGGAGACGCCCTGAGGGAACCCGTCGACATCCCGCCGCTCTTCCAGAGCTATCTGAACCTTGGCGCGAAGATCTGCGGCCCGCCGGCGATCGACCGGGAGTTCCAGACCATCGATTTCCTGGTCGTGCTCGACGTGCGCGAGCTGGAGCGCCATGTCTTCCGCAGCTTCTTCGGTTAGCGGTTCGTGGACCAGGCCGCCCGAGCGCCGGGAGCGGTGAGGCGCCGGGCCGGACGGGAGGCGGGTCCGGCACCTCCGCATGTACCGCCCGCGCGGTGGCCCGTGGTGGCCGCCAAGGCGGCGGGGGTCCTCTGCTGGACGACCTTCATGGCCACGGTGCTGCTTCTTCTCCGGCTCCTGGCGCTGGCGCGGCCCCGGTCCGCCGCGGCCCTCGGGGCGAGGGCGCGGCGGTGGGTGGTCGGCAACTGGGCGCGCGGCCTGGTTCGCATCGCCCGCGTACACGTCGTGACCGCCGGCGAGGCGCCCCCGTCCGGGATGCTCCTGGTGTCGAACCACCTGAGCTATCTCGACATCCCGGTGCTGGACTCGGTCGCGCCGATGGTGTTCGTCGCCAGGGCGGACCTGCGCCGGTGGCCGTTCTGGGGCTGGATGGCCACGCTGGGGGGCACCATCTACGTCGATCGCGCGACGAAGCGCGACGTGATGCGGGTGCGGCGCGAGATGGGCGATGCAATGGCGCTCGAGGACCGCGTGATCATCTTCCCCGAGGCCACCAGCACCTCGGGCGACACGATCCTGCCCCTCAAGCCCGCGCTGCTGGCCGACGCGGCCGAGGAGCGGGCGCCCGTGCACTGGCTGACCCTGACCTACCGCACCCCGCCGCGCGGACCCGCGGCGCGCGACCGGGTGTGCTGGTGGGGAGACGCGGACTTCCTCCCGCACGTCCTGGGCCTCTTCGCGCTCAGGCGGGTGGACTGTACCTTGCGCTTCGGCGACACCACCATCCGTGCCGGCGACCGGAAGGCGCTGGCGGCCGAGCTGCGGCGCGCGATGTTGCGGGAATTCGAGCCCGTTGCGGGGCACCGGGAACGGGGAGACTCCGGGCCGGCCACGGGGCGGGTGGCGGAACGGGACCCCGCGCGATGAGTCCGAGCAGTCCTCGGACGGACCCGGGCGGGCGCGGAGGCCTACCGGGAGCCCGCAGCCGGTTCGGGCGGGCGTTGGGCGGTGGCCGGCACACTGCCGGACGCGCGGAGACGAGTCCGGATGCGCCGCATGCAACCGGGAGCGGCGGCGGGCGGCGATTCCGGATTCGAAAGCGCGTGGTGCTGGCGGCCTACCTCGTGCTGCTGGCCGCCTCGCATGCCGTGCGCGGTACCCGTCCCGAGCCGGGTCCGGCGCCGGGGTTGTCGCTTCAGCAGGTGGAGGGATGGCCGAGGCCGAAGCGCGGCCCGGTCACGATCGCCTACCGGGAGTGGCGGACAGATTCTGGCAGGAATTTGTCCACAGACGGCGAAGTGGCGACGGATTCGGTCCGGACTCCGGTCGGCGGGGGCTCTTTCGTGACAGATTCCACCCTGAATCTGTCCACGAATCTGTCCGGGGATTTGGCGCGGGGTGTCCTCGCGCGTCCCGGGTCTCCCGGCTACCCCGTCCTGCTCCTCCACGGCAGCCCCGGTTCGGGAAGGGTCTTTCGCCGTCTGGGATCCGAACTGGGTGCCCGGCGCCGGGCCATCGCACCCGACCTGCCCGGCTTCGGCGGTTCGACGACGAAGATCCCCGACTACTCGATCCGGGCCCACGCCGAGATGACGCTGCAGTTGCTGGACTCGCTGGCCATCGAGCGCGCCCACGTCGTCGGCTTCTCGCTGGGCGGCGGGGTCGCGCTGGAGATGTACCGGGCCGACTCCGCGCGCATCGCATCGCTCACGCTGCTCTCCTCGATCGGCGCGCAGGAGTACGAGCTGCTCGGCGAGTACTACCTGAACCACGCCATCCACGGGCTCCAGCTCTTCGCCATCTGGACGCTCCGCGAACTCGTCCCCCACTTCGGTTACGCCGACGACGCCTTCCTCGGCCACAGCTACGCGCGGAACTTCTACGACACCGACCAGCGCCCCCTGCGCGGCATCCTGAACCGCTACGGCGGACCGATGCTCATCGTGCACGGTGCCGACGACCCCCTCGTTCCCGCCGCCGCCGCCGAGGAGCACCACCGCATCGTGCCTCAGTCCGAGATGGTCATGCTCGACGGCAACCACTTCATGACCTTCCTGGAGCCGGACCGCATCGCGCCGCCCATCGAGGACTTCCTGGGCCGGGCCGAGGCCGGGACCGCCACCGTGCGCGCCACCGCCGAACCCGCGCGCGCCGCGGCCGCCGCCACCCCCTTCGACCCTTCCACGCTGCCCCCGGCCGCAGGCTTCGCGCTCGTCGTGGCGCTGCTCCTCATCGTAGCCGCCACCTTCGTGAGCGAGGACCTGACCTGTATCGGGACGGGGCTGCTGATCGCGCGGGGATCGCTGCCGTGGACGGCGGGCGTGGGCGCGTGCCTAGTGGGCCTCGTGGTCGGCGACCTGCTGCTCTACGCGGGGGGACGATGGATCGGGCGGCCCGTCACCCGGATCGCGCCGCTCAGGTGGATGATCCGCCCGGAGGAGCTCGAGCGCGCCTGCCGCTGGTTCACCGAGCGGAGTGCGGCGCTGCTCATCGGGGGCCGCTTCGTGCCCGGGACGCGCCTGCCCACCTATGTGGCCGCAGGAGTGGTGCACATGCCGCTGATCCCGTTCAGCCTGTGGATTGTGGTGGCGGCCGCGCTTTGGACACCCTTCCTGGTCGGGGGCACGGCCCTCTTCGGGGCGGTCGCGGCCGAGCAGATCGGCACACTTCAGCAGCGGGCGCTGCCATGGCTGATCGTGACGGCGCTGGTGGCGCTCATCGCGCTCCGGATCGGCGTGCCCCTCTTCAGCACGGCGGGGAGGCGGCGTTTTCTGGCCCGCTGGGGGCGGGTGCGCGGGTGGGAGTTCTGGCCGCCGTGGCTCTTCTACCTGCCGGTGCTCGCGTGGGGGGTGTGGCTGGCGGTGAAGCACCGGTCGCTCACCGTGTTCACGGCGGCCAATCCCGCGTTCCCGGACGGCGGGCTGGTGGGCGAGTCGAAATCGGAGATTCTGGGCGCGATCGGGAACCGGGTGCGGGTGGCGCGGACGGTGGTGGCGGGATCGGTCGCGGGGACCGATGGCGGCGTGCGAGCGGACGTGGGGACCGACGACGGCGTGCGAGCGGACGCGGGTGACGGGGATGTGGGGCGCGGACGTGGCGTGCCGGCCCCGCTCGCAGTGGCCGGGGCGGTGGGGGGCCTGCCGGTCGTGGTCAAGCCGGATGTGGGGGAGCGGGGGGCTGGGGTGGCGATCGTGAGGAGCGAAAAGGAGCTGCGCGAGCGGCTGGCCGCGCCGGAGTCGACGCTGATCGTGCAGGAGTACGTTCCCGGCGAGGAGCTGGGCGTCTTCTACTACCGGTTCCCGGGGGAGGCGCGGGGCCACATCTTCGGAATCACCGAAAAGCGGCAGCCGGTGGTGACGGGGGACGGTCGGCGGTCTCTGGGCGACCTGATCATGGATGACCGGAGGCTCCGCTGCCAGCGCCGCGTGTTCGAGCGCACCCTGGGGGCCGGGCTGGACCGTGTTCCGGACCCGGGCGAGCAGGTCGTCCTCGAAGAACGGGGAAACCATTGTTTCGGCTGCGAGTTTCGGGACGGCGCGCATCTGGCGGCCCCCGCGCTCGCCGCCGCCATCGACGAGGTCAGCCGCAGCATTGACGGATTCTACTTCGGGCGCTACGACATTCGGGGCGAAACCATGGCGGAAATCCAGGCCGGGAAATTCATCGTGATCGAGCTCAACGGCGTCTCCTCCGAGGCGACGAACATCTACGATCCGCGCGGCAGCCTTCGGGCCGCCTACGGCACGCTGTTCAGGCAATGGGAGCTGGCGTTCCGGATCGGTGCCGCGAACCGGGCACTCGGCGCACCGGCGACACCGGCGCTCACGCTCCTGGGCCGCCTGTTCGGCCACTTCCGTCCTTCGGGGGCGCGGTGGGTGCGGACGGGAGCGCAAGCGCCGCGGCAAGCCGAAGGACCAGAACGCGTCCGACCAGCCACGCAATCCAAAACCTCCGCGCGAGACACCCGCTGAGCATGGCCTGGATCGAGGAAATCCCGCGCGAAGAGGCCACCGGTCTGCTCCGGCGGGAACTGGACGCGGCCGTGCGCCGGGCCGGCCGGGTCTGGAACATCGTGCAGGTGATGAGCCTCAACGCCCCCGTGCTCAGGACGGCGATGGACCACTACGCCGCGATCATGTTCGGTCCCTCCCGGCTGTCGCGCTTTCGGCGGGAGCTGCTCGCGACCGTGGTCTCGGCAGAGCTGGACTGCTTCTACTGAACGCAGGCGCACGCGCATGACCTCCGGGCCGAGGTCGAGGAGATGGGGATGGGCGCGGAGGAGGGGGACGCGCTGGTGCACGGAATCGTGTCCGGCTGGCGCGGGGCGGGCCTGTCGGCGGAGGACCTGGCTCTCTGCGAGTTCGCCTCCAAACTGACACGCAACCCCGCGGACATGTCGCCGCAGGACCTCGACCGGTTGCGGGCGGCCGGGTTCGACGACCGCGCGATCCACGACGCCACGCAGGTGGCCGGGTTCTTCAACTACATCACGCGCATAGCCGACGGGCTCGGGGTCGAGCCGGAGACGTTCATTGACGAGTGGGGTCGGGTGGATGCATGACCCTCAAACCCTCCGGGACTGGACGAGAGCCCCCTTTTCGTCGTACCTTGCGCCGTCCGGTGCACGGGCGGGCCCGTGGCGAACGAATCACCAAGGAGCAGAGCGGAAATGACAGGACAGGGCGGAAAGCGGATCAGGGTCACCCTGCGGTGGCTGCAGATCCTGGACAACCTGGAACCCTTCTTCAAGGAGAAGGGCGAATTCGTATTCTGGGCGAAGGTCTCCACCGACAACCATGGCGGCCAGGTCCAGGAGACGAGGATGCCGTCCAAGGGGCACTACTCGATATCGGACCGTCCGCGCTGGAACCGGCTCAAGGACCTGGACAAGGTGCTCTTCGAGGGCGAGGTGACCGACCACCTGTCGATCGAATTGCGCGGCGAGGAGCTCGACATGTTCAGCGCCAACGACCAACTGGACACCTATCGGCGGACCTTCACGGGACCGATCGAGGATCACATCGCGGTCATCCAGCCCGGCGACGAAGGTTCCGACGACCCCGAGAACATGTCCAACTGGCGGATCGGCTACAAGATCGAAGCCGTCTGACGGTTTGGGGCCGCCAGCGGGCCTCGCGGCGCCCGCGCCGCCCGTCGAAGAGCCTCCGGCCGGGTCAGGCCAGTGAGGCCGCCACCCTCCTGATCTTCTCGACCATCGAGTAGAAGCCGTTGCGCCGGTTGGGGCTCAGCGCCTCGCCCAGCTTGAGCCGTTCGAAGATGTCCGACAGGTCCACGGCAAGGGCCTTCTCCGGTGTCCGCCCGTTGTAGATCTCGGCCAGAATCGCGAAGAGTCCCTTCACGATGATCGACTCGGAGTCACCCACGAAGCGCAGCACCGCGGGATCCTCACCCTCCAGTCCCCCGGCGAGCCACGCCGGGCTCATGCAGCCGCGCACCTGATTCTCCTCCGTCTTCAGCTCCCGCGGCATGGCAGGCAGACGCCGTCCCAACTGGATGATGTAGTGGTAGCGCAGCGTCCGGTCGGCCAGGCCGTTGAGGCGCTTTTCGAGCTGATCGATGGTCATGCGGGCAGGTCCCCTTGCGGATTTCCGAATAAAAACCGAAATTGATATATGAGCATTCTACCTGTCAGGAACCGGACCGCGGTGCCCGGTGCCGAAGTGGCTGCCGCCGGGAGCCGGTCTCCCATCAAGGGCCGCGGGATACCTTACGACCCGCCGAACCGTTTCGAAACGTTCCACGTCGAATTGGACCCTCGGGACAGCCTGGGCGAAAGACCCCGCACCGAGTTCCTGGTCGACGCCACCCGCACGATCGTGGCTCGAAACGACAGCCCGGACCTTCGCTTCGGCGCGTCGCTGAACCCGTATCGGGGATGCGAGCACGGCTGCGTCTACTGCTATGCACGGCCCACGCACGAGTACCTCGGGTTCTCCTCCGGCCTGGACTTCGAGCGCAGGATCCTGGTCAAGCGAAGGGCTCCCCAGCTGCTTCGGCAGACCCTGTCGTCGCCTTCGTGGCGCCCCCAGGTCATCGCGATCTCCGGGGTCACCGACGCCTATCAGCCCGTCGAGCGCCGGCTGATGCTCACCCGGGGCTGTCTGGCCGTGCTGCGCGACTTCAGGAATCCGGTCGCGATCGTCACCAAGAACCACCTCGTGACCCGGGACATCGACATCCTGGCCGAGCTGGCCAGGAACCGGTGCGTCCACGTGTGGCTCTCGGTGACCACTCTGCGCAACGACCTGCAGCGCGTCATGGAGCCGCGCACCTCCGTTCCCGGGAGGCGGCTGGCGGCCATCCGGTGCCTTTCCGAAGCGGGGATCCCCGTCGGGGTCTTCGTGGCACCGCTGATCCCCGGACTCACCGACGAGGAAATGCCGTCGATCCTCAGGGCGGCGGCCCAGGCGGGGGCCCGGCACGCGTCCTTCCTGCTGCTCAGACTGCCGATGGGGGTGGCCGACCACTTCTCCGACTGGCTGGGGACCCACTTCCCCGACCGCAGGGAGAAGGTGTTGGGACGGATCCGGGAGGTGCGGGGCGGCAGACTGAACAACAGCGAATTCCACAGGCGATTCCGAGGCGAGGGGGAGTATGCGGACCAGCTTGCGGCCCTGTTCGGGGCCGCGGCCCGCCAGGCGGGGCTGGATGGGGACCCTCCGCCGCTGTCGACCGCCGGATTCAGGCGGGACGGAGGGGTGCAGTCCGACCTTTTTCTGCAGTAGGGGCTGCCGGCCGGGCTACATGCGGCTCAGCATGTAGGCGTACGCCGCCAGCGCCTCCACCTGCTCGTCGGTCAGCGTCATCCCCGCACGGGGCAGCATCGCACCGAGGGCCTCGATCGGTTGTGCGACCCCCGTCTTGATGACCTCGACGATCGACGCATACTCTCCGTCCACGTTCAGCCAGGTGTCATCGGTGAGGTCGGGGCCCAGAGGCCCGCCGGTCGCGTCCGCCAGGTGACAGCTGAAGCAGACCCCGCCGCCGGTGAAGAGCTCCCTGCCCTCTTCGACCATTTCCACGGTTACGCCCTCGGGGAGGAGCGAGGGGTCGATGTTCAGGGGGTCGGCGGCCGTCGCCTGTGCCGGAGCTCCACCCTGATCGTCGCCGGCCCCGGAGGCGGATGAGCCCCCGTCTCCCCCGCCACAGGCTGCCAGGAGGAACAGCATCAGAGCCGGGGCCATCGGGGTTCCGGCGACCCCGGCCGCCCGCGGCGCAGGCTCCGCGCCGCGCCACCACTCGTTCGAAGGGGGATTCACCCACGGACCGCCGGTCGTACTCGTCATTATCTTCATTCCCGTGATGGATTTCTCTTCCCTCTCGTCCACGCAAGCTCGCCATTGAGAGCCGAAACAGTCAACCGCCGGCCAGCCCCGGCACGGCCACGGCCTCGCGCGACATGAGCCCCGTTGTCACGCGTGTCGCGATCGTCGGCGCCGGTCCGGCCGGATTCTTCGCGGCGGAAGCGCTCCTAAAGAGCGGAGATCCGGTCGCGATCGACCTCATCAACCGGCTGCCCGCTCCGTACGGGCTGGTGCGCGACGGCGTGGCGCCCGATCACCAGGCCATCAAGTCGGTGGCGCGCGTGTATGCGAAGATCCTCGCCCGGGACGAGGTCCGTTATTTCGGCAACGCCACGCTCGGCAGGGACCTCTCGGTCGACGATCTGCGCGCCCGCTACGACCAGATCGTCTACGCGGTCGGGGCCCAGAGCGACCGGCGCCTCGGCATCCCCGGCGAGGACCTGCGGGGAAGCCACGCCGCCTTCGATTTCGTGGCCTGGTACAACGCGCACCCCGACTTTCGCGACCAGCGGTTCGGCCTGGACTGCGAGCACGTGGTGGTGATCGGGAACGGGAACGTGGCGATCGACGTGGCGCGGATCCTGGTGCTCTCGCGCGGCCGGCTGGCCAGGACCGACATCGCGGACCACGCGCTGGAGGCGCTGAGGGGCTGCGGGGTGAAGCGGGTTACGCTGCTGGGACGCAGGGGACCGGCTCAGGCCTCGTTCACGAATCCTGAGCTGCGCGAATTCGGACGGCTGGACGGGGTGTGCGCGGAGGTGGACGGCGCGGAGCTCGAGCTGGATGCGGCCAGCGAGGCGGAGATCGAGGGCAACGCGGTGAAGACGCGCAACATGGCGACGCTGCGGGCGTACGCGAAATCGGCGTGCGAAGAAGGCGACCGGGTGGTGCGGTTCCGCTTCCTGGTCTCGCCGGTCGAGGTGGTGGGCGAAGGGGGGCGCGTGACGGGCGTGAGGATCGAGAGGAACCGCCTGGTGGCCGCGGAAGACGGCTACCTGCGGGCCGAGGGGACGGGCGACACGGAGGTGGTGCCGTGCGGGATGGTGATCCGCTCGGTGGGGTACCGGGGGGTGCCGCTGCCGGGTGTGCCGTTTGACGAGAGGCGTGGGATCGTGCCGAACGAGGGGGGGAGGGTGGTGAGGGCGGGGGAAGGGGGTGGTGCGGTGGCAGGGGCCGAGGGCGTGGCGGGGGTCGAGGTGGTGCCGGGGGAGTATGTGGTGGGGTGGGCGAAGCGGGGGCCGTCGGGGGTGATCGGGACGAACAAGGCGGACGCGGCGGCGACGGTGGCGCTGATGCGCGAGGATCGGGGGGGTGGGGTGGTGGCGGGGGGCGGGGGCGGTCGGCGTGAGGAGGGTGACCTGGCCGAGTTGCTGCGGCGGAGGGGGGTGCGGTGGGTGGATGTGGGGGGTTGGGGGCGGCTGGACGCCGTGGAGACGGAGCGGGGGAATGCGCAGGGGCGGCCGCGGGTGAAGTTCTGCACGGTGGGGGAGATGCTGGGGGCGGCGGGGGTGGTGGATCAGGGACTCGGCGGCTAGCTGTTCCGGCTGCCCAGAGTCAACCACGGTTGTCATTTGGTAAAGCACACTTCACCTAACTTGATGTGCATCCGACGATAACAGGCCGCAGCGGCATCCTCGCCTCGAAACCGCTATGGCAATCGGCCCGTCGGTTCCTGCAATCCGACGGGCGGGAGCCCTCTCATGCCAAAACCCAAAGAGACGAATCGCATGGAATCCCAAGACGGCACCAGGACGACTGACAACGGCGGATTGCGGCGCCAACTGACACTGCTCTGGACCGCGATCGCGGTCCTCGGTCTCGCGTTGTCGGCTACGGTTGCCTGGATTCTGGCGACCGATACGGCTATGCCGGACGTGCTGAGTACCGAGCGATTGGAAATCGTGGAACCCGATGGCTCGCTGTCGATGGTCCTCGCCAATTCGCAGAGACCCGCGGTTGCGACGATTGACGGCAAGGTCCTCATGGAGGGACAGGATGAGGAGCGAAGGGGTACGCCCACCATCGTCTTCTTCGATGGCCGGGGAGACGAGGTCGGCGGCATGATGTTCGGAGTCAGGGAGACGGCCGGCGGATACAGCGCGATCAGACACCTGTCCCTCGATGCATACAACCAGGACCAGACCGTCGTTCTCATGCACTACCAGAGTCCGGAGGGATCGACGTCCGGTCTGAGAATCGTTGACCGGCCTGACGTATCCATCCTCGATGCCCTCGCCCAGCTGGGGCTGTCAGCCGGTGCGTCGAGAGAGCAGCTTCAGGCCGCGATTCAGGCACTGCCCGAAGAGGGGAGGGATGCTCGGCTGCAGGGGTTGTCCGGCACCAACCGGGCATTCTTCGGATCGACTCCCGGTGGAGAAGCCACGCTCACACTACGGGATGGTGAGGGACGCCCGCGCATCGTCATCGAAGCTCCCCGTGACGGTGAACCGTCGATTCGTATTCTGGACGAGGAGGGAGCGCTTCTTCTCCGTTTGCCGGAATCCTGAAGAGATCGCTCCGACTCGGCCCCCGCGACGACCTAAGGGTCAGCCGGTCCCCCCCGCCAGCCGCCACGCCTGCGCCACCAGAAAGCACACCACGAACCCCATCGCGAGCGGCAGCAGCGCCGACAGCGTCGTCCACCGCCCGCTCCCCGTCTCCTTGTAGATCGTGTAGATCGTCGTGGAGCACGGATTGTGGAGCAGGCTGAAGAGCATGAGGTTCACGCCGGTCAGCAGCGTCCAGCCCCCGGCCGCGAGGAGCCCCGCCACTTCACCGACCGAGTCCCGCTCGAACATCACGCCCGCGCCTTCCCCGAGCGTGGGGTCGCCGAGCGTCGCCACCGTCAACATGAGCACCGTGGGGATCACGATCTCGTTGGCGGGGATCGCGATCACGTACGCGAGCAGGATCACCCCGTTCAGCCCGAGCAGGATCCCGAACGGGTCCAGGAGGCCGATGCCGTGCTCGGCCAGCGAGGCGCCGCCCACCGAGATGTTCGAGAGCAGCCAGATGACCGCGCCGGCGGGGATCGCGAAGAGGACCGCGCGCCAGAGGATGATCAGGGTGCGGTCGATAACCGACGTGTAGAGGGTCTGCAGGACGCGCGGGGGGCGGTAGGGGGGAAGTTCCAGCGAGAAGGTGGTGGCCTCGCCCTTGAGCACCGTGCGCGAGAGGCCCCACGAGGTGAGGAACATGAAGACGATCCCCAGCAGCGCGATCCCGACGACCGCCCCCGCCGAGACCACCCCCGCGAGGTGGGGCGGGACCAGCGCGCCGATGAAGATGGTCGCGATCAGGATCTGGGTGGGCCAGCGGCCGTTGCAGAGCGAGAAGTTGTTGGTGATGACCGCGATCAGACGCTCCCTGGGGCTGTCGATCACGCGCGTGGCGACGACGCCGGCGGCGTTGCAGCCGAAGCCCATGCTCATCGTCAGCGCCTGCTTGCCGTGCGCGCCCGCGCGGCGGAAGAGCGAGTCGAGGTTGAAGGCGACCCGCGGCAGGTACCCGAAGTCCTCGAGCAGGGTGAAGAGGGGGAAGAAGATCGCCATCGGCGGGAGCATGACGCTCACCACCCACGCCGTCGCCAGGTAGACGCCGTCGAAGAGGAAGCCGCTCAGCCACCAGGGCATTCGCGCCCACTCGCCGAAGGTGCCCAATGCGGGGTGGACATTGTCGAGCAGAAGGGTCGCCAGCATCGCCGAGGGGACGTTGGCGCCCGCGATGGTGAGCCAGAACACCACCGCGAGAATGCCCAGCATGAGGGGGAAGCCGAAGATGCGGCTGGTGAGCCACCGGTCGAGCTTGCGGTCCCACTGCGGGCCCCCGGTTCCGACCCCCGTGCGCACGCACCTGTCCGTGATCCGGGTCGCCTCGCGGTAGAGGTTCTCGGCCAGCGCGTCGTGGAAGCCGGGCCGGAGCGTCCAGCGTTGCCGGGTCGCGGCCTGGAGTATGCGGGCGCGGCCGCGGGAGCCCGTGGAGAGAACCGCGCCGGGGGTCCCGGTGCCGTCGTCGCGTGACGGTGGCGAGCCGCCCGCTCGAACGGCGGCCGTACCGGCATCCACTCCTCCCCCCCCCTCCTCCCGCCCCACCTTGCCCGGCCCCGTAGTACCGTTGCCGCCCAGCTGCCCGATTTCCCCCGAGCGCACGGCCTCGGTCACCCGCTCGTCGGCGTTGAGCAGGCGCAGTGCGACCCAGCGCGCGTTGGGCAGCTTCGGAAACTCCCGGGCCACCAGAGGCGCGATCGCGTCCACGGCCCCCTCGACCGCGGCAGGGTGCGACCGCAGTCGGCGGGGACGGTTTCTGCGGGCCCCCGCCGCCACCTCGGTTGCCGCCTTCAGCAGGGCATCGATCCCTTCGCTTCGGCGCGCGACCGCCGGGACAACCGGCACGCCCAGCTCGCGCTCCAGCCGTTTCGCGTCCACCGAGATCCCGTGGCGCCGGGCCTCGTCCACCAGGTTGAGGCAGACCACGACCCGGTCGGTGATCTCCAGGATCTGGAGCACGAGGTTGAGGTTGCGCTCCAGGCGGGTCGCGTCGACGACCACGACCGTCACGTCCGGCTGCCCGAAGAGGATGAAGTCGCGGGCGATCTCCTCGTCGGCACTGCCGGCCTGCAGCGAGTAGGTGCCGGGCAGGTCGACCACCTTGACGCGGCGGCCGTCGTGGACGAACGCACCCTCTGCCCGCGCGACGGTCTTGCCGGGCCAGTTGCCGGTGTGCTGGCGCAAGCCGGTCAGCGCGTTGAAGACGGTGGTCTTGCCGACGTTGGGATTGCCGGCCAGCGCGATCAGGTGGTCCCAGCGGTGCGGGCTGAGGCCCAGGCGGACCAGGTTGCGGGAACGTCCCGGCGGGTGCGGCGGGCGGGTGGCCGCGGCGGCGGACTTCACGAGGCTCGTTCCACGCGGGGACAGGAGGCGCGGGAGGAGGAGCGGGAGACGGCGTTCACGACGCCATTTTCCCGGCCCGGCCGGGGATGTCCACGCGGATGTGGGCCGCCTGCTCGTGGCGGAGAGCGACCAGTGCTCCGCGGATGTCGTATGCGACCGGGTCGCCGGCGGCGCTGCGCATGCGGGCGTGGATCACCGTTCCGGGCACCACGCCGAGATCCAGGAGGCGGCGGCGCGCCGGGCCGCGGCACGCCGGCGCGATCCCCGCCACCGTCGCCGATTCGCCCGGCCGGATTTCGGCCAGCGTCCGCGACGAACCGGCTTCGGCCACCTCGGTGGAGGGCTCCACGGTGACGTTGCGGGCCTGTGCGCCGGAAATGTCGTAGCGATCCTCTCCGCTCCGGAAGCGCACCCGGCCCGCATCCCCCCGGAGCCGCTCCACGGGCACCATGAGTCCCAGCCCGAGGCCCACCAGTTCGCGGTAGATCTCCTCGGGCTCGTCTTCGAGGTGGGTGATCACCGCGCGCTCCCCGGGTTCGAGCGCGGAAAGCGGCACGCCGGTGCGGGCGGGCATTTCTCCGGCGGCGGTCGGGATGGGGTCTCCGTGGGGGTCGTAGACGGGGTGGCCCAGCGCAGCCGCCAGGTCGTTTGCCTCCGCCGCCGAGAGCAGGTGTTCGCGCGCTTCGGCCTGTCCGTGCCACTCCTCCGGGGGCGTGCCGGTGCGGTCGGCCAGGAATCGCTCCCACAGCCGGTGCGTGCGCACGATGTGCAGGGCCTGGGCCCGGCCCGGTTCGGTCAGCCGGAAGCGTGCGGCCCCGGCGGTGACGAGCCGCTTCTCCTCCAGCCGCTGGAGCAGGCGGATGGCCTGACTGCGCGAGATCTGGACGCCGCCGGCCACGCTGTCCGCGGTGGCGGGCAGCCGGTCGTACTCGAGCTTGTAGAGCTGCTTGAGCACGTCCTCCATGCGCACGCGTTCGGTGAGACGGGCGATTCGGCGCAGCCGCCAGGCGATCCCGGCAGCCGGCCAGAAGATGGCTGCGCAGATGGCCGCGAGGGCGAAGAAGACAAGCAATGCGAAGGCGGGATCGGGCATTGGGGGGGACTCCCGAGGGACGGCGGGGTGGATCGGTTCCAGCTCGGCTTCATTCCGAAATTTAGGCAAGCCTAAAAATCATGGCAAGTCCAGGTGGGGCAGGCTGGTTGGCGCGCCGGGGTTCGGTGGGAGCGGGGGAGCCGTGGGGGTGTGGGAAGCCGGGGAGCCGGGGGAGCCGTGGGGCTGTGGGAAGCCGGGGGAGCCGTGGAAGCCGGGGAAGCCGGGGAGCCGTGGAAGCCGGGGAGCCGGTGGGAGCCGGGGGTGCTACTACCTGCGCAGCCGGTACATCCGCACGTACTGGATGCCGAGCCCGTCCCGCCACACCCCGAGCACGTAGTCCTCCCCGATCTCCATGTACGGGGCCTGGTACTGGATGAATCCGCGCTCCAGCCCCGGGGGCAGCGTGACCGCTCCCAGCCAGGTTCCGTCCGGCGCGAAGACCTCGAAGGGCGGAGGGTCGGCGCCGGCGATATAGTAGGGCGCCAGCCACAGGTGTCCGGAGGCGTCCACGTGCACGGAGCGAAGGACCGGGAGTGTCGGGGCTCTGCTGGATTCTCGCCACATCCGTCTGACGAAATCGACCTGTTCCGGCGGTGCCCCGCCCCCCGCCACCATGCCCACGATGCCCTCGATGTGCGCCTCGTATATCTCGTCCGTCGCTTCGGGGGGCTCCACTTCCCTGCGGATGACTCGCTCGATCGCGCCGTCCAGCGGGGAGACGAGCCGCACCCGCCAGGCCTCGGTGTCGATGACCGCGACAGGTCCCGCCGCGGCTCCGAACTCGGGCTGATTGAAGAACACGTAGCGGCCGTCGTCGAGGCCGCCGTCCTCGCGGCGCACCAGGTCGACCTCCTGTCCGCCGACCACGATGAGCGACGTGGCGGAGCCGTCCCCCGGGTCGAGCGCCACCAGGCGATAGTTGACCCACCTCACGATGCCCGTGGTCGCTACGTCTGCCATTTCGACGAACCGGACGATCAGGCGGCCGTCCACCATGCCGACCGGCCTGTCCAGCGCCGATCCGCTGGGCGGGGCAATGTCGCTCGGGAGCTCGGCCCGCACGGTGCGCACCAGCCGTCCGTCCGGGTCGAACACCTGGATGCGCATCAGCACCCAGTCGCAGGTCACCACCGAGTCGCCGGGCATGGCGGCCACGAAGTCGAGGCTCTCGAACTCGCCAGGACCCTCCCCTTCCCTGCCGGCGCTCCACATGAACACTCCCTCTGCGTCGTAGCGCCGCAGTTCGGAGGCGCCGTAGTCCGCGACCACGATGCCGCCGTCCGCGAGCCGCGCGGCCGCGACGACCTTGGCGAACTGGTACTCGGGGGCGCCGGAGACGGTGCCGATTTCGACGAGGGGTTCGTCGTTTACGGTCCAGCCTTCGCCGGGGCCCCAAAGAGGGGTGACGGCGGTGGCGATGGGGATGCCGGCCGAATCGGTGTGTACGGTGTGTATGATGTCGGGGGCGGATTCGCAGGCGGTTGCTGCGAGGAAGGCCGCCGCGGCCCGGATCGTGAGGGGGCGGTGCGCGGTGGGCACGCCGGATCCGGACCCGTGGGCGGATCGTGCGGACATCACGGCGCCACTCAACCCGGCCACCGCGGGATCGGCCGTCCCGGCGTCCAGGGCACGCCTGCGGCCTCCAGCTCGGCTCCGAGCACTGCCAGGTCCTCCTCGACCAGCGTTCTGAGCATCTCCGACATCTCCGCCAGCTGCGCCGACGCCACCGCGTAGCTGTCGCGCTGGGTGGTGGTGGGCGCGGACGTGGACCTGAACTGCGCCCGCACGATCCGCGAGATGCGCTGCAGGACCGATGGGGGCGCGAATTCGGCGCGGTCGAGCGCGGTGCGGTCCCGGGACAGGACGCGGCCGATCTCGAAGAGGCGGTCCTCGAAGGTGGTGATGCGGGTCTCGTAAGGGGTGGCGTCCAGGCCGGGGGCGGCGCGGACGGCACGGCGCAGCAAGGCCAGCCGGCCCGAGGTCTCGCGTGCGGCGCGGTCGGTGGCGATGGCGGCGCGCTGCAGGAGGGCGACCTCGCGTTGGAAGGCGACGAGCGCGTCCCGGTCGGCGGCGGCGAGCGTGGCCGTGCCGAGGGGTTTGACCGTGAAGGACCGGGGGGCCGTCAGGTCCCGGTACTGGCCATCGCTGACCAGCACCACACGCGACGAGTACTCGCCGGGCGCCACCATGGGGCCGTCGGCCTCTCCGCCGCCGGGCGACGGGGGTTCCAGCGACGCATACCGCAGGTCCCACGCGATGCGGTGGAGACCGGCGCGGCGCGGCGCGGGGACGCGCCGCACCACCTCGCCCGCGCCGTCCGACACCACCATGAACACCTCGGGTGGCCGTTCCATGTCTTCGGCGGCCAGGGTGGCCTGATCGGGATATTCGATGTCCTCTCCCCGCGCCAGCGCCTCCCGCTCCAGCCGCTGCCGCCGTTCCTTCAACGACTCGTAGCCGTCGCGCAGGTGGTACGTGAAGACCGCGCCGAAGGGTGGATTCGGTGCCGTGTAGAAGTCATCGCCCAGCGTCCCCTTCTCCTGCCCCCCGAGCGGCCGCGCGGGGATGTACGCCCACGGGTCCTTCACCTCGAACAGGTAGGCCTCCCCCGCCGCCACGGCCTCGTTCATCGCCCTGAGCGGCGAGTAGTCGTCGAGGATGTAGAACCCCCGCCCGAAGGTCGCCAGCACCAGGTCGTCCTCGCGCCGCTGAATCTCCAGGTCGCGCACCGCGATCGTAGGCAGCCCGCCCCGGAGCCGCACCCACGACCCACCCCCGTCCCGAGTCACGAACAACCCGAACTCCGTCCCCAGGAAGAGCAGGTCCGGATCGACATGGTCCTCGACGATCGTCCAGCTCGACTGTCCGTCCGGCACGTCCCCCGTGACGTTCGTCCAGCTCGCACCCCGGTCATCGCTCCGCACAACGTAGGGCCGGAAGTCCCCCTCCTTGTGGTTGTTGAAGACCGCGTAGACCCGGTCCGGCTCGTGCCGCGAGGCCATCACGTCGGCCACATAGGCCATCGGCGGCACCCCGGGAAACACCTCCTCCCGGCGCCACTCCCCACCCCCGTCCCCGCTCACCTGCACGAGCCCGTCGTCCGTCCCCACGTACAGCAGCCCCTCGACCAGCGGCGACTCGTCGAACGCCACGATCGTCCCGAACGGCGACGTGAACACGTTCTTCCACACGGCCTCCGGCGGCCAGATCCGCCCCATCACCGGGCGCTGGTTGCGGTCGAGTCCCCGGCTCAGGTCCCCGCTGACCGCCGTCCACGTCTCGGCGCGGTCGTCCGACCGGAACAGCTTCTGGGCCGCGAACCAGATCCGCCGCGAGTCGTGCGGGCTGATGAGCAGCGGCGAGTCCCAGTGCCAGCGCAGCGCCCCCTCGCCGGCCTCCGGCTGCGGCTGGATGTCCAGCTCCTCCCCGCTCGCCCGGTCGTAGCGGACGATCCCCGCGTACTGGGACTGCGTGTAGACGATGTTCGGGTCCTCCGGATCGACCTGCACCTCGAACCCGTCGCCCCCGTGGGTGATGAACCAGTCGCTGCTGCGGATCCCGTGCACGTTGTCGGTGCGCGACGGGCCCCCGACCGACGAATTGTCCTGCGTGCCGCCATAGACGGTGTAGAAGGGCGACATCTTGTCGATGCCGACGCGGTAGAACTGGGTCAGCGGCAGGTTGGGGACGTAGCGCCAGGTGCGGGTGCGGTCGAAGGTCTCGTAGATGCCGCCGTCGGTGCCGGCCAGCATGTAGTCGGGGTCGTGGGGGTCGAAGACGATGGCGTGGTTGTCGACGTGCTTGAAGCGCGAGTTGACCCGCTCGAAGGTGCGGCCGCCGTCGTCGGTGACGTGCATGAAGACGTCCACCGTGTAGACCCGGTCCATCCGGTGCGGGTCGGGGTAGAGTTCGCCGTAGTACTGCGGGTCGACGACGATGTAGTCGGACATGCGCACCCAGGTCTCGCCGCGGTCGGGGGACCGGTAGAAGCCGCTGCGGTCCTCGGTGGCGGCGGGATTTGCGTAGAGAACGTCCGGGTCAATGGGGGAAACGGCCAGGGCGATGCGGCCCAGGTCGCCGGCGGGCAGGCCCGCGGTGATGTCGCGCCAGGTCTCGCCGCCGTCGGTGCTCTTCCAGACGCCGGATTCGGGGCCGCCCGCGACGAGGATGCCGACGTGGCGGCGGCGTTGGAAGGCGACGGCGTAGAGGACGTCGGGGTCGCGGGGGTCGAAGTGGACGTCGGCGATGCCGGTGTGCTCGCTGATCTCGAGGACCGGGGTCCAGCTGTCGCCGCCGTCGGTCGTCTTGAAGAGGCCGCGGTCGCCGCCGGGCGCCCAGAGGCCTCCCATCGCGGCGGCGTACACCACGTCGGGGTCACGCGGGTCGATCAGGATCTTGCCGATGTGCTCGGAGGTGCGCAGTCCGGTGTTGGTCCAGCTGCGTCCCCCGTCCAGGCTCTTGTAGACGCCGTCTCCCCAGCCGACGCTGCGCTGGCTGGTGTTCTCGCCGGTTCCCAGCCAGATGATGTTCGGGTCGGTGGGGTCGATGGCGATCGCGCCGGTCGAGTAGGAAGGGTACGCGTCGAAGATGGGCGTCCAGGTGGTGCCGCGGTTGACGGTCTTCCAGACGTTCGAGGAGGAGGTGGCCACGTACCAGACGCTCCGGTTCGCGGGGTCGACGGCGATGTCGGCGATCCGGCCGGACATGAGCGCGGGGCCGATGCCGCGGAGCTCGAGGGCGGAGAGGAACGAGGTGGTGACAGCGGGGGGAGCGGGAGCGGCGCCGGACTGGGCGTGGAGGGGGGTGGGAGGGGGGACTGCGAGCGCGGCCAGGGCGGCGGTGGCCATGACCGCGGAAGCGCGGCGGACGAGGGCGACGGTGGCCGGGCGCGAAGCGGCGGCGGCGATGGCCGCACATGGCGTTTCCCGAAGGGCGGTGGATGATGGGGGACGGGGCCTCATGGAGATCCTCGGGTTCGGGTTTCACGCGCGCCGCCGCGCCAGCCAGGCGTCGACGCTCAGACTGTCATCCTCGAACATCGCCATCGCCAGCACCAGCAGGATCACGCGCGGGATGACGTGTGTATTGAAGGCGTATAGCGGATCGGCGACCAGGTGCCCGAAGGTGACGAGCACCAGGACGGCGCCCAGTCCGATCGCGGCCGGAAAACGCTGCCAGCCAACGACCATGAGGGCCCCGCACACGAGTTCCACGAAAGGGATGGTCGTGCCGGCGACCCAGAGCGACCACTCGGGCAGGAAGCTCGCCTCGTACGGTACGACGAACAGGTCCCGGGCGTGCTCGAACGCGCCCAGCGAAAACACCTTCCAGAACCCGGCGGCCAGGAAGATCAGTCCCAGGATGACCCGGGTCACGAACGCGGCCCAGCACTTTGGTGCGATCTTTGTGGACATTTCGCGGGACAACATTGCTCACGCGGTTCCGCGGCACAATGAGAGAAGGCTGACGGCGACATGGTCCAGCGAGACTACATCCTGCGCATGATCGAGGAGCTGGGCGCGGCCCTGATCGCGCTCCGCAAGGCCATCTTCGGGGGGAAGGCACCCGCCGGTGAGGTGGAGGACACGCTGCGCCGGGCGGCCAGCAGCGCCGGGATGGACATCGAGCTTGCGCGCGCGGCCTCGGCCGAGGCGCTACCGGCCATGGTGGCGCCCACGGGCGAGGTGGAGCCCGCCCGCTGCTGGGTGTTGGCCGAGGCGCTCATGACCGACGGGGTCCACCGGCTGCAGAGCGGGGAATCCGCAGCGGCCAGGTCGTCGCTGGCCAAGGCGGCCACGCTCTTCGACCTGGTGGGCCCGGGGGGCGCGTTTCTGACGGGGTTCCCGGAGGCGCGCGTGCGCATCGCGGAGATCGAGGGATTGCTCGAAGAGATCGGGGAGGGTTGAAATTGACGCGGTCCGGAATGGATGGGCTGTCCAGATATGTATATTAGAGTTTACAAAACGTCAATCACAGTTGACATTTAATGTAGCGCCACGGGGTCAAAGTCCCTTCGTGGCCTCCCCGCGAGTAGCAAGCACGATCCGTTGCCCGGCGCGCGCTTCCAACACCCCCTGCACCACCTCCCCCGCCCTCTCCACATCGGCCACCGACACATCGCGGTGCATCACGGCCCGTACATCGCGCCGCCCCGCCACCAGCATGGCCACGCCCTCCTCCAGGCACGCGTCCACGAAGTCCCCCGCCCGGCCCGGCACCCTGAAGCGCAGGATGTTCGTCTCGACATGCTCCCTCGCGAGTTCCACCCCCGGAATGGACACCAGCACATCGGCGAGGAAGCCCGCCTTCGCGTGATCGTGCGCCAGCCCGTCGCGGTGGTGTTCGAGCGCATGGAGGGCCCCCGCCGCGATGACCCCCGCCTGCCGGAACCCGCCCCCGAAGAGCTGCTTGAAGCGGCGCGCCCGCCGCACGAAGGCGGTCGACCCGCACAGTGCCGACCCCACCGGCGCACCCAGCGCCTTGGAGAAGCACACCGACACGCTGTCGAAGTCGCGCGCGTAGCGGGCCGGGGCCACGCCCGTGGCCGCCGACGCGTTCCAGACGCGGGCACCGTCGAGGTGGCATCGCAGTCCGGCCCGTCGTCCGGCGGCGACCACCGCATCCAGGGTCTCCAGCGGCCAGATGCTGCCGCCGCCGCCGTTGTGGGTGTTCTCCACGCATAGCAGCGTGGCGGGCGGCGCAAGGGTCGTGGGAGACCCCGCGTGGGGCGTGCCCAGCGCATCCTCGACCTGGGCCGCCGTGAAGATGCCCCGGTCCCCGGCGATCCGCTGCGCGGTCACGCCCGAGAGCGCCGCGGGTCCCCCGCCCTCCGAGCGCACCACGTGCGAGGCCGCATCCATGAGCACCAGGTCGCCGGACTCGGTGTGGGAGCGGATCGCCACCTGGTTGGTCATCGAACCGGTGGGCATGTAGACCGCGTCCTCCTTGCCCAGCAGTTCGGCGACGCGCGCCTCGAGCCGCTTGACGGTGGGGTCATCCCCGTAGACATCGTCGCCCACGTCCGCTTTCGCCATGGCCTCGCGCATGGCCGGGCTCGGTCGCGTGACGGTGTCGCTGCGCAGATCGATCATGCGGCTACCCTATCGGCGAGCACCGCGACGATCAAGGCGGCGAGGCCCGGCGACACCGCGCGGCCCGGCGGCACGGCGCGGCGATCGCATCCCCCTGAACCCGCGGTCACGCAAAGTTCACGTCCATCACATCCTGGACCGGCCGGTATCCGATCGCGTGGTAGATGCGGTTGGAGGTCGGGTTCGCGAGGTCTGTGTAGAGGATGCACCGGCGGAACCCCGAGTCGAGGATGTGACGGCTCACCTGCGCGACCAGGGCGGTGGCGTAGCCACGGCGGCGGTGTTCGTCCGGGGTGTACACGTAGCCGACGCGCACGGTGTTGCGGGTGCGCGCGGGAAAGGCCGCCATGGACACGGGCACACGGTTCTCCCACAGGGCCAGGAACCGCGCCGCCACGAGCTGCCGGGCACGTGTTTCGGGGTCGCGCACGCCGGCGAGACCGGTGGTCCTGACGAACGACCGGATCCAGGACCCGGCCAGGGCGAGGTCACCTTCGCCGGCGAGGCGCATCCTTCCCGCAGCCCCCCGCACCGGGAAACGCACCCGGTCGAGGCTGTGGACGCGCTGTCGCATGCCGTCCACGGCCCGCACCCCCTTGAGCGCGGCCCAGGCGTCCCCCACCGCTCGCGCTACATCCGCCGGCCCAAGCACCGCGGGGAGCGAGCCGTAGACCCCGGCCACATCGGTCGCCACGAGAGACGCCGCCTCGACAGGCATGCGGGTGAGTCCAAGCTTGTACGGCGGTGTGCGAAAGGCGCACCCCCGGACTTCGCTCCCGCCCTCGACGGTCGCGAAGTAGAGGGGCGATTCGTAGTCCTCCGCGCCGCGGGCGAGAGAGTCGGCAAGACCCAGGACGAGGTTGTTCTCGGCCTCGCGCTCGAGCAGCCACGGCTCCGCGCGCTGCAGGAAGGCGCGGGGCCCGTCGTGGCGTATGACCTTCAGCCGGAACCTTGCGACTGTCCGCGGGCCGCCGTCCTCCGCGCCCGCGCCACGGAAAGAGCGGCCTACCGCCGATCCTCCTCGGGCGGCATGAGCTCTTCGGACCGATCCTGGAAGAGCCTGTCGAAGAACTCGCCGAATCCCGTGTACCCGACGACCATGCTCATGTGAAGGTCGTGCACCCTGCCGAAGTTCATGATCTCCCCGTAGTAGTCGCCGATTTCCAGGGATACGAGGAACTTCCGCACCGGAACCTCGAACCCCACGCCGGCGTGCAGGGCCGCCCTCCGTTCGCCCGCAAAGAAGGGAAGCGGGAAGACGATGATGTCGGAGTCCTCGGTGGCATAGGTCTTGAACCCGCCGCCCATGAAGACATACGGCAACATCTCCAGGGTCCAGGTCGGATAGTAGATGAAGTCCGCGATGACGGATTGGTAGGCCTCCATCTCCTGGTCCGGGGGCCAGGACCACAGGTCCGCACTCAGCCACTGGGTGGTTCGCTCCAGGAGAAGGCGCCCGCCGTACCAGGAGAAGGCTGGGCGCATGAGCACCTCGATCCCCGCCATGGGCCGCTTGGGCAACGATCGATCCGCCGCGTACTGCCACTTGGGCGCGAGGAATCCGCCTCGGGGGCGGATCAGCACCTGCCACTGGCTGGCAAACTTCTCGGTCGGTTCCGGGACCTGGGCCTCGAGCGGCCGGGGTGCCGGCAGGGCACAGGCCAAGGCGACGACGGCGGGCACGGTCGAGCGGAGCAGGGTCTTCATCTTCTTCCTCCTTGGCGGTCCTGGCGCTTCGGGCTTGCTTGCAGGGACTTTCTGAAGCATAGGCGGGCGGGACCGTCCTTGCAATCGTGCGGGGCCGCCATGGGTGCGCGCCGCTGAAGACTCTTCGCCCATGTGAAAGATTTCCCAAGCATGCGCCAACGGGGTTCAGGGGCGTTGTGGCCGTGGTTATCGTAGCAGTCGCGTTTCATCCCCCTCCAACCGGAAACACCCGCTCATGAATGTCGCCCCGGCACCCACCGCCGGGCATATCACGCGATTCTGGTCCCCGCTCGCCGCGACCTGGATCATGATGTCGCTGGAGGGGCCGGTGCTGGCGGCGCTGATCGCGCGTCTCCCCGATCCCAAGATCAACCTGGCGGCCTACGGCATCGCCTTCTCGATCGCGATCCTCGTGGAAGCTCCGGTCATGATGCTGATGAGCGCGGCCACGGCGCTGGTGCGCGACCGCGACAGCTACCGCCGGCTGCGGATCTTCACGCACGGGCTGAACGCGCTGTCCACGCTGCCGCTTTGCATACTCCTGATCCCGCCGGTGTTCGACGCGCTGGTCGGCGGACTGCTGGCCCTGCCCGCCGACGTCGTCCGGCTGACCTACGGCGCGCTCTGGTTCTTCGTCCC
This sequence comes from Gemmatimonadota bacterium, assembly GCA_028873845.1. GTDB lineage: Bacteria > Gemmatimonadota > Gemmatimonadetes > Longimicrobiales > Gaopeijiaceae > Bin94. The sequence goes on along the minus strand of JAPPNO010000104.1, from coordinate 49,240 downwards.
ATGGACCGCCGCGATCGGGTACCGGCGGTTCGTGCACGGCGTCATGATCCAGGCGGGCGCCACGCGGCGGGTCGCGGCCGGGACGCTGTGCCGCCTCGGCGCGATGGCCGGCACGGCGGTCGTGCTCTTCCGCTTCTTCGATCTTCCGGGGGCGTGGCTGGGCTCGGCCGCCCTCGTTGTCGGCGTGCTGGTCGAAGCGGTCGCTGCGCGGTGGATGGGGGCGGCCGCGATTCGGCGCACGCTGGCCATCCGCGCCCCTGCGCCGTCCGGTGCCGGGACGCTCACCTACCGGGGGATCGTCACCTTCTACTATCCCCTCGCCCTCACCTCGGTGATCGGACTCGCGACGCACCCCATGCTGACCTTCTTCATGGGCCGGGCCCCGGCGCCCCTGGAGTCGCTGGCCGTCTACCCGGTGATCGGGTCCCTGTCCTTCGTCTTCCGGGCCGTCGGGCTAAGCTACCAGGAGGCGGCCATCGCCCTGCTGGGAGACGATCTGGAGCATCGCCGCGTGGTGGGACGGTTCGCGGCCGGCCTGGCGCTGGCGTGCTCGCTCGGGCTGGCCGTCTTCGCCTTCGATCCCTTCTTCCGCCTCTGGTTCGAGACCGTATCCGGACTGGCCCCCGATTTGGCCGCCTACGCCTGGGTACCGCTCATTCTGCTCGTGCCCCTGCCCGCGCTCTCGGTCTGGCTGTCCTACCAGCGCGCGGTTAACGTGCTCAGGCACCGGACCAAGCCCCTGACCGTGGCGACGATGCTGGAAGTCGCGGCGATCGGGCTCATCTTCGCGGTGGCGGGCTGGGGTCTGGACCTCGTGGGCGTCACGGCCGCGACGATCGCGTTTCTGGGCGGGCGCCTCCTGTCGAACCTCTACCTGGAAGCACGTGGCGAGATTGCACGACTGCGGAGAGAGAAGCGTGGCGGTTGAGCGGCCGGCCGGCGATGGGGCCGTCCCCGGCGGTGGTTCGGGAGCGTGTGCGAAAGGGCCGGCGGAGGGAGGTCGCGAGATGAGCCGCCGCCGCTTTCTTGCGGCCTCGGCGGGTTGCGCGGGGTACCTGGCGGCAGCGGGACCGTTGCTGCCACCCGCGGCGCTGGGGCGCTGGCGCACCCCGCGCCGGCGGATCGTGGCCCAGGAACCGTTCGCCCGCATCGAGGACCTGGGACTCGGGATGTTCGCGATCGTATCGACGCCCCTGGACGGGGACTACACGACGGTGTGCAACGGGGGCATCATCATGGGACGGACGGCGACGCTGGTGGTGGAGGCCTTCGCGTCGCCGGAGGGCGCGGCCTGGGTCTGCGAGCAGGCCCTCGAGCTCACGGGCGGGTGGCCCACCCACGTGGTCGTGACCCACTACCACAGGGACCATGCGGCGGGGGCGGGGGCGTTCGCACGCGGCGACGGCACGCCGCACTCGCTCCATGCCACCGAGGCGACGCGGGACCTCGTGCTGGATTCCCGCGCCGACGAGGAGCTGAAGGCGGCGTGGGCCGACGCGGTGATCCTGGCCGGTGACGCGGAGACCGGGATCGACCTGGGCGGCCGGGTGGCGACGGTCGTGCCGCGCGGCGGACACACCGCCAGCGACGTGACGGTGGAGGTGGACGGGGGGGAGGGGCCGGTGTGGTGCGGGGACCTGGTCTGGAACGCGATGTTCCCCAACTACATGGACGCGGAGCCCACTCGCCTGGCACGGTCCGTGTACGCGCTGCACGCGCTGCGGACGGAGGTCTTCGTGCCGGGGCACGGTCCCCTGGCCGACGTCGACGACGTGGCGCGCTACATCGCCATGATCGACGTGGTGGGAGAGTACGCGCGCGAGGTGTGGCGGCTGGGAATGACCGCGGAGGAGGCCGCTTCGCGGTTTCAGGTGCCGGAAGACCTGGGCGAGTGGGTACTCTTCGATCCCGGCTACTACCAGCGGGCGATCGAGGCGTGGATGGACGAGATCGTGGGGGACTCGTAGAGGTCCTCGAGCCGGGCGTCGCGAACGCCGGAAGCCGCAAGCCGCCTCAGCGCGCGAGCGACACCCTCACTCCCAGCTGTGCCCGCCACTGGGATGTCGGGACTTCGGGCGCGAAGGGCCGCAAAGCGCGCGGCAGGCGGGTCGCGGGATCCCGTTGCAACGCGCCCATGTACCGGGCCACCAGCGGATCCAGTCCCAGAACCTCGTCCTCCCTGCGCACCCGGAACAGCTGAACCACGGGGTTGGCGACCTGAACCACACCCCACGACGAATTCAGGAAGTTGAGCACGTTGAGCATGTCGAGGGTCATTTCGGCCCTGAAGGCCCTCGCTTCGACGGTCTGCGAGACGCGCAGGTCGAGCCGGTTCGACCAGGGCGTCGCGCAGGAGTTGCGCGCCAGAATCCGTCCCTTCTGTTCCGTCAGGCACTCCTCCGCCTCGAGGAGGGTCTCCCATAGAATCTGACTCACGAAGTTGGTCGGAAGCTTGCTGGCAAAGCGCGGAATGTAGATCAGGTCGTTGGCCAGCCTCGCTGCTCGCGGTCCGTTGAAGCCGTCTCCATTCACATCGCCTTCATACACATAGGAGTAGGGGACCCCCGACTGTCCGATATACATTGCGCTGATCTCGGTGCCGCCGAAGCGCGGCAGGATCGAGGTCCGGGCACTCGCCACCACCTTGTGAGGGCGGTCGAACCGCGACCGCTGGGATGTCGGGTCGTTGGGATTGTGGTTGATGGGCGTGGTGGCGTAGTTCGACGTGACATCGATGGACAGGAGATCCTGGAGGTCGGCCGAACGCGTCAGCGAGTAGCCCGCCCGCAGCTCGAGGGCGTTTCCGAAGTCCTTGCGCAGTTCGGCCGTGGCGGCGTAGGCGTAGTTGCCGTCCCGATTGCCGATCCGCAGCACCGGGCCGAAGAGTTCGCTCAGGCGGCCGCCTACCCAGAGCGTCTCCTCCCGTCCCTCGACGGGAATCCCCCACACATGCCGCGTCCAGAACCCGAAACCCAAGGTGTATCCGTCCCCGGGCGCACCCCACGTGGTCGAGGACGACAGGTTCTCGTTGGTGATGAAGATCTGCTTGAGGGCCAGATTGCTCATCCAGCTGGCCGAGAGCACCACGCCGCCGGGCAGCCGCTGATCGATGGCGATCATCGTCCGCAGGTCCTGCGGAAAGCGGAATTCGGGGTCGAAGTAGTTGATGATGGGGGGCGACTTGCCGACGTCGGGTCCTCCGGCGCACTCCGTGGGCGCGTTCGAGGGATCGAAGGCGGGCGCCTGGTCGCCCCTGCACAGGAGCGTGGTCACCGCGAGCCCGTTGTTCTGGAATGCGTTGGCCAGCCAGGAGAAGGCGGGCCGGCCGGTGAAGATGCCCGCGCCCGCCCTCAGCTGCGAACCCTCGAACGGCCGCCAGTTGATCCCGCCGCGCACCGAATAGGTGGGCCGCTTGTCGGGAAGCAGCGAGGCGTCGACTCCGAATTCCTGCTCCAGCAGCGGGTTCGGTTCGGGCCGTCCCGTGAAGATCGGGACATCGAAGCGGGCGCCGGCGCGCAGCGTGAGGCGGTCGTGCGCCTCCCACTCGTCCTGGGCGTAGAGCCCGAACTCGCGTACGCCGAAGCTCGGGGCCGCTCCCTGGCCGGTCAGCGGGATCGTGACCTCGTATCGGTCCGGCCGGTTCAGCGCGAGGTCCTCGAGACTGTCGAACTCGTAGCTGCCGAGCACCCCCGGCACGAAGCGGCGGTCGAAGTGGAACCAGGTGCCCGAGGCGCCGAAGAGCAGCTGATGGTCCCCCAGATCGACACTGAGGTCGTTGGAGAGCTGCAGGATCCGCTGGTCGAGCGCGTTGTCCTGGGCGAAGAAGCCGGCGCCGGCGCGCACGTCCCGGGTCACCAGCAGCCCGTCGACCTTGCCGTCCACCGTGACCTCGACCTGCGGGGAGGTGGACCGGGCGGTTTCATCGTCACTCAGCACCTGGATGTTCGCCGAGAACTCGTTCGAGAGCCGACTTCCCAGCGACGACACCAGCCTGAGCACCGCCGAGTGGTTGCGCGAGCGGATCTCGCTCCCGCCCGACGACAGCTCGTAGGCGGCGCCGGGAAGCCGGTTGGGGTCGGCTTCGTCATCGGCCGCGGCGAAGCTGTAGCGCGCCATGGCGTCGTGACGCTCCCCGATCTTCCAGTCGAAGCGGGCGAAGATGTTGGCGAGCCGGTTCTCGAGCGAGAACGAGGAAGCGGTACCGGGATCGACGCCCAGCTCCCGCAACAGCGACTGCAGGCGCGCCACCGAGTCGGGCACGAGCGACATACGCAGCGGGTCGGACTCGCCCACGTGGAAGCCGGTCGGCGGCTCGCGCACGCGTTCCCATTCGCCGGCGACGAAGAAGTGCGCGCGGTCACGGCGGATGGGCCCGCCGGCGGTGAACCCGGCACGGAGCGTGGACAGATCGGGCGAGGTCGAGACATCGTCGATCAGCAGTGGGCCGACCAGCGCGCTGTTGCGATGGAACCCGAAGGCAGCGGTCTCGAACCGGTTGGTCCCGGACCTGGTTACGGCGTTCAGCGCGCCGCCGGTGAACCCCGACTGCCGGATATCGAAGGGCGCGACCTCCACCTGGAACTGCTCGACCGCCTCCAGGGGAATGACCCGGGCTCCGGCGCGCCCGCCCGCGATGTTGTTGGTCGACAGTCCGAAGACGTCCTGGTTGAGCGCGCCATCGATGTTCAGGGTGTTGAAGCGGTAGTTCGCGCCGGCGACCGAAATGCCCTCCTCCGAGGTGCGCACGAGGGGTGAGAGCGCCGCGAAGTCCAGGAAGTTGCGCGTCAGGGTGGGGAGTCCGCGGAGGACGTCGGAGGTCACCAGGGTGGAGATGCCGATGCGGCCCGGGTTGAAGACCGGATCCGGGTCGGCCTCGACCACCAGTCCCTCGATTTCGATGGCCTCCGACACCAGGGTGATGTTCAGGTCCACGAACCGGCCCAGGAGCAGTTCGATGTCCTCGCGCACGAACTCGCGGAAACCGATGCGCGCGATGGTGACGGTATAGGGGCCGCCGGGACGCTGGCCGCGCAGGGTGTACCGTCCGTCGGCGACGCTCAGGGCCGTGCTGGCCGCACCGGTCCGCGTGTGCACGAGGGTGATCAGCGCGGCCTCGACGGGTGCGCCGTCCTGGTCGAGGACGCGGCCGCGCAGTCCCCCGGTGGAGGCGCTCTGGGCGGACAGGGGGAGACTCGGGGCGAGCAGAGCCACCGTGATGAGGAGCGGAATGCCCCGTGGTCGGATGCGGCGGCGGGATGCGCTTTCCACAGTCCCCTCCCTGGTTTGATTCGGTCGGCGCGGAGGCTGCGACCGCAAAGTACCCACGGCCCGTGTGCGGTATCGAGGCGCTGCGCGGCGCCTCACCGTGCCATGCATCATAACCGCTATGCCGAACGCTGCACGAGACGCCGCGCGGTCGCGGGTTCGCGCACGTGCAAGGTCATACACCGGTCCGGACGGAAGGAGCCCTCCTCACGCAGTCCGTTCGCCTACGGGCGCAATGCGTCCGCGACCCGTTCCCCCAGCCCCGCCAGCCGCCCCGGCGGCTCGTTGCTGAAGACGATCCGCACGTACTGGCCCGCGTTCTCCCGCCCCCAGTGGATCATGGGCGTGGCCGCGACCCTCCCCCGCTCCAGCAACCGCCCCGACGCAACCACCCCGTCAACCCCCATCCGCCCGGTGTCCAGCAACAGCGACCACCCGCCGTCCGCCCGCACGAACGGCAGCCCGGCCAACTCCGCCTGCACGGTGTCGCACCGCCGCTCCCACTCGGCAACCGCTTCCGCCACCCCCGCCCCACCCGGGTCCGTGAGCGCCGCGACCGCACCCGGCTGCGACAGCCCCACCGGCGTCACGACGTTGTAGATGCCCACCAGGCCGATCCGGTCCATGATGCGCCGCGGCCCCGCCACCCACCCCACCCGCCAGCCGATCATGCGGTACTCCTTCGACACGGACCCCACCGTGATCGTCCGGTCGGCCAGCCCGCCCACGCTCGCGGGATGGATGTACTCGCGGCCGCCGAACAGGATGCGCTCCATCGCGGCGTTGTAGAGGAGCCAGATGCCGCGCCCGTCGCACACCCGCGCGACCTCCTCCCAGTCCTCGCGGGTCAGAACCGCGCCCGACGGGATGGACGGGTTCATGAGGAAGACGACCCGGGTCCGCTCGTTGACGGCATCGTGGAAGCGCTGCAGGTCGAGGGTCCAGCGGCCGGCGCGGACCACGAAGGGGACGAAGCGCGGTACGCCGCCCGCGAGGTGGACGCGATGGATCATGCCCGCGTAGGTGGGGTCGGTGACGACGACCTCGTCCCCCGGTTCGACGAGGGCGAGCAGCGCGTTGAACATGCCCTCCGTGCCGCCGGCGGTGATGACGGTCTGCGTGTCCGGGTCGTGGTGGACGCCGCTTTGCCGGGTGACGTGGCGGGCCGCGGCCGCGCGGAGGTCGTCCAGGCCGAAGAAGGGGAGGTAGCTGTTGGCGTCGGTGCGGCTGACGGCCGCGCGCGTGACACCGATGACCGCCCGCGGCGGCGGAACGTCCGTGTCGAGGTTCTCGAGACGAAGGACTTCCGGGTCCGTCCCGGCGGCACGCGCGACCCGGTCGATCGAGAAGCCCTCGATGTCGTCAAGACGGGAGGCGGGACGGGGCGGGGGTGCGCTCACGACGGGGGCGGGGCGGACCCGCCCATCCGTGCGAGCGCGTTTCGCACGAAGGCGATGACCTCGTCGACGGAGGTTGCGGTAGCGACCGTGCCCGGGAGATCACGGGCGCGGTTCAGGTCGCCGAAGAGAACGAGGGGGCGTCCGTAATGGATCGAGAGCGCGACTTCGGAGGCCGTGCCGGAGCTTCCCGGCAGCGCGACCACAACATCCGAGGTCAGTACGTTGACGTGGTTTCGCGAGAACGTATCCGCGCCCAGTTTGCCCAGATGCGTCCGGACCGGCACTTCCACCCAGGGGTGCGGGTAGCCTTCCCCGGCCCCGGGAACCCCGATGGCCTCCGCCAGCGGCAACACTCCGATCACCAGTCCCGCGCGGTCCTCCACCTCCGAAAACGCCCGCGACACCGACGTCATGACCCCTGAGCCGCCACCGGTCAGCAGGTGGACACCGAGCCGGGCGAGCTGCCGTCCCAGCGGCACGGCCAGGTCTTCGTGGGCGTGGGCTCCCGCACCCATCACCCCGACGATGGGAAGTCGTTTCAAGGGTGGTTCAAAACACGTTGGAGAAAGAGTTTTCGGTGTCGAACGAGCGTCCCGGCGATCGTTCCGCTGAAACCTCGCGCCTCCGGAGTCCCCACGCCAATGAACTCCGCCCCCGCGGCGGCGGCCCCAACACCGCGAAACGGCTATGGCCCGTACGCCGCAACCGCCGTCGTGGTCGCCAACATGATCGGCACCGGCGTCTTCACCAGCCTCGGCTTCCAGCTCCTGGACATCCGGTCCACCTTCCCCCTGCTCCTCCTCTGGGTCGTGGGGGGCGCGGCCGCCTTCTGCGGCGCCGTCTCCTACGCGGAACTCGGCGCGGCCATTCCCCGTTCCGGCGGCGAGTACACCTTCCTTTCGCGCATCTACCACCCAGTGGTCGGACTCGTTTCGGGCTGGATCTCGGCGACCATCGGATTCGCGGCGCCCACGGCGCTGGCCGCCATCACCTTCGGGACATACCTGGCATCGGTCTTCCCCGCCCTTTCGCCCACCTGGCTCGGGGCGGGCCTGGTGGCACTGCTGACCGGAGTCCACGCCACCACCTATCGCAGCTCCAGCCTCTTCCAGCGCGGCTTCACGACCGTCAAGGTGGTCCTGATCCTGGCCTTCTGCGTCGCCGCGGTCGCCCTCGCCGACCCTGCCCAGCCGGTCTCGCTGCTCCCCGTGGCGGGCGACGGAGCACTCGTCTTCAGCGGCGCCTTCGCCGTCTCGCTCATCTACGTTTCCTACGCCTACACCGGCTGGAACGCGGCAACGTACCTGACCGGGGAACTGGCGGACCCGCAACGCACCCTGCCGCGTGTGCTGGGCGGCGGCACCCTCCTGGTCACGGTGCTCTACGTCAGCCTCAACTACGCCTTCCTGAAGGCGGCCCCGATGGACGCGATGGCGGGCAGGCTCGAGGTCGGCTACGTCGCCGCGTCCCACGCCTTCGGCCCTTCCGGCGCCGCGATCATGGGCGTTGCGCTGGCCGTGCTCCTGGTCTCCACGGTGAGCGCGATGGTCATGGCGGGGCCCCGCGTGCTCCAGGTGATCGGCGAGGACTACCCCCTGTTCCGGCGGCTGAGCCGCACCAACCGCGACGGCATCCCCGCGGTCGCGATCCTCACGCAGGCCGCGCTCTCACTGCTCTTCATCGTGACCGCTTCGTTCGAGACGATCCTGGTCTTCGCGGGCTTCACCCTGGGGCTGAACAGCCTTCTGACGGTGGCAGGCGTTTTCGTGCTGCGGGTGCGCGAGCCGGACGCCGGGCGTCCCTACCGGGCCTGGGGGTTCCCCTTCACGCCGCTCGTCTACATCGGGCTGACGCTCTGTACGCTGGCCTACATCGCCATGGACAGGCCCGCCGAGGCGTTGATGGCGGTACCGCTGATCGGGAGCGGGCTCGTCCTCCACCTGATCGCCCGGGGGGGGCGGTGAAAAAGCTACTCCACCGCCAGCAGCTCGATTTCGAACACCAGCACCTGGTTCGGCGCGATGAGCGGGGGCCTCCCGTCCGGCCCGTACGCCAGGTCACTCGGGATGACCGCACGCATCCGGCCCCCCACCCTCATCAGCTTCAGCGCTTCGGAGAAACCACTGACGAAGGCGTCCACGTCGAGGGTGGCAGGTGCCCCACGGCTGTGCGACGAGTCGAACTCGCTTCCGTCCGGCAGCGTGCCGCTGTAGTGAATCGTCACGCTCTGTCCCGAAACGGGCGACGGGCCGTCCCCCTCGTGCAGCACTTCGTACTGAAGCCCGGATTCGGTGACGATCACCCCTTCCCGGGCCGCATTCTCCTCCAGATACGCCGCCCCCTCCGTCGCGCCCTGCTCTCTCGCCGACTCTTGCACCATCTCGTTGAAGGCAACCAGCGCGGTCTCGATCTCCTCGTCGGTGAGCGCGGGGTCCATCTCGTTGAGGGCGTCGGTGACCCCCATCATCAGCGCCATCATGTCCAGGTGTTCCTGAACGTCCACCAGGGAGTTGCCGATGTTCCGGCCGATCCCGTAGCTGGCCTTCTGGGCGTCGGTCTCGAGGGCCACGTCGGGCAGGCAGGCGGTGACGGCCAGGAGAACGGGTATGGTGATCAGGCGAAGTCGATTGGACATTTGGAGCATTCCTCCTGTGGGAAAGCGACGTGAAGCTGCCCGGGGCAATTCGCGCGCGCAACGGGAGCGGAGAAGGCGCTTGCCGGCCGGCTGTGGGGGACCGCCGGCACGGGACGCCGACGCTGCAAGGTAATGCCGCGTGGGCGTCACGCCAGCAGGGTCCGGATGTCCGCCGGATTCCGAAGGACCGCGACCGCTCGCCGCCCGGCTTCGGCCCCCGCCAGTTTCGCCGGGTTGTGCCAGACAACGCTCAGGCCGGCGCCGTGGGCGCCGACGACATCGAAGGGGGAGCCCGCGACGAAAAGCACTTCGTCCGGGCGCGCGCGCAGAGCCCCGGCTCCGGCCATGTAGATACGGGGATCGGGCTTGTAGAAGCCGGCGGATTCGGCGGTGACCACGGCGCTGAAGTGGTCCCCCGCCAGGGCGGCCGCCCGGCGGCCGAGCAACTCCGAGCAGTTGGTCACGACGCCCAGCGGCCTGTCCCGGGCCAGCTCCCGGAGCACCGGTTCCAACCCCGGCCACGGCGCCAGCTCGTCCCAGCGGGCCTCGAGTTCGGCGGCACGCGCACGGGACAGCCCCACCGCCTCCGCCGAATCCGCCACCAGGTCCAGGTACGGGACGTAGGCGCCCGTGGCGTAGGTGCGCTCAAGGTACTCCATGCGCCACCGCCGCCCCGCCTCCTCCCCCCCGGCGATCCCGTCCCACAGGGACCATGAATCGAGCAGGGCGGAAAGAAGGTCGAAGAGAATGACCTTCGGCGGCAACGGGTTGGCCACGGGGAGCGGCACGCGGATCGCGGTGCTCACGGAAGGAACCATCCCCGAGGGTCGCCGGGCCGGGCAGGCATCGCGCCGCTCACGACACCTCCGCCTCGGCCTCGATCTCGACCAGCAGCTCCTCGCCGACGGTGTTGGCGTGCACCAGCGTGTTCGCGGGACGGATTTCGCCGAAACGCGCCCCGTGCGCCCGCGCCACCAGCTCCCAGTCCACTCCCTCGCGGATGTACACGCGGGTCCGCACCACGTCGGCCAGTCCCGCACCGAGCGACTGCAGCGCCCCCTCCACCTTGTCGATGATGAAGTGGGTCTGGGCGGCCGGGTCCCGTCCCCCGATCAGGCGGCCGCCGTGGCTGGCCGTGGTCCCCGCGACGTGAATCCGGCCGCCCTTGCGCACGGCGCGGCTGTACCCGGCCATCTCCTCCCAGGGCGTCCCGCTGGACACGAGTTCGGCGCTGCCGGACCGCCGCACCGGGTAGGGCGGCGGGAGGTGCGTGAGGTGGTGGCTGAGGTCGCCCGAGGCGGTGAGAAAGGGGGGGCGGCGGTACTCGTCGCCGCAGTCGCCGGGGATCGGGGCCAGCGCTGCGCACGCCGCGTCCAGATCGCGGCGGGCCTCGTCGTCGAGCGAGAAGCGAAAGAGGCCGAGATTGTCTTCGATGTGGCTCCGCTCGCCCAACCGCGCGCCCACGATGATTCCCGCCACTGCCGCCTGCTCCAGCACGTAGCGACAGGCCACATTGGCCATGGACACGCCCGGCGATCCCGAGACGGCCGTGTCTTCCGCCAACCCTGACGTTACGTGAGGGCCACTCCGCGTCTCTTCCGCCAACCCTAACGTTACGTCAGGGTTGCTCTCGCCCAACCGCCCGGCCACCCGGGACACCACCTCCAGCAACCCCTGGAACCGATCCCACCCCCCCGCCTGGTCGATGAAGCGGCGGTACTTCATCTGCGACCACGTCAGCGACTCGTCGATCAGCGGCTCGGGGCACCCCAGCCACCGTTCGCTCAGGAAGCCTCCGGCCAGCGTGCCGTAGGCCAGCAGCGCCACCCCATGTCGCCGGCAAACCTCGGTCATCGCGCCCGCCGCCCTTCGGTCCAGCAGCGAGAAGCACACCTGGTTGGAGACGATCGGCACGCCGCTGCGCACGGCCATGTCGAGGTGGACGGCGTCGCAGTTGGTCAGTCCGAGGTGGCGGATGCGGCCCGCCGCCCGGTGTTCGGCCAACTCGAAGAGGCAGTCCAGCCAGCCGGGATCGGCGTAGTTCCAGGCGTGGAACTGCAGGAGATCGATCCGGCCGGTGCCGAGACGGCCCAGAGCGCGGTCGACCGCCGCGGCCACCGCCTGCGGGCTGCAGGCGCCCGGCTCCGGCACCCACTTGGTGAGAAGCCGGACATCGTCGCGGCGCGCCGCGAAAGCTCCCGCAATCACCTCGGCCGAACCGTAATGGTCGGCCATGTCGAAGGTGGTGAGCCCCGCGTCGGCATAGGGGTCCATCGCGCGGGCGGCGGCGGCTGGATCGAGGGCCGTCCCACCGCGTTCCTGGTCCGCCACCTGCCAGAGCCCGGTCACGACCCGGGAGATTTCGAGGCCGGGGGCGAGGAGGGCACGGGGGCTCTTCGCGAGGCCACCCTCCATGGCCGCGGTCACGCTGTCACCGGGATCGGCTTCCACCCGCCGAAGCCGGGTCTCCCGCCGAGACCTTCCCGCCCTCGGCAAACTTCGTGTAGAGGACGACGAGGAGGCTGGAACCGCGGCCGTCCCCGGTCGCGAACACCGTCACCGACCAGAGATCGAAGGAGAGCACGAAACGCCCGATGCCACCCGAACCCGAAGCGGGTATGTGCAGCTCCTCCGCCGCTCCGCGGGTGCCGATGCGATCGGCCCAATTGAAGTACCACATCAACAGGTCCGCCGTGCCCGCACCCGCGACGTACACATTTCCGCCAACGACGAGATCGGTGGTCCTGATGGACGTGTTCATGTGAGAGCGCACGCCGGGATAGACGGGCACCCAGTCCGGCGGCGGCTCCGGTTCCGTGATCCCCGCCCCGCCCAACTCCGCGAAGCCGGCTTCACCGCGCGACACCCTGCCGAGAATATCGGTCAGGTCGGGGAGCTCGAATTCCATCGATCTTCCGCCCGGACCGGTCACCTCGAATGCGAACCCGGAACCCTCTCCGGCCGGCGTGACCTTCCAGCCCCCACCCTCCAACGCGGAATTCAGCGCCGCCGCGATCGCGCTGGCCAGTTCCGGGGCCGCACTCTGCCGTACGCCCGCAGCCGGCTCGTTCTCCTGGAGGCAGGCGGCTTTCGGCGCTGCCCCACCCACCACCACCAACTGGCACCCCACGGCGAGAGCGACCGTGGTGAACCGGGAGATCCTGCGGCTACCTCGCAACGCACCTCCGTTCAATGCCAACGACATTCTCAACCCCCTTGATCCTGGATATGTGCACACTCGCTACGGCCGTCGTGCGGGGGCCCTTCGTCGGCGGTCACCCCCTGAAGATCAGGACAACCATGCTGTCCCCGTACTCGTCTTCGGTGATGACAAGCGACACCATCCGATCGTCCCAACGCATCGCGAACCTTTCCCGCACCCTGCCGTCGGGACCCATCCGGACCGTCGCGACCCGCCTCTCGGCCTGGAGAGAAGGGTCCCCCACATCTTCCTCGATCCACCGCGCAACGTCCTCATACCAGTCGACGATCTCACCGGCACCGGCCTCCGCGACGAGACCGACATAGTCCAGGGCACCGGTGGAATGGCGCGATCCCCGGACGAACATGCGGGCCCCGGGGTACACGGGCACCCAGTTGGGGAGGCCCGGAGCTCCGGACATCAGCCGTGAGTCCCTTCGTGTTACCCTTTCAATCCGGTCCGCAACCACAGGGATCGACAATCGATCCGATCGCGTCCGATCACCGGTCTGCCGTGTGACATCGAGGCTGAAGTCGGCGTGTTCATCACGCGGGGTGACGGTGTAGCCCTCGTCCTCCAGAATCGACCCCAGCACAGCCGCCGCGGCCCTGGAGAGCTGCCGGGCGTCGGCAAGCCCGTGGGTCACCCCGACCTGCAGTCCCGTGCGTGGTCGAGGTGCCCGCATGACCGCACCGACGGCCGCGGCCCGTGCCGTCGCCTGCCGGAAGTTCAACTCCGTCACCGCTCCGGGCGACGCTTCGAACGACCCTCCCCTGCCCACGACCATCCATACGAGCACGGCAATCAGCAGCGACATGAAGACCCCGCCTGCAAGCAGAACGGGACCGGAGAGAGGGCTCCTGCGCCCGGTTTCGTTGCGGGTGGCTTCCCTGTACGGATCCGACATTCCCGTCCTCCCTGGTCAGCGGTGCACACTCCAATGAGGATAGGCGTCGAGTCAAAGCCACGCGAGATGGGCCGGACAAGTGGGTTGCGGCCTCGTCACCGTGGACCGATCCCTCACCCCCGCGGTAATTCCCTGAACACAGCCTCCACATCACCGCCGCTCCCCCTCATCCGCCGCACCTCGCGCACGAAAATCCCCGACGCGACCGCCATCACACCCAGCCACAGCCAGGTCGAGTGAAAATACCACGCCCCCACCTCGGCGCTCAGGTCCTTGCGGACGTGCACGACAAGAAACACGCCGAGAAGCGCGATCCCTCCGACTCCGGCCACCCACTGCCCCCGCCGGCCCGCGAGCACCCGCATCTCGGCCGCGCGCTCCGGATTGCGTCGCGCAAGCGTCAGCAGCGAGAGCGACATGAGCAGGAAATTGACCAGCATCGAAGTCACCAGGATGTCGACACCCAGGAAGAAGTCACCGGCGAAGTGGCTCCCCAGAATCCCCACCGACGCCATCGCGCCGCTCGCCACCAGCGCAACCTGCGGAGTCCGCCGCCGCGGATGTACGGCCGCGACCCCGCGCGGGAAGATCCCGTCCTCCCCCCACGCGAACATCAGGCGCGAGACCGCGAGCAGCATCGCCGGCAGATCGTTGATGAGCGCGACGGCGGCGCCCGCGACGATCGCGACCGTCCAGCCCGTGGGAAGCAGATAGCCGAGCAGGCCAGGCGCCGTGAGGTCGCGCAGTTGCGCCTCCTCGGCCACGAAGCTCCAGGGTACCGCGTGATAGATCGCGGCCGCGAAGAGGAGGTAGAAGGTGCCGACCGAAACAACCGCGAGTACGGTGGCCAGGGGGAGGTTGCGGGCGGGACGGCGCGCCTCGCCCCCGGCCTGCGCGATCGCGTCGAACCCGATGAAGGAGGAGAAGAGGAGCGCCGCCGCGGCGAGGAAGGGCCCGATCCGGAAGGGAGCGTCGGGCTCGGTCGGAACAGCCCTTCCCTCGGTGGCCATGAGCGCCGCGGAAAAATCGCCGTGGTCGAAGCTGAACCCGGCAACGATCGCCACGCTCCCCAGCAGGAACATGATGAACATCATCGGCACCAGCGCGAGCTGGTAGGCGCCCAGCCCCCGCAGATTCACCCATACGAAGGTCCAGAGGAAGGCGAGCGCCAGCCCCACCCGGACCGGCCCCCTGTCCAGCGCTTCGGCGGTCCCCGCCCACCCCACCGCATCCGCGATGTCGCGCAGAAACGGAATCAGCACGTAGGAGACGACCCCGATCGCGATCGACAGCCCGAACCATTGCGAAAAGCTCGCCACGAATCCCCAGTACGGGCTCAGCGAGCGGCTCACGTAGACGTAGCTGCCGCCCGCCCGCGGCATGGCCGAGGCCAGGCTGGCGTAGGCAAGCGCCGCCAGCAGGGCGGGGAGCGCCGCGAAGGCGTACGCGGTCAGCACATGGGGCCCGATACCGGGCACGCTTCGCTGCAACATGATCGGGATGACGTTGATCGCCGCCCCGAGCATGGCGCAGATGCCGGTCGCGGTCAGGCCCAACAGACCGAGGCGCCGGCTCAGTCCGGGTCCGGAGGTCACCTCAACCCCGGGGCCCGGTGCCGGGAAGTTCCGTCACGACCGCTACCCGTGGCGATCGTGGCTCTCTTCGTACCGGATCCGTTCGTGCATCCGGTCGCGAGCCTGCGCGGCGTCCCGCCTCTTCGCGGCCCGCATGGCCATGTCGCGGGTGCTCGAGGACTTCACCCCGGGCAACGAAAGGCGGCGCTCCAGCCGGGTGCTCTCGCAACCCGGACAGGACGGGCGCGTGCGGCCCAGCACCAGGCGCTCGAAGTCCAATCCGCAATCTTCGCAGGTATATTCGTATATTGGCATGGCACGAAGGTAAGGCGTCGCGGCCCTGCCGTCACGGAACCGTTCCGGCCACGCCGGGTATCGTCCACGAGACTTTGACGCCTCCGCCCTCGTACCGTAGCTTCGCCGAGCCCATCCCCATGATCCGGAGATCCAGTTCAGTGCGAAAACCACTCGGTGCCGTCCTCGTCAGCCTTTGCGCGTGCCTGCTCACGCCGGCGGACACCCTTGCCCAATCGACGTTCTACCTGCGCTTGCTGCCCGAGGTCGCGGTGACGTCCGTGATGCACACGAAAAAAGTCACGAGCGGAGCGGGTTCGAGTTCCAGCGAATCCTCGACCACCAGACCGGAGGGGGGCATCAACTTCTACCTGGGGTATCTGCTGCCGGGATCGGGCTGGGTGATCGGCGGAGAGTTCCGCGGGACGATCGCTCTGCGGGAGGACATAGACGGGGTAACCCCCACCGGAGGCAGCGGCACTCACGCCGTCTGGCCCGGTCCCTGGGAGTTCACCAACCGCGTGGGCCTCGGGGCGAACCTCATCCTCGGGCGGCAACTGGGATCCATGAACTCCAGAGGCTATCTCTTCGGGGGCCTTGCGAGATGGAACTCCGACTTTCGCTCCGCCGGTGCCGATCCCGCATCGGAGGAATCGATCGAGGACCAGCGGGTGACCGCGAGGTGGCCCCTGACCGGGGGGATCGGCTTCACGCTGCCGTTCGAGCGGCCGCTGGACATCCGATTGCGCTACTATCGCTCGGAGACGGGTTGGAGTGCCAGCCACGACTTCGACGGGCAAGCTCTGGAGTTCGACTATTCCTTCGCTGTACAAGGCCTGGCCCTCTCGGTGGGGCTGGGAACGAGGTGAACCACGCCATGACTAGATCAACCGCTGTCTGGACCGTTGCGCTGTGCGGCTCCCTTCTCGCACCGGCTCCGGCAGCCGCCCAGCAGCTGGGATACTATGTGCGCCTCGCACCCGGGTTTGCCCGGACCACGGTCGAGCACACCAAGGAGGTATCGGTCGGACAGTCCTACAGTTTCGTTTCCTCCGAGTCGACGGAGGCCGAGCTGACCATGCACCTGGCTGGCGGCTTTCGCGGGCAGCCCGGGAACAACTGGTTCCTGGATGTCGGAGTCGAAGCCGTCATCTACGCCCCGCGCACCATCGAGGGCGACATCGAGCCCACGTCGGGCGATTCCCCGCACGATATCGGCCCCGGAACGTGGGACTACACCAACAAGCGCGGCCTGGGGCTCAACGTCGGCCTCGAACGCAAGGTCGGTCGCGGCACCCAGCGAATGCTGTTCTTCATGGGGGTTCACCGAGTGCGAACCGAGGTCGCTTCGGGAGGCTCGGAGAGGACCGGTGCCTTCGAAGAGGACCGGGAGGTCCGCAGCAGATGGCCATTCACCGGCGGCGCCGGCGTGGCGTGGGGACCCATGCACCTGCGGGTCAGCTACTTCCGCTCGCTCATTCCCTGGAGCTTCCTCTCACCGGAAATCGAAGTCCACTACGGGTGGCGGGCGCGCGGACTGTCCGTGAGCCTGGGCGCGGAGGTCTTCTAGGAGATCTTCTTTGCCCTGACCCCCAGTCCCGTTTCCTTCCCCTTCAGGATCGCCGGGACCCCCTCCTCCATCCAGATCGGGGCTGGCGCGTCCATGAGGTAGTGGTCGAAGAACTGCTGCATGCGGATCGCCCAGTCCTTGCGGTCGGCCTCGCGGCTCAGCCCGTGGCCCTGGCCGTTGTAGTTGAGCATCCAGACCGGCTTCGCCAGCCGCCTCATCGCCACGAACATCTCGATCCCCTGGTACCAAGGGACCGCCCCGTCCTCGTCGTTGTGCATCATGAGGAGCGGGGTGTGGATCTTGTCGGCGTAGAAGACCGGCGAGTTGTGGATGTACTCGGCGGTGGACTCCCACAGGGTGCCGCCGATGCGGCTCTGGGTGCGCTCGTACTGGAACATGCGGCTCATCCCCGACGCCCAGCGGATGCCCCCGTATGCGCTCGTCATGTTGCTGACGGGTGCGCCCGCCTCGGCCGCCGCGAAGAGGTTGGTCTTGGTGATCATGTACGCGATCTGGTAGCCGCCCCATGAGTGACCCTGGACCCCGATCTTTTCGCGGTCCACGTACCCCTGCGCCACGATGCTGAGCACGCCCGGCACCACCGCGTCGAGCGCGCTCTCGCCCGGATAGCCCACCTCGTAGGGAATGTCCGGGACGAAGACCACGTAGCCGCGGCTCGCGTAGAAGGAGTAGGAGATCGATGAGCCGCCGGGGGTGGGCGAGCGGTAGGAGTGCAGTCCGTCGGAGCTGCGCTCGTAGAAGTACACCATCATCGGGTACTTCTGCGTGGGGTCGAAGCCGTCGGGCTTGATGAGGATGCCCTGGAGCGGCGTGCCGTCGTTCGAGGTCCACTCGGCGATCTCGGCCGTGCCCCATCGGTACCCGGCCTGCTGGGGATTGGCGTCGGTGAGCCTGACCATGTCGGTGATCTCGCCGTCGGTGACCCAGAGGTCCGGGAACTCGCGGAAGTCCTGGCGGGTCATGAGCCAGCGGTCCGCGTCGTCGGCATGGCCGCCGAAGTTGAAGCGGATGGCCTTGTCGGCCATGACGATCCGCTCGGGCGCGGCCTCGCGGTCGGTGCGGCCACGGTAGAAGCCGGACTGCTTGTTCCGGTAGTGGAATGCGCCCCAGAGCGCCTCGCCCTCGGCCAGATGGGGGTCCTCGAAGTCGGTGCGGGTGTAGCGGAAACGCATGTTCCCGGCGCGTCCGGCGCCCGCGGTCACGTTGGTGGTCTCGCCGGTGGCCGGCTCGAAGCGCCAGACGTCGTGGCGGTCGTAGAAGAGGAACGCCTCGTCGTCCTCGGTCCAGCCGGCCGAGCCGTAGGAGGGCGGCAGGTCGGGGTGGTCGTCGAGTTCGTTCCAGACGGCGTGGGGGACACCGGCGCTCGCTGCGACCGGGTCGCCGCCTGCCAGCGGGGCCACCATCCAGTGCCGCGCCGCGCCGTCCCACCAGGATACGTAGCGGCCAGAGGGGGACGGGGAGGCGAATCCCTTGGTCCTCTCCGCGATCAGGCGGCGCTCGCCGGTGGCGACATCGATCGCGTAGTAGTCGTTGTAGCGCCCGTCCCAGGAGACGAGCTGGCGGTGCGGCAGGTTCGAGATGCCCACGGCCCAGGGTGTGTCTCCATCGGCGGGGAAGTTCACGTCCGGCACCTCTTCGGTACCGAGCTGGACCACGGTACCCCCGTCCAGATGGGCCACCGCCGCGTAGGTGCGGTTGCGCTCCCGGCCCGCCTGTACGAGCTGCATGGGCTGCAGGTAGGGGTCCTTCCAGTTCCAGATGTCGAGCGTGACCTTGTCTTCGTCGAGCGTCTCGTCCTCCTCCTCGGGTTCGGGCCGGGGAGCCGTGCCGAAGTGGATGCGTCCGCCGCCGTCGGAGAAGCGTACGCCGCCGTTCTCGCTGACCCACCAGCCCGCGGGGACGCCGGCGGTGGCCGAATTGGCCATTGTCGCGCCCGCCCAGTCCGGTGCGGCACCGTGGTACAGGGTGAATTCGGGCTCATCGGCCTCGTAGTCGTCCCGGTCCGACAGGAAGGCGACCTGCGACCCGTCCTCGGCCACCACCAGCTGCCTGTAGTTCCCCTTCCCCTCCATGACCGCACGGTGCGCCATGTCGTCGAGGTTCACCACGAAGACCCCATCGCCCTCGCCGTCCTTTGCGGAGGTCGCGAAGGTCAGCACGGCGGCCTCGGCCGCGAAGTAGTACGCGGTCACCTTCTCGTACCGCACCTCTTCGCCGGTCGCGAGGTTGAGCAGGACGAGGGGCGATCCATCGTCCTTCTTCTTTTCCTCCTTCTCCTCCTCCTCGCCCTCCTCCTCCGGTTCCGGCTCCGGTTCGGGCTCGGGCTCGGCCTCCGGCTCCTCGGCGCCCTCCTCCTCCGCACTCTCGCCCTCCTCTTCGTCGTCCTCGACGGGCGTGTACGCGACCCAGGCCCCCTCGCCCGCCACCTTGAAGTTCTCGACCGCGCCGATCGTCCTCGGCTGGGGTCCCTCCGCGAACACGGCTTCCATTTCCGCAAACCCCAGCGAATCGGGCGGCAGATCGTCGCCCCGCTTCCCTTCACGTTTCAGGGAATCGACGACGGCCTCGACCGGCGGTATGGAGTAGACGACGAAGCGTGAATCGGAGGTGAACGCGGGGCGGGTGCCCCGGACCGCGTGCGATGGCCCCTGCCCGACGGGGCCGGCAGATCCGAAATGGAGCACCGGGTCGCCCTCCATGGCGACCAGCACGTACACCAGCCAAGCGCCGTTCGGGGACAGGGCCGAGCCCGTGATCCGGTTCCAGCGCAGGGCGTCGTCGTGGTCGAGGGCGCGCTGCTGGGCGATGGCGGGGGTGGCGGTCGCCGCGGCCAGCAGGATGAGCGAGAGGGCGTAGGCGAAGGGGCGGAGGGGCCGGGGGGTCATCGTCGGGACTCCGGTCGGGGGTGGCAAGGACAAGCGGGGGGAAAGGTTGCGACGGGAGCGGGGCCGACGCCAGTACCGGGCGAACAGCACGGCGGGGGCAGCCGCTACGTCCCGAAGACCGACGCCAGCATCTCCCGGTTGAAGCCGACCACCAGCGTGGTGCCGACCTTGAGCGTCGGGGCCCTGAGCTTCCCCCAGCGGCTGACCATCAGCCTGGCGAGCTCATCGTCCGCCGGCCGGTCGTCGGCCGAGAGGTCCACGCGGACGACCTTCCTGCCCTTGGCGACACAAAGCTCGGTCATGCCTTCGAGCAGGGCGAGCGCTTCGTCCGCGACCACGGGGTCCCTGGTCGCGTTTCGCGTCTCGGCCGCTTCGATTCCGTTCTGCGCAAGAAACTCCTGCGTGCGTTTGCAGCCGGTTCAGCCGGGGCGGTGATACCGCCATTCGAGGTTCTGACTCACTGGGGTGTCTCCTTGTTCTCCACGGATTGACAACGGTCACTCGAAACTAAGGTCGCGCACCTCCACGCGCTCGACTCCCAGCTCGTCCGTCGCGATTCCGACAACCTGGCCGCGGCTGATCTCCTCGATCCGGAAGGATGCGGGGACCATCGTACGCCCGAGATGGACGCCGTCGGCCGCGAACACGTCCCAGCGGTCCATTGACTCGCCCCGCATTCTGTAACGCCGAGCCCAGAGGTCTCCGGTATCGGCGAAGAGGACGAGGGTGTAGGCCGGGAGCGACTCCGGCAGCTCCAGGCTCCGGTACTGCCCCAGCCGCTCCCGGACCCACGCTTCGTCGCGCTGGCGCCCACCGGGATTCCGGACGTAGGTCTCCAGGTGCTGATCCGTCCGCACCGGCGGGGCTTCATCGAGGCGCGCAATCAGGCGGAGGTCGCCGGCATCGTCGAAGACCCTGATCTCGTACGTTGCGCCGTTCGTGAACGCGACGCCGTGCGCGGATCCCCTGGCGATGGATCTAGGCGAAAACGGCACGGCCACCATCTCCACGACGTCCGGGCCGCGCTCCGAAGACAGTACGGCCCGGGACTGGTCGATCCCCTCCGCGACTGTGTCGATCAGGGTGCCGTCAAAACGGTGGCGCAGGAACAGGAGCCTCTGATCCTCGTACCCGAACATGCTCTCCATGATTTCCTCCAGCGACCCGGTCACGGTCCGCCCGAAGGGGTTCCGATAACTGAAAAAAGACGCCCTGCTCATCACCGCACCGGTTCCGCCGAGCCCGACCGGCAGGACGATCAGGTCTTCCGGGTTGGAGAAGGTTGCCGTGCGCACCGACGCGTCCTTCGCGCCGAACCGGGTGATCCGGTCCAAACGGTAGTCCAGCGCGAGTATGCCGCCATCGGAAAGCACCCAGGCACCGGTCAGGTCCAAAAATTCCCCGGGGGCCTCCCCTTCCCTGCCCAGCGACCGCAGCCAGCCCCCATCCGGGCCGAAGACGCGGATCTCGAGGGCCTGCCCGTCAGCCACGATCACGTTGCCCCTTGCGTCACGCGCCACGGATTCGATATCGCCGAAGAGCAGCTCCTCCGGGCCGTCGAGGAGGCCGATCGAGAGCGCGGGTTCCGGGGCCAGCTCCGCGAAGACTACATCGGCGGGCGGGCTGGTGACGATTCGGGTACCCGCCGAGTCGGTGACCTCGACGCCGGAAGGGGTGGCTTCGGGGGATTCGCTGCATGCGGCGTGCAGGATCGCGGCTGCCGCGACGAACATGTATCTCATGCTCACCCTCACCGTTGTGACACACCACCCTTGCCGCACGTCGCCGCATCCGCGTAAACTCGCAGCCGAACGACAAGTGTCCGACGCGCAAAGATAGGGCCCACGCGCCCAACGGACGACCCGAACCCCCCATTGGAGACCTCCCGATGAACCGTCCCCTGCTGCTCATTCCAACCCTCGTCGTGCTGGCCGCCGGGTGCCAGTTCGAAGTCGACACCTCCGGCCTGGCGACGGACGCCCCGCCCGTCGTCGAGTACATCAACCCGCGGTCGCCCGCCGACGGCGAAGTCGCACCGTTCAGCGGGGCGGTCTGGGTCGGCAACACGCTCTACGTGTCCGGAATGCTCGGACTGGAGGGCGGCCAGGTTCCCGAGACGCCGGAGCAGGAGGCCACCAACGTCCTCGACAACGTCAAAGGCGTGCTGGAGACCGCGGGGCTGACCATGGACGACCTCGTGGTGGTGCAGGTGTACGCCTCCGACGTAGGGGACTACGGAGCCTTCAACAGCGTGTACCGCACGTACTTCACCACCGAGTTCCCGGCGCGGGCCTTCCTCGGGTCGGGAACGCTCCTCTTCGGGGCGCGTTTCGAGGTGATGGGGATCGCGGTGCGGCGCGCTGCGGAGGAGGCGGAGACGGGTTAGGTGTCAGGAGCCCGCGGGCATGCCCCCAGGCACGCCGACGGATTGATCCACGGACCGCCGGAACCATCCAGGAGCTCGTAACCCTTGCGCGTCTGCGTCGCGGGTGTGACCGGTTGGACCGGCCGCGCCATCGCCGCTGCCGTGCTGCGGTCCGAGGACCTGCGGCTGGTGGCCGGGCTGGCGCGCGAGGCGGCCGGCCGGGACGCAGGCACCGCCATCGGCCAAGACAGGCCGGCCGGAGTCGCGATCACGGCCGATCCCGCGAGGGCCCTGGCCGCCAATCCCGACGTCTGGATCGACTACACGCACCCTGTGGCGGTGAAGGGGCACGCCCTCGCCGCACTCGAGGCGGGCGTCCGCGTGGTGATCGGCACATCGGGGCTGAGCGCGGCCGACTACCGCGACCTCGACGCGGCCGCCCGCGCCGCGCACTCCGGCGTGATCGCGGCGGGAAACTTCTCCCTCACGGCCGCCCTCCTCAAACACCTGGCCGGGATCGCCGCCCGGCACCTGCCCCACCGCGAGATCGTCGACTTTTCGCATGCGGACAAGCCCGACGCTCCCAGCGGCACCGCGCGGGAACTGGCGGACCACCTGGCCGCGATCGCGCCCAACCGGCTGTCCCGTCCGGTCGACGACATCCTCGGAGAGCCCGCCACCCGGGGTGCATCGCTCGCCGGAACCCAGGTGCACTCGGTGCGGCTGCCGGGGTACGTACTCTCGGTCGAGGCGCTGTTCGGGCTGCCCGGCGAACGGCTGACCATACGCCACGATGCGGGCCTGAGCCCCGAACCCTACGTGGCCGGCACGCTGCTCGCCGTTCGCAGGGTCGGGGAGGTGACGGGACTGGTCAGGGGACTGGATATGCTTCTCTTCGGTTGCAGTCCCCTCACCCCAGAATCACCTTCCGCAGCGCCCCGATCCCCTCCAGGGCCCGCTTGACGTGCGCCACCGTATTGTACACGTGCGGGCACAGCCGCAGCCCCCCCGTCCCCGCCCCCGCAATCCCGTGCGCCTCGTACAAGCCGTCAAGCGCCGCGCGCCGGTCCCCCGGCACCTCCATGATGCAGACGCCGCCTGAAAGGTCCGGGTCCATCGGCGTCACCAGCGTCATCCCCAGCTCGGCCATCCCCTCCTTGAGCGCAGTCGCCAGCTGGATCACCCGCCCTTCGACCTCGGCCGCGCCGATCGCCGCCTGGAATTCCGCCCCGGTTCCCACCGCCGCCAGGCACGCGTCGTCCCGCTGCCCCAGCGACTCGAACTTGCGCGCGCCCCTCACGTCGGGTTCGGCGTCGCTGCCCCACCCCGGCGCCACGATGTTGGGCCAGATCTCGCCGATCCGGTCCGCGCGCACATAGAGCAGGCCCGCCTCCTTCGGTCCCATGAACCACTTGTGCGCGGACGCGGCGTAGGAGTCGCAGCCGAGCTCGCGCAGGTCGACATCCAGCGCACCCCAGCTTTGGGCGCCGTCCACGTGGACGTGGATGCCGCGCCGGTGCGCCACCTCGCACAGCTCCCGCACCGGGAGGCGGATCCCGCTCACATTCGACACATGCGTGAGAGACAGCACGCGGGTGCGATCGGTCAGGGCCGCGGCGAAGGGACCGATGAGCGCGTCGATCGAGGGCGGGCGGGGCGGCACGGACACGCGCCTCACCACGATCCCGAAGCGCGCCGCCCGCACCTCCCAGGCGACGTTGTTGGTGGGGTGATTCTGGTCCCAGATGACCACCTCGTCGCCGGCGCGCAACGGAACGCCGTTGTTGATGGTGTTGTTGGCCTCGCTGGTGTTGCGGACCAGCGCGATCTCGTCGGAGCTGACTCCGAGCTGGGCGGCCACCGCGCTCCGCGACGCCTCGGTGAGGCCGCGGAACCTGGCGCGGTTGTTGAAGGAACAGTCCCGGTCGATGTCGCGCGTCAGTTCCTCCACGCGGGCGGCCACCGAACGGGGGGAGGGGCACAGGTTGGCCGCGTTCATCGGGACGCGTTCCTCGCGGAAGGCGAACTGGGCGCGGACCAGCTCCCAGTAGGATTCGTCGCGCGGTGTGGTGCCGGAGGGGAGCGGGAGTGGGGCGCGGGTCCCCGGGCGAACGCCGGAGAGCGCGTCCGGGGCGGCGGCGGCTCCGGCGGCCAGCGTGGCAAGGAAGGTTCGGCGTGTGGATGGTCTCGTCATGGTCGCTCTCCGGTACTGACCGGCCACCGGCCATTGCCGGACCGGGCTTCTCGCTGATCATAGGTGTCGGCGGGTGGTTGGGGCCATGCCCGCCGGCTGCTTCCGCGGCCAGTGGATGTGTCCTCCGCGGCAGGCTTCCCCGCGATGCCGCCAAGGGCCGACCTCCTTGTGAACCTTTTCACGATGTTATGTCAACATTACATTTTGTCATGTATAGTATACACTTCTCCCACCTGGACCATCGTACGCTGTCCCCTAAGCCCCTGACCGGGCCACCCCCGCGCCACAATCCACAAGGAGATCCCCCGTGCCCCTGATCGCCCGCCGCATGAGCCGCCTGGGCACCGAGAACGCCTTCAAGCTCGGCGACGACATCCAGCGATGCGTCGACCGGGGCATGGACATCATCCGCTTCAACCTGGGCGCGCCCGACTTCCGCAGCGCGCCGCACCTCAACCGGATTGCCGGCGCGGCCCTCGACGCCGGACGCTCAGGCTACTGCGACCCAGCCGGCATCCTCCCCTTCCGCCAGGCCATCACCGACCACGTCCGCAACACCCGGGGCGTGGAGGTCGCCCCGGACCGCGTCGTCGTCACCCCCGGGGCCAAGCCGCCCATCGGCTACACGCTGCAGACCTACGTGGACGAGGGCGACGAGGTCATCTACCCGTCCCCCGGCTTCCCCATCTACGAGTCCTGGGTGCGGTTCGTGGGGGCCGTGCCGGTCCCGCTCCCGCTCTCCGAAGACCGGGACTTCGCCTTCACCGCCGACGACCTGGCGGCCCTCATCACTGATCGCACCAAGCTGATCATCCTCTGCTCGCCCTCGAACCCGACCGGCGGCGTGCTGTCGCGCGACGACCTGGCCGGGATCGCCGAACTGGTCCGCGAGCGGTGCCGTCCCGACGTGCGCGTCTACTCCGACGAGATCTACGAGCAGATTCTCTTCGACGGCCTCGAACACGAGAGCATCGTGTCGCACCCGGGCATGCCCGAGCGCACGGTGCTCGCCAGCGGCCACTCCAAGGGCTTCGCGATGACCGGGTGGCGGCTCGGATGGGCGGTCCTGCCCACCGGGGAGGAGGCCGCGATCTTCAAGCGGATCAACATCAACATCATGTCGTGCGTGCCACCCTTTCTGCAGGAGGCGGGGGCGGCCGCGTACGAGGACCCCGCGTCGGCAGTGGAGGTGCGCAGGATGGTGGGCGCCTTCGAGAGGCGGCGGAACCGGATCGTGCCCGC
Organism: Gemmatimonadota bacterium; assembly: GCA_028873845.1. GTDB lineage: Bacteria > Gemmatimonadota > Gemmatimonadetes > Longimicrobiales > Gaopeijiaceae > Bin94. The sequence goes on along the minus strand of JAPPNO010000104.1, from coordinate 23,686 downwards.
GCTGAACCGGATACCCGGCGTGAGGTGCCGCACGCCGAAGGGCGCGTTCTACGTCTTCCCGGACGTGTCGGGGCTGTGTGAGCGGCTGGGCGTGTACGACGCCTGTGAACGGATTCACAAGGTGGCTCCGAGCCGTGCGACACCCGCGGGGATGCTGCAGATGTTCCTGCTGTACCGCTACGGGGTGGCCACGATGGACCGGGCCTCGTTCGGCAGGATCGGGGCGGAGGGGCAGGACTTCCTCCGCCTCTCGATCGCGAACGGCATGGAGGACATACGGCGTGGCGTGGAGCGGATCGAGGAGGCGGCGGAGGACGCGTCGGGCTTCGCCGAATTCGTGCAGAACGAGGATGGGAGGGCGCTGTTCGGGTGAGGGCTTCGCCGCTGGCCGAGCCCCCGGGGCGCACGCGCGGCGGTACCCGGACCCTCCCCGCCCAGCCGGTAAAGCCCGCCCCTACCGGCCCTCGCCCGTCGGAATCCCCCGGGTGATCGTCACCCTCGAGACACCCTCACCGGGCAGCGGTCCGCCGTCCCAGTCCCTGATGATCGCCTGGATGACACCGGTGGCAGGATTCGTGACCACGGCCATCGGGGGCAATCCGGTGCGGGTCACCGTGTCCGTCCCCTCGGGGCCGGTCAGTACCATCCGGTCCAGCGTCTCGGCCCAGTCGGCCCGGTATGGAACCAGGAAGACGAAGCCGCCGCCACCGTGTTCCATCGGGGTCGGCGAGAACGAGAGCGAGAACTCGGTTTGGCCGTCCACACCGATCCCGTCGACCCGGTAGGGACCGTCGGTCTCGGGAAGCGCCGGCGGCCCCGTCAGGACAAACGCGGGTTCCAGCATCAACCCGCCATCCCGAAGCAGGCCCCGCACCACAAGCACCTTGCCCTCCGTGCCGCCCGCGGCCACGGGTGGGGCATCGAGTATGACGCCGCCGTCCCCGCTGAGCCGATGCGCGGTCGCCCGGGTGAAATGGTAGTCGCTGATCCAGACCGGGTTGCAGTAGGACATGACGTCCACGAAGTCGCGCGGGCTCTTCAGGGCCTTCCGGAAGGGGTCGTACCCCCAATACCCGATCGATGCGCCACCGTGCGGGAAATTGGGGTCGCCGGCGACACCGCACGGCGCATGGAACAGGGACATGTTGTGTCCCACTTCATGCGTGTAGACATCGGCCCGGTTGATCGCCACGCTCGCCGGGACACCGAGGTACGCCACTCCCAACAGACCTCCCGCCGACTGTCCCGCCGCGCCGTGGAAGTAGCCGCGCCGGCCCTCCTGATGGAACATCGTCCGCATGTCATTGAGCCAGGAAAACCAACCGTTGCCGGTGTTGAGGTCCGCGCGGAAGGGCTCGTGGATCTCCAGCTCCATCTCGGCGACCGGCAGAAGGGCGCGGAGGAGCTGTATGTAGGGGTGGTCGAGGCTCAGGCCATTGGCCCAGGCGACAATCGATTCGTTCGATGACGTAACGTGGATTGTCGGAACGATGATCTGACGGAACAAGGGGACTTCCTTGACCGTGAGCGGCATTGAACCACTCTCCGGATAGCGTGTTCGGGAACCCGGCGCCAGCGGCACGACCCCCTCGGGATCGAGCTCGACGACCATACGGACACCAGGCCGGATCGCGGACCCGGGGATCACTGCGTTGACCGACCCGTCCAGCTCCGATTCGATGACCTCGCTGGGAGTCCGGTCGCGTTCCTGCGCGTAATCCTGCCGGAAGATCTCCCGGTCGTCCAGCAGCATTCTGATGCGGACGCTCGGCCCATAGAAGCTGGTTTCGTCCCCGACCATGAAGACGCGGACCACCGCAGCGCGCCCCGCGATGAGCACGACATCGTGGTCATGGGTCTGGATGCTCTGCGTCACGTACATCAGCGGAGCCGAAAGAGCCACCTGGTTGGGGTTGATGCGAATCCGCGACGCGGCACCCAGACCGGCCAGCTTCACCAGTACGCGGGTTTCCCCGCCCTTCAGGGGGTTGACGCTGCCATCAAGGGCGACATCCGCGATGGTAGGGTCCACAACCTCCCATTGCAGAGGTGCCCAGGAGGGCAACGGCATGATCTCGTCGTTTTGATCCCGCACCTCCACGTCCAGCTTCGCGGACTGATCTTCCCGGATCAGGATGTCGTGAGTCGAAATCTCCATCGACGTCGGCACGCGATCCGCCTCCAGGGCCAGATCGGCGCAGGCCGCAATCAGCACCGCGGCCGCCAACGGAATCCCTTTTCGCATGATCGTCTTCATCTCTTTCCTCCCTTGTGTTGATCCCACCTGGCCTGGCAGGCCGCGGACAAAACCCCCCGGCTTGCCACCATCGTAGCCCCCGAATCGCTGCCATGCGAGCCCGCCGGGGTCGGCAGGCCCGTGGCTAACGCCGAGGTCCCCGTTCTCATTCATCGCCCAACGCCTCCGGGTATACCCCTGGAGATGGTCACGTCCGCGCCGGCCTCGCCCGGAAGCGGTCCCCCGTCCCAGTCGCGGATGATGGCCCGAATGACGCCGGTCGAGCGGTCGGTCACCACGGCGATCGGGGGCGAACCGGTGCGTGTTACGGTGTCGGTCCCCTCGGGCCCGGTCAGAACCATCCGGTCCAGCGTCCCGGCCCAATCCGGCTCCCAGGGGACGAGGAAGACGAATCCCCCACCGCCGTACTCGAGCGGCGTCGGAGAGAACGAGACCGAGAACCTGGACTGTCCGTCCACACCGATCCCCTCGACGCGATAGGGACCGTCTTCATCGGGAAGCGCCGCGGGACCGTTCAGCAGGAACGCCGGGTCGAGGGTCACCCGTCCGTCCCGGATTCTCCCCCAAACCACCAGCATGTCGCCCCTGGACGCGTCCGAAGCGCCATCGAGAACGACCCCCCCATCCCCGTTCAGCCTGTGGTCGAACGCCTTCTTGAAGTGGTAGTCGCTGACCCAGCGGTTTCCGCAGTAGCCCATGAGGTCGTTGTAGACATCCGGATCCAGCAGCCGCTCACCAGCCACGTCGTATCCCCAGATTCCGATGGATCCGTTGCTGTGCGGATAGGAGCCGTCGAACCCGCCCGCACCCCCGCAGGGCGCGTGGAGCAGGTTCATGTTGTGGCCCAGTTCGTGCGCGTAGATGTAGGCGTACGGAAGCCCCACGCTCACCGGAAAGCCGATGAAGCCCAGGCCGCCGATCGCCGATCCGGCTGAAACACCAACGACGCCGTAGTAGTAGCCGCGCTGGCCCTCGGCCAGGTACAGCGCACGAACCTCGTTGATGTACTCGCTCCACCCTTCGAAGGTTCGAAGATCGTTTCCGGTGCGGTAGGTCTCGCGCACTTCCACCTCGAGCGCGCCGACCGACAGGGTGGTCCTCGCCATGCGCATCCGCGCACTCCCGGCATGCAGTCCCTCGGTCCAGTTCAGGCCCGCGTTGCTCGAGTTGGCCACCGCGATGGTCGGAACCATGATCTGGCGAAGCAACGGGGGCTCCACCGGCTCGATCGGCATCGTACCCGTAGCCGGATAGCGGGTCCGGGCGCCCGGACCCAGGGGCACCACGCCCTCCGGGTCGAGCTCGACCACCATCCCCGTCCCCTGGTGGACCAGGTGCCCGGGAATGACAACGTTGTACGAATCCGTCAGCCCGGCCTCCATGACCTTCGTGGAAGTGGAATCGGCCTGTGCCGGGATCACCTCCCGAAAGACCTCGGAACCGTCCCGGAAAAGGGTGACGCGAACGCTGGGCTCGTAGTAGCTGGTCTCGTCTCCGACCACGAAGACCCGCAGCAGTCCCGGCCGGCCCGGAATGAGCGGCACGTCGCCGCGCCGGTTCTGCGCAGCCTGGTTCAGATAGATCACCGGTGCCGCAAGGTCGACCTGGTTGGGGTTGACGCGGAACCGTGCGGTGGCGGCGCTGCCGGCCACCTCCACTCCAACCACGACCTCGCCGCCTCCGACCGTGCTCATCGTGCCGTCCCGAGCGACCCGCACGATGGTCGTGTCCGTGATCTTCCAGGTGGGCGCCCAGCTCGGGACCGGCATCTCCTCGTCGTTCTGGTCGTACACCACGACTCGCAGCTTGACGGTCTCGCCCTCAGTGAAGAAACCGCCCCGCGGCGAGATCTCGACCGATGTCGGTATGCGATCCGCTTCCAGGGCCAGATCGGCGCAGGCACCCAGCAGGACAGTCCCGGCCAGAAGCGCCGCTCTCCGCCCGATGCTCGTCATAAGTCGCCCTCCGCACGCGACGGGATTCCCTGCATCACTACAATCATCATGCGGCGTTCCCCGGTCCAGTCAAGGGGGAGTGTCGGACGGCAGCGCCGGTATGAGCGGATCGTCCGGTCTCCACTACCGCGACCCCCGGGCCAACTACCCCCCGGCTATCGCAATCTCGAACATGCTCGACCAGAGCTTCCCCGTCACATAGAAGGTCCCCGTCCCCGGGTCGTAGGCGATGCCGTTGAACACGGCCCCCACATCGGCCGGGCGGCCGCCGTACACGGACAGGGAAAAGGCGTCCAGTGTAGCGTTTATCTCGCCCGAGACCTTGTCGATGCGCACGATTTCATCCTTGAGATAGATGTTCGCGTAGATGTGGTCGCCCACGCATTCGAGCTCGTTCAGGTTGCGCACGGAGAAGCCGTCGCGGGTGACGCGGATCTCCTCGACGAGGTCGAAGGTCTGCGGATCGCGGCGCTGCAGGGTGCCGCTTCCGTCGGTCATGAAGAGCGACCGGCCGTCGTGGCAGAGCCCCCATCCCTCCCCCTCGTATTCCAACGTGTCCACCGGCGTGAGCGTGGCGGCGTCGTAGACGAAGGCCAGTCCCGCCTTCCAGGTCAGCTGCACCAGCCTGTCGCCGACCAGGGCCAGGCCTTCCCCGAAGTGCTCCTCGCCGAGGGCGTGGATGCGAAGCACCTGACCGGTGGCGATGTCGACCTGGCGCACGTCCGAGCTTCCGTACTGCCCGGTGCTCTCGAAGAAGGTCCCGTCGTGAATGAGCAGCCCCTGGGTGTAGGCCTCGGGATCGTGGGGGAGCTGGCGGCGCAGCTCGTAGTCCAGCTGGGCCACGGGGCGGTCGCAGCTCCACAGCACCGTGGCGCAGGCGGCGAGCACCGCCGCGCGAACGGCGGAGGGATTCCCGTGGCGGCTTGCAATGGCGCTGCGAGGGGAAACGGCCCTGCCTCTTCTCCTGGCGGAGGGTGTCATATTGCTTTCTCCGTGATCGGGCCGGGGCGCGGTGCCCGGTCGCGCACTGCGCGGTGTATTCTCATCGTCCGGCCGACTGGCTAACCTATCACATCCGCGGGAGCCGGCGGTAGCGATTCCCCCGCCGCATTCGATCGCGGTGGCAAACCGCTCGCTGCTCCCGGCCATCCAAAGGAGGAGACAGTGCCCGGGTTGCTTCCCGATATCGATCCCGACGGACTTCTGGAATACTCGGTCGTCTTCAGCGACCGGTCATTGAACCATATGTCACGGCGTTTCCGCGACGTGATGAAGTACCTGTCCACGACCCTCAAACGGACGTACGGGGCGGAAGGGGTGGCCGTGGTGCCGGGGGGCGGCACCTACGCGATGGAGGCGGTCGCGCGGCAGTTCGGCTCGGGCAGGCGCTGCCTGGTCATCCGCAACGGGTTCTTCAGCTACCGCTGGACCCAGATCTTCGAAGCCGGCGCCATCCCCTCGGAATCGGCGGTGCTCAGGGCCCGCCCCACAGGCGACGGGCCACAGTCCCCGTTCGCCCCGCCCCCCGCCGGCGAGGTCGCCGCGGCGATCCGCGCCGTGCGCCCCGATGTCGTATTCGCGCCGCACGTCGAGACCTCGTCGGGCATCATCCTGCCGGACGACTACCTCGGTGCCGTTGCGGGGGCCGCGCGCGAGGCGGGGGCGCTCTTCGTCCTGGACTGCGTGGCCTCGGGTGCGGTGTGGGTGGACATGAGGGAGTCCGGGGTGGATGTGCTGATCAGCGCGCCGCAGAAGGGGTGGAGCGGGTCGCCGTGCGCCGGCCTGGTCATGCTGGGTCCCGAGGCCCTCGCCAGCATGGACCCCGGCGCCAACACGAGCTTCAGCTGCGATCTGCTGCGCTGGCTCCAGGTCATGAGGAGCTACGAGGCGGGCGGTCACACCTATCACACCACGATGCCGACCGATGCGCTCCGCATGTCCGCCGAGGCGATGGCGGACACCGAGGCGTTCGGGTTCGCCCGCGCGAGGCGGAGGCAGTGGGAACTGGGGAGCCGCGTGCGGGGACTTCTGGCCGGGCGCGGGTTTCCGAGCGTGGCCGCCGCCGGATTCGAGGCGCCCGGCGTGGTGGTCGGCCATACCGATGACCCGGCGGTCCAGAACGGCACCCGGTTCGCCGCGGCCGGACTGCAGACCGCGGCCGGGGTGCCGCTCATGTGCGGTGAGCCGGAAGGGTTCCGGACCTTCAGGATCGGGCTCTTCGGGCTCGACAAGCTGGCGGATGTGGACCGCGCGGTGCGGAGCCTCGAGAGCGCGCTCGACACGATCGTGTGACCGCCCTGCGGTCCGGCCGGCTGATTGACGGGCCCGAGCCACCCGGTGGATCTTACTTGCGCGGCAATCGCTGGTGAGGGAATGTTCTGCACATGTGTTCCGGTCCGCGCGGTCGCGGGACCGAGGCACGGGCAAGAATCCTGTACGAGTCATCAATGCGAGTAGGCGTATGAGATCGAGACGGACCCCGGCGGCCGGCGGCGCGAGGCGGGCAGCCATCCGCGGACGGCGGCTCGGACCCGCCCCTGTCGTCCGGTGGCCCAAGTCCAAAGAGCACCGGAAGAAGCGAGGCGCACACCGGGTCAGGCGGGCGGCCGAACATGGCCCGGCATGGCGCGGGCTGCTCGCGATCGCCGTCGTCCTTCATCCCGCCGCCTGTTCCTTCGCCCCGGCACCCTCGGTTCCGGAGCCGGTCGCCGAGGTCCCGGCCAGCTTCGCGGGCGGCGCCCTGCCCGGCGACTACCAGGTGCGCGAGTGGTGGACGGCCTTCGACGACCCGGTTCTGAACGCCGTCGTCGACTCGGCGCTGGCCGCCAACTTCGACCTTGCCGAGGCCGTGGCGCGGGTGGAACAGGCCCGCGCCCAGGCGGGTATCGCGCGTGCCGGCCTCTTCCCTTCCGTACAGGCCGGCGCCTCGGCAACCGATCAGAACACCCCGGCCAACGCGGGTTTCGGCGAGCAGTTCCGCAAGCTGGCCGGCGGTGACGGAGGCGAGCTGCCGGGCGGGATAGAGTTCCCCGACCGCCTCGAGTTCACCACCTATTCGCTCGGTGCGGACTTCGCCTGGGAGCTGGACTTCTGGGGCCGTGCGCGCAACGACGCCCACGCCGCCGGAGCCCGGTACCTGGCAACCGAGGCGGACTACCACGCCGCGCGCATCGGGGTGCTGGCCACGACCATCACCACGTACTTCGAGATCGTCGCGCTCCGGCGCCAGACTGCGCTTGCCCGCGAACTCGTCGAGGTCCTGCAGGAGCGCGAGGACCTGGCCGGTTCCCGCTACGAACGCGGCCTGATCACCTCGCTCGAGCTCTACCAGGTGCGCCAGGACAGCCGCAACACCCAGGCCGGACTGCCCCAGCTCGAGACCGGGCTGAACGACGCCGAGGGACGTCTCGCGGTTCTGCTGGGCGGTTACCGGTCCAGGATGGACGCGATCGTGCCGGAGTCGCTGGCTCCGGCCACGCTGGCCGATCCGGTCGTGGCGGGCGTCCCCGCCGACCTGCTCTTCCAGCGGCCCGATGTGCGCGCCGCGGGCCTGCGCCTGGAAGCCGCACGCTTCACGATCGGCGCCCGCCGGGCGGAGCTGCTTCCCTCGCTGTCCGTCTCCGGCACGATCGGGGTGCAGTCCTCGAAGGCCGACGGGCTCTTCAAGGTGGACCAGTGGTTCCGCAACCTGCTGGGCAACCTGACCGCGCCGATCTTCCAGGGCGGTCGCATCCGCAGCAACATCGCGCTCGCGCACGCCCAGTTCAACCAGCTTGCGGCGGCGTATGGCCGCGCGGTGGTGACGGCGGTCTACGAGGTCGAGGCCGCTCTGGCCGCGCTCTCCAACGAGAGCCGGAGACACGCGTTCCTCACCTCCCAGCACGAGGAGGCCCAGGCATCGGTAGCCCTTCAGTCGGAACGCTACGAGTCCGGAATCGGTGGCTACACCGACTACCTCGATGCCCTGCGCACCCTGCTCAACGTGGAATCCACGCTGGCGGCGGCGGGCCGCGACCTAGCACTCGCCCGCCTCGCCGTCCACCGCGCGCTGGGGGGCGACTGGAAGCCCGAGGCGGAGACGCCGGAAGGAACCCGGATGGTCCCCGCCGACGACTCGATTCGCCCGGAAGTCCCTCCGAATCCAAGTCCCAAGGGAGCAAGTAGATGAGTCGCCGCAAGAGTTTCATGCTGGCCACGGGTATCCTTCTCGGGGCCGTCGCCGTTGCCGTGATCATGGTGCAGCTCAGGCCCGATCCGCCGCTGCGCGAGCCGCCGTCGCGGGTGCCCTTCGTGACCACCGCCTCCGCCGTGCCCGGCGAGGGAGCGATTCCGGTGTACGGCGCCGGCACGGTACGGCCCCGGGCCGAGATCGACGTATCCGCGCAGGTCAACGGCAAGGTCGCGTGGGTCAATCCGTCCTTCCAGGGCGGGGGACGGGTGGGCGAGGGAGAGACCCTGTTCCGGATCGACGAGGCCGACTACCGGAACCGGGTGCAGCAGGCGCGGGCCAACGTGGCCGCGGGCGAGGTCGCTCTGCTGCAGGCGGAGGAGGACGCGCGCGTCGCCCGCGAGGAGTACGAGCTGTTCCGGAAAAGGCAGCCGGACGCGGCCTCCGGCGGCGCGAACCCCCTTACCCTGCGGCAACCCCAGCTCGAGGCCGCACGTGCGGCGCTCGCGCGTGACAGCGCGGCACTCGCCGACGCCGATCTCGCGCTGGCGCGTACCGAAGTGGCGGCGCCGTTCAACGGCATCGTGCGCAACGAGTCGGTCGATCCGGGCCAGTTCGTGGCGGCGGGACAGGGGGTGGGGCGCCTCTACGCGTCCGACGCGGTCGAGGTCGTGGTCCCCGTTTCCGACGCCGATGCCGCGCTGATCCCCGACCTCTGGGCGCTCCGCGCGGGCGACGGGAACCGGCGGGTTCGAGCGACCGTCAGCGCCGAATACGGCGACCGGAGCCACGCGCGGGAGGGATACGTCGACCGGGCCGAGGCCGCGCTGGACGAGCAGACGCGCACCATCGACGTCATCGTGCGCGTGCCGCGGCCCTTTTCCGGCGACGGTCCCCCGCTCCTGGTGGGCCAGTTCGTCGAGGTGGAGATCGCGGGCGTCGCGCCGGAGCGCTACTTCACGATTCCCCGCGCCGCACTCAGGACCGGCAACGAGGTGTGGGCGCTCAACGGCGACGACACGATCACCATCGTGTCCGTGCAGGTGTTGCAGCGTTCCGACGACGTCGTCTACGTCACCGGGAATCTGGAGGCGGACCAGGCGGTGGTGGTGAGCGGCATCCAGATCGCCACCGAAGGGATGGCCGTGCGGACCGGCGTGGAGCGGAGAGTCGTGAATGAACCCTAGCGACCTCCGCCCGCGTGAGATGCGCGGGCCCGTCGCTTACATGGCTCGAAACGGGGTCGCCGCCAACCTCCTGATGCTGTTCATCCTCGTGGCGGGGTTCTTTGCGCTGCGGGGGCTGGTGCAGGAAGTCTTCCCCGAGGTGTCGCTGGACCGGATCAGGATCACGGTTCCCTATCCGGGCGCCACGCCGGACGAGGTCGAGGAATCGATCATCCTCAAGATCGAGGAGCGGATCGAGGGCGTCGACGGCGTAAAGCGGGTCCGGTCGACCGCGGCGGAGGGGCGGGGATCGGTCGTCGTGGAGCTGAATCTCGGGGAGGACCTGAGCCGGGCCCTGGACGATGTCAAGGCGCAGATCGACAGGATTCAGACCTTTCCCGCCGGGGCCGAGCGCCCGGAGGTCACCGAGGTGACCAGCCGGCAGAGCGTGATCCGGATCGCGCTCCATGGCGATGTCTCGGAAAGGAGCCTCAAGGAGGTGGCGTACGCCACCGAGGATGCTCTCGCGGACCTGCCGGAAGTCTCCTACGTGGAGACCACGGGCGTGCGGGACTACGAAATCTCCATCGAGGTTTCCCTGGATCGCCTCAGATCTCTCGGGCTTACCCTTCAGGACATCTCCAACACCGTGCGCGGCAGCTCGCTGGACCTCTCGGCCGGCAGCATCGACACGCGGGACGAGGAGGTGAGGATCCGCACGACCGGACAGAACTACACGCAGCAGGACTTCGAGGACATCATCGTTCTCAGCCGGGCCGACGGAACCGTGGTGCGGCTGGGCGACATCGCGGAGGTTCGCGACGGATTCCGCGACGTCGATCTCATCAGCCTCTACGAGGGACGGCCCGCCGCCTATGTCGAGGTCTTCCGCACCGCGGACGAGAAGGTCCTCGGGATCGTCGACGCGGTGGAGAAGCACCTCGAAGAAGAGGTAGTCCCATCCCTGCCGGCCGGCGTGCAGCTCTCCATCTGGAACAACGACGCCGACATCCTGAAGTCGCGGTTGGGGCTGCTGGTGAAGAACGGGCTGATCGGGCTGGCTCTGGTTCTCATCGCCCTGGCGCTCTTCCTCGAAACACGGCTGGCCTTCTGGGTCGCGGTGGGAATCGCGGTGTCCTTCGTCGGCACCTTCGCGGTGATGTCGGTGCTGGGCGTGTCCGTCAACCTGATGTCGCTCTTCGCCTTCATCCTCGCGGTGGGAATTGTGGTGGACGATGCGATCGTGGTGGGCGAGAACATCTACGCGGAGCGGGAAAAGGGCTCTAGGGGCGTGGCCGCGTCGATCCGCGGCACCCGGCGGATCACCAGGCCGGTGATCTTCGCGGTCCTGACCACGGGGGTCGCGTTTTGTCCGCTCTTCTTCATACCGAGCTCGCTGGGGAGGATCATCGGCGAGATCCCGATCATCGTAATCTCGGTGCTGCTCTTCTCGCTGCTCGAATCGCTGCTGGTTCTCCCGAATCACCTGTCCCACCTCCCCCGCCCGGGGCGGCTCTCGGACAGGCGGGAGAGGGTTCATCCGATCAAGCGGATTCAGACGCGGGTGGACGGCTGGCTCAAGCGCTTCGTGGCGGGGCCGCTCGACCGCAGCCTCCGCTTCGCGACCGGCCGGCCGGGAATCGTCATCGCGTCGGGGGTGGGGATGATCATCATCTGCGTAGCGATGATTCCGGCCGGGATCATCCGGGTCAGCTTCATGCCCACGGTGGAGGGCGACCTGGTGACCGCCAACCTCGAGATGCCCGAGGGGACGCCCGTCCAGCGCACCGCCAACATGGCCCTGATTCTGGAGAGGGCGGGATACCGGGTGCTCGAGCGACTCGCCGCCGAGGAGGGCCTGGAGGTGGACGACCTGGTCGAGGGCGTGAACGTCACGATCGGCCAGGCCGCCCGGCAGTCGGGGCCGGCGGGCGATGCGGGCGCCGCGACCACTCCGCGCGCCGCGATCGCCGCCATCGAATTCAAACTCGTGTCAGCCGATCAGCGCGAAGTCTCGGCGGTCGAGTTCCAGATTGCGTGGCGCCGCCTGCTGGGTCCCCTGCCGAGGGCCAAATCGATCAGCATCAACTCCGACATCCTCCGGCTCGGGGACCCGGTTCACGTCGAACTCGCCCATCCCGATCCGCAGCGGCTGGCAGTGATCGCCGACACGGTGATGGCGCGTCTCCAGGAGTTCGACGGCGTCTACGACATTCAGGCCGACCAGGAGACGGGGCTCCGCGAGATCCGGCTCGATCTTCGCCCGGAGGCTCGGACGCTGGGGCTCACGCTCGACAACCTGGCCAGGCAGGTGCGGGCGGCGTTCTTCGGCGACGAGGCCCTGCGCGTGCAGCGCGGCCGCGAGGATGTCCGCGTCTACGTGCGCCTGCCCGAGGAGGAGCGGAACGCGATTGCGGACGTGGAGGGGTATATGGTCCGGACCCCGGCGGGCGGCGTGGTCCCGCTCGGACGTGTCGCCCACGTCCGCTTCGGCAGCTCGCCCACGACCATCCGCCGCAAGGACGGCGACCGGGTCGTGACCGTGACCGCCGATGTCGTCCGCGCGATCGTGACCGGCCCCGAGATGAACGACGTCCTGGAGAGTTCGATCCTTCCCGAACTCGTGACCCGAAACCCGGGACTGAGCTATGCCTTCGGCGGCGAGCGGCAGGAACAGGTCGAATCCTTCGGCGCCCTGGGGGGCGGCTTCGCCCTCGCCCTGCTGGCCATCTACGCGCTGCTGGCCATCCCCTTCGGCTCCTACACCAAGCCGCTGATCATCATGGCGGCAATCCCGTTCGGGATCATCGGGGCCGTGCTGGGACACCTGATCCTCGGTCTGAACGTGGCGATCATGTCGCTCTTCGGGATCGTGGGGCTGAGCGGGGTGGTCGTGAACGACTCACTGGTCATGATCGACTTCATCAACGAGCGCCTGCGCCAGGGCATGTCCGGACGCGACGCGATCATCGCGGGGGCGAAGGCGCGCTTCCGCCCGATCTTCCTGACCTCGGTGACGACCTTCCTGGGGGTGGCGCCGCTCGTCTTCGAGACGAGCCTGCAGGCGCAGTTCCTGATCCCGATGGCTGCTTCGCTGGGGTTCGGGATCCTGTTCGGGACGGCCGTGCTGATGATGATCGTGCCGGCGCTGGCGATGGTGCATCACCGGGTGACGGGGGGGCGGGAAGTTCGGCAGGCCGTTCCGGGTGCGAGCCTCCACGGTTCCTAGCGGGTTCGCGCCACCCCGTCCCGCTCCGCCCCGTAAAACCCTTCGCCACAGTCGTTCCTGGAGATCCCGGCCCGGCATGGGCGAGTCGACGCTCGGCCCGACCTGCCCGATGGCCACATGTCTGTGAGCCCGCGCCTCCGATCTACCCGGCCAGCAGGCCCAACAGCTCCCCCCTCCCCACCATCTCCACTCCGTGCTCCAGAAACGGCCGCACATCCGCGTTCACCGCCTCCCAATCCAGGCCGCCAACGCGCTCCGCCACCCTCCCCCGCCACGTCTCCCCCGTCAGGCGAACCGCCGAGGGATCCCCCTGCCGCAACGCCGCATTCAGCAGCGCCAGATTCGGCGGCGGCCACTGGTGATCGCTCAGATACCACCCCAGGTCGTAGATGTCCCGACCCTTCGCCCAGGGGCGCCTGAGCACCGCGTGCAGCTTGCCCGCCAGAAGTGACGCGCGGTCGTGGTGGTGAATCCGCACGGACACATGCCGGCGGACCAGGCGCGTCTCCGTGACCGCGCCGGCCGGCGGCCTGGTGTCCACATCGACCTTGATTCCCAGAACCTCATCGCCGTGCGGCGACAGGCCGACCTCGGAAAGCAGTCCCCGGAAACGCAGCCATCCCGAGTGGACGTTGCCCCGATCCCGCAATGAGGCCGCGACCTCATGGCCCTCACGGCGGAACTGCCCGGCCACCCCGGTCATCCATGCCCGCAGATCGTACGATTCGCGGGCGCCCTCCACCGCGAAATCAAGGTCCTCGGAGTACCTGGGCAGGCGGTAGAGAAAGCGCAGCGCAGTACCACCCTGGAAGGCCAGAGCCGACATCGCCCCTGCGCGCTGCAGGCCCTCGAGGATCCTGGCCTGAAGGTATTCGCGCAGGATGTTGCGGCCGGCCAGCGGATCGAGCCCGCGCACCAGTTCGAGCAGATGATCCTTCACAGCGCCGCGTATGTCAGGGCCGCGTCGTTCGCCAGCCGGCGCACATGGGCTGCGGCACGCATCAGCTTCGGGCTCGCGGCCGCGGCCGCCATGGCCTCCATCCGGTCCGGCTTCAGCGCTTCCGGGTTCAGCCTCAGCTCATCGATCCAGGCCGGGTCGTCACCCCCCGGCTGCAGGTGGACGAGATCGAGGAAGGCCTTCTCCGGAAAAGCCACGAAGGCCCTCTGTCCCCCCCCGAGTTCCACCTGGCGGTACCCTGCCCGAAGCCCCGCCCTCAGGTAACGGAAGGAAAAGCGGCCGAGCGGTGTCTCCCTGACGCACGGCCGCCCCGGGCCGCAACTGGTGACTTCGGGAACGAATTCCGGTATGGCGTTCGCGAAAGCCAGCGCGGAGAGGCCGCTGACGAACGAGCCGGGAACCAGGCGGTTGGCCACCAGGAACGGGTGCGGGATCACCTTGCGGTAGGGCGGCGCCAGCGCGAACAGGCCGCGTCGCAGGCGAAGCAGCCTGCCGGAAGCGCACCAGCGGCTGAGCTGGGCGGAAAGCCCCGGCTCAAGAGGACGCCCGGCGACCAGCAAGCCGGTTTCGAAAACGGGCTCGTCCTCGACGATTTCGAGCAATTCAGCGAATTTCATGCGTGAAAAATGCTGAATTCAGCAACTTATCGCAATGGAATTGGGGTCTTGGTCATCCCAGCAATGTACATCACGGTTGACAAAATGGAAAAAATACTTTACATAGTTGAGACTTGGGACTTTGGTTGCGTGCCCTACCGGTTGCCTTCGGACCCCTACCGCCACCCGTTCCGCGGATCCCGCCCCATCTCGGTCGGCAGATCCACCCGGTCCCCCCAGTCGCGCCAGCTGCCGTCGTAGAAGTACACGTCCAGACCCGTCATGCGCGCGGCCATGTAGTCCACACTGGCCCGCATGCCGATCATGCAGTAGACCACGTGGGTCTTGCCTGCCCCGGCCCCGTGCCGCTCCAGGACCCTGGCGACCTCGTCGCGAGGCAGGAACCGCGTGTTGTTGTCCGGGTCCATCAGTTCCTCCCAGTAAAGCTGCGCGGCACCGGGAATGTGCCCGGGCCGTCCCCCGTCCCCCAGCCCCCCGTCCTCGCCCGTATACTCGTCGTCGGGACGGGCGTCGAGCAGGACCAGCGACTCGTCGCCCAGGCGCGCGTGGATCCAGTCGGCGGAAACACGAAAGTCGGCCGGTTCGGCGGCGACGACGTCACCCGGTTCCACGGCGGCGGCGGGTCCGTTCTCCACCGCACCCCCCGCGGCCTTCCACGCGGTCATCCCGCCGTCCAGCACGAAAGCCCGGTCCCCCAGGCCCAGCAGGTCGAAGGTGACCCAGGTGCGCGCGGTCGCGGTCATGCTCGCGCCGTAGATGACGACGCGCGAGTCCCGGCCGACTCCGGCGCGCCGCAAGGCCGCCACGATCTCGTCCCGGTCCCGGAACTGGGCGATCCACCCCTCCTCCCCTGCCCACGCGATCTCATCGAAGCGGAGTGGACGCGCGCCGGCGATGTGCTCCTGCTCGAACCGGCCCGACCTGCGCTCCATGTGAAGGACCACCACGTCGTCGTCGCCGATGTGGTCGAGCAGCCAGGCGGCCTCGACCAGGGGATCGACGGGGGCGGTCTGCAGGGCCGGTGCCTGAGCCGGGGCCGAAGCGGGCGGGAACAGGCAGGCGGCCGCGAGGAGTGGGACCACCATGGCGGTCCGGCGACGCGAGGTGCCCGGCCGCTCAGCAGCGGCGCCCCGCCACGGCGGCGCGCGCGAAACAGCGATCCGGGTCAAGGGGGGCCGCCGATCCGCCGTCAAAAGCGCGATGTCACGGTCACGCGAAAGCTCCGCGAAGCCCCCGGGTTCCGTTCCTGGATGTCCACGTATTCCGCCTGGAGGAGATTGGCGACCTTGGTCTGCACGTCGACGTTCATGACCTCGAAGTTCAGGCGCAGGTCGACCAGCGTCACGTCGCCCCGTTCGTCGAGCGGGTACGCGAGCACCACCTCGGGCCGGGTTCGATAGCGCATGTCCAGGCCGACCGCGTCCCCCCACGCCGACAGGGTCGTGGTGAGGTTGTGACGCGACCGGTAGGCGAGCCGCTTGCCGGATTCGAGATCCCTCGAGTCGAGGAAGAGGTAGTTCGTGCCCAGGTTGAGCCGGTTCGGTATCACGCCGACGCGCACGCCCGTGTCGAGTCCCCGGATTCTGGCTTCGGACACGTTGCTGAACTGGAAGGTGAAGAGCTCCGCCTCACCCGGAGCCAGCGCCACCTCGATGAGCCCGGAGTACTCGCTCCAGAAGACGCCCGCATCGAACCAGAGGCGGTCGCCGGGCGATGATGCGGTGGCGCCGATCTCGCCCGCCCAGGCCGACTCGCCGCGCAATTCCAGGTTCGGGACGACCCGGAAGCCGAAGACGGTCGTGGACGTGAACTGCTCGGACACGCTCGGGGCCCGGTAGCCGCGGCTCAGCGAAGTGCGCAGGCTCAAGCGGTCGGAGGGCCGGTAGACGACCCCGATCTTGGGATTGAAGGCAAGATCGTTCTCGACGAACGACGCCCTGTGCGTGTCGAAACGCAATCCGATGGACCCGTGAACCTGCTCGGAGAAATCGATTTCGTCCTGTGCGAACAGTGCCAGATCCGTGACGCCGGGGTTCGGTTCCAGGAAGTTCGACGACACACCCGTGAACGCCGCCTCTCCTCCGAGTGTGACCGTGTGCCGGCCGCCCGTATAGAGGGACAGTTGCAGATCGGAGCCGTACCGCGTGGAACGGTGGTAGTCGTCGCTGTCGTGAAAATGGTTCTGCGTTCGAACGTGCTGGACCTGTGGACGCAACTCCATACTTACCCGCGGGGTGACCAGAGGTCTGGCCGTGAGACCCACGATCAGGTCCGAATCCCGCTTCCAGTCATCCAGATAGACCGGATCGACCTCCAGGGGACGCTCCGGCGACGCCCAGGTGAAGAACTCCTGGAGGTCCTGAAGCTTCCAGGTCGCGAAGAACTCCCACGGCGCGGCCGACTCGGCGCGGAAGATCGCCTTCCCGCGCACGTGCCAGCGGTCCATCTCGCCATTCTGCCGAAAACCGTCGGATCCCTCGCGCCCCAGGAAGACCGTGGCATGGGCGCTCCCGATCTTCTGGGAATGCTGAACCTGGATCCCCCGCATGCTGAGACGCTCGTCGGAGAAGTCGAGGTGAACCGGGGTATCGAAGAGACCGTAGTATCCGCGCACGACTGTGCGGGTGCCGCCCAGCGGAGGCCGCGTGATCACGTTGACGACGCCCCCCAGAGCGTTGGAGCCCCACAGCGTCGAGTGGGGCCCCTTGACGATCTCGATGCGCTCCACGTCGAGAATCGGCAAGACCCCGAAGTCGATGGCCGAAGTTACGCCCCCCAGCGTGCGGTGCCCGTCGAGCAGCATCAGCACCCGGCTGCCCACGCCCCGGGAGATGCCGCTGGAGCCGCGGATGTCCATCTCTCCGGCGTTGAAGGTCACACCCTGGGCGAAGGGCAGCGCCTCGTCGAGACCGGTGACGTTGCGCCGCTCCAGTTCGTCGCCGCTGACGACCGCGACGCTGGTGGGCGCGTCGCCCGGGCGGGTTCCGCGGTTGGCGGTGACGGTGAGGCCCGGAACCTCGAAGAGGCGCCGCTCCAGTTCGATGCGGATCGGTGGATCCTCCGCCGCCATCGGCTGGATCGAACGTTCGGCGGTGCGGAACCCGTCCGCCGCCACCACGAGGGTGTAGGTGCCCGCGGCGAGCGGCGTGATGGCGAAGCTGCCGTCCTCGGCGGTGGATGCGCGTAGAGGTGTGGCACGGATCAGGACGCTCGCGCCGGCGACCGGGTCGCCGGTCTCGCCATTGATCACGATTCCGCGTATGGCGGGCGGCTCCTGCGCACCGAGTGACGCGGGCAGGAGCAGCGCCCCCATCCACAGCCAGGCCGGCGTTCCGCGTCGACCGGTCCGGTGCACGGTGCTACTTCCGCCACACGGTGGTCGAAAGGGCGAATTCCGGCTCGGTGACCTCAACGGTCAGTGTGTTGCCCTGGAGGGTATAAGTTCCCAGGAACTGGAACCCCGTCGTCATCTCCTGCTCCCACGAACCGTCGAATCGGTTCCTGTACAACCCCTTGCCGTTCTGGCTGCCCCCGGGGAACGTGATGCTCAGGGTGTCGAGCGTCCCCATGGCTTCCTGCCCCACCACGCTGGTCTGGTCCAGCCAGAACGAGCCGCTGACGTCCGGCGGCCTGAGCGTGTCCCCCGCCAGGGGCACATAGAAGGACACGAGCGTGTACGAGCCGGACAGGTCGGGGGGCGTTTCATCCGGCTCGATCGGTTCCTCGCCGCAACCCGCCACGAGAACGGCCGCTGTCACGGCTGCCGCGGCACCGCGCAAACCGATTCGCCCTGGATTCAGAATCAACACCGAAACCTCCAAACAGGGGCGGGATTCGTTCGGGGTGCGCCGCCCGCTGTTCCGCGCACCCTTGGACAACAGGAGGGACATTCAACAACATACGGTTTCGCATTTGTATACACCAGAAGCCGGGAACGATCCCTGAACGACATTCCACACCTGATCGGCGGCGAAGTTCCCAGGGGCCCGCGCGACCTCTTTCTCCGTCTCGACGAACTCGGCATCGCCCACCGGACCATGCGGCACGATCCGGTGTTCACCGTGGAGGAGGCCGTCCGACTGCGCGGCCGCATACCGGGGGCCCACTCCAAGAACCTCTTCGTGCGTGACAAGAAGGAACGGCACTGGCTGGTCTCGTGCCTCAGCGACAGGCAACTCGACCTGAAGTGGCTGGCCGGGGAGCTGGGAACCGGCCGGTTGACCTTCTGCAGCCGGCGCCGGCTCGCGGGATACCTGGGGATCCGGCCCGGGTCCGTATCGCCCTTCGCCATCCTGAACGACGTCACCGGGATCGTGCGCGTGGCACTCGACGCCGACCTCCTGGAACGGGAGCCGCTCAACTTCCACCCGCTGGACAACTCGAGGACCACGACCGTCACCCGGGCCGGACTGCTGCGGTTTCTCGAGGCGGAGGCCCATTCGCCCCTGATCCTGCGCTTCGCGGGGTGAACCCTTGCGGGGCCGGTCAGCGGAACGCCGGAATGATGTAGTCCACCAGCACATCCATCGTCTGGCGCTCGTAGCGACCGGCGGCCGCACCGACGCCGCGCCAGTTGTTGGTCGTGACGACCACCAGGTAGAGTTCGGGCACGACGACCACGTACTGGCCCCCGAACCCCCAGGCGAAGTACAGCGGCCCTGAAGTCCCCGGCACGACCCACCAGAGGAAACCGTACGAGATGCCCGTCAGTTTCCCGAGGTTGAAGCGCCAGCCGAAATACGGGACCGATGAACGGGCAACCCATTCCCGGGGAAGGACCGGGCTTCCGGCGCTTTCACCCTGCTGGAGGAAGAGCTGCCCGAAGCGGGCCAGGTCCCGGGGACGCAGATCGAGTCCCGCGCCCCCGTTGTGGAACCCCTCGGGAAACGGCTCCCAGCGACTTCTCGAGATGCCGATGCGACTGAACAGCAGCTCGTCGGCGAGTTCGGGCAGCGGCGTGCCCGTGGCCTGTTCCAGCACGACGCCCAGCACGTGCACCGCTCCGGAGTTGTAGTTGTACTGCGCCCCGGGCACTTCAACGAGGGGCTTGCCGAGGACGTAGCCGAGACGGTCATCCGACCGGATCCAGTCGGTGTAGTCGCCGAACCCGCCGGACTCGTCCCACTCCAGGCCGCTCGCCATGTTCAGGAGGTGCTCGATCGTGATCGCGGCCTTCTCGGGTTCCAGGTCACTGACGAGCGTGTCGAGGTAGCCGCCGATGGGATCCTCGACGCCGGCGATGTCGCCCCGCTCGATCACCAGCCCGGTGAGCGCCGAGACGACACTCTTGGTCACGGAGCGCACATCGTGCAGATCCTCCCGCGCCGCGTTGCCGAAGTACTCCTCGACGACCAGCCGCCCGCTCTTCACGACCAGCATGCTGAGCAGTCGCTCGTTTTCGCGCGCCCGCTCAAGACCGTCCTCCACCATCTCCGCGGAGCCTCCCGCCTGGGCGACCGACGCGGTGGCCCACGGCAACGCCAGATCGACATTCGGCTCCCCGGTGAACTCCGGCACTACCGTCTCGCCGCCGCACGCCGCAAGAAGGAGCCCGGCGGTCAGCAGCCCGCAGCGGGGTGGCGCACCCGGCATGGAACGGGCGCCACGGCCGCGCGGGGCGAGATGAGCGGGAGTATGTCGCACGAAGGGGGTCTCCCCTGCCAAGGCCCAACGAGTGCCCAGGAGCACTGAAAACTGTACGCGCGGGCCAACGGGCGCCAGCGAGTGTGCCCGGAGCGGTCGCGACGAAGGCGGGCGTCCGCCCGACGGCCGGACGCGCGTGCCTCTGGCGCAACCACCCATGTCATGGGAATGTTGGACGCCGCTGGCGGGTTGCCCCGCAGCATCCACCGAACCACACCCTCGATTCGACCAGGGAGATTGAACATGAAGCCCCCTACCCCGATGTTCCGCGGAGCGAATTCCTGTGGCAGCCGGCCGGCGACGGGCTCCCGCGGACTGTTCCACGGAGTGTCGGCCCTGACCCTGCTGGCCTTGTCCGGCACCTGGAGTTGCGCGTCGTCCCAGGTCGCGAACCCGGAAGAACAGATCGCGCAGGCTCTGGCCGCCGCGCCGGAGGACAAGGCCGAAGGCGCCCGTATTCTGGGATACGCCACCGACGGCAGCGTGGTGGAGCTGCGCGCGGGCACGAACGACCTGGTCTGCCTGTCGTCGAACCCCGCGCGTGAGAACTTCTCCAGCTCGTGCTACCATGAATCGCTGGAACCGTACTTCGCCCGCGGCCGCGAGCTGGACGCGGAGGGGGCTTCGCGCGAAGACCGCTACGGGATCCGGTTCGAGGAGATGCGCGCCGGGACGCTCCGGATGCCGGTCATGTCGGCCACCCAATACATCTTCGACGGCAGCTGGGATTCCGAGACCGGTACGGCCGAGGGAAGGGTGCGGTGGGTTATCTACGTTCCGGACGCGACTCCGCAGAGCACCGGCCTTTCCCTGCAACCCCAGGAGGGCGGGCCCTGGCTGATGATGAAGGGAACCCCCGGGGCACACATCATGATCATGCCCCCGCGGGGCGGGTAGGCGGGGCGGATCGCCGGCCGGAACCGACCTTGCCGGCGCCGGCGCCTGAAGAGTCCGTGACGTCGCGGACGTAGCTTCCCCGGTCCCCGGTCCTCCACCTTGACATGGCCATGCTGGACGCTTTCAACGCACTCGCAGCCTTCGCTTCCGCCGCGGCCCTTTTCGTGGTCAACGCGGTGTTCGTGGTCTTCGTTCTCCTGCGGCCGCGCGTGCGCCAGCCTTCCTCCCTGGCCTGGATCCTGGTGATCGTCGTGCTGCCGGTTGCGGGTATCGTCCTGTATCTGGCCGTGGGCGAGGTGCGTACCGGGAGTCGCCGCAAACGACGGCATCGCACCATCCAGAGGAACATCCGCACGGTTGTGCGGAAGGCCTGGAGCGCCACTTCGCGGAACACCGTCGTCCCGTGGGGCACGGAGTCGATCGCCCGGCTGGCACGCCTCGGTGACGAGACGCTGCCCCGGCAGGGGAACCGGCTGGCGCTGCTGGCCACGGCCGACTCCTTCGTGCAGTCGCTGGTCGCCGATATCGACGCCGCCGGGCGGCACGTCCACCTGCTCTTCTACATCTACCTCGACGACGAGGTGGGACAGGCTGTCGCGGCTGCGTTGATCCGGGCCCGCAACAGGGAGGTTTCCTGCCGCCTGCTGGTGGACAACGTGGGTTCCAGCGACTTCCTCAAGTCGCGGCTCTGCCGGGAACTGCGGGACGCCGGCGTCCGGGTCGTGGCCGCGCTACCGACCCGGATCACCCAGATCGTCTCGATCCGGTTCGACATGCGCAACCACCGCAAGATCGGGGTGGTCGACGGGAGGGTGGGCTACACGGGCAGCCACAACGTGGCCTCCGAGAACTTCCATCCCAAACCGCGCTTCGCCCCCTGGGTGGACGCGACCCTGCGGATCGAGGGACCGGCCGTGCGCGATCTGCAGGCGCTCTTTATCGAGGACTGGTACATGGACACCACCGAGAACCTCGACCACATGATCGCCTACACCCCCGAGGAACACCCGGATGGACGGATCGTGCAGATCGTGGGGACGGGGGTGAACTCGCAGAACCAGGCGCTCGTGCGCGTGATTCAATCCGCCATCCACATGGCCCGCGAGGAGTTGATCATGACCACGCCCTACTTCGTTCCGGACGAGGGGACGCTGGCCGCGATCACCACGGCGGCCATCCGCGGGGTGCGCACGATCATCGTGGTGCCCGCGCGCAACGACTCGCCGCTGGTGGCGCTGGCGAGCCGCAGCTTCTACGAGCCGCTCCTGGACGCGGGCGCCGAAGTGCACGAGTTCACCAGGGGGCTCCTGCACGCCAAGACCATCACGGTGGACCGGGACTTCGCCCTGGTCAGCACCGCCAACCTCGACCGGCGCAGCTTCGAGATCAACTTCGAGATCAGCACCCTGATCTACGACACCGACTTCGCCTCGCAACTCCGCCTCCTGCAGATGCGCTACCTGGAGGACTGCGTCCGGGTGGACGCGGCTCGCTGGGTGGCGCGCCAATGGCCCCGCAGGTTGGCGGAGAACGTCGCCGGCCTGGTCAGCGCGCTGTTGTGACGCCCCCGCGCGGGGACGCGTGATGGGTCGCACGGCCGCGGGCTTGCGGGCGCCATGACCCGGGGGCGCGGGGACGTGGCCTCGACCGTGGCCGCCGAGTGGGCACGGTCCCGGCCGCGCACCGCCGCGGCCACCGCCCTCGTACTCGCCGACCCGGCCTCCCACCTCGCCCGCGCCCTGGAGGAATCCGGGCACGCGGTGACCCGCTGGCACCGCTTCCTCTCGCGCGGGCAGCAGTGCACGGCGTGGCCACCGCCCGGCCCGTTCGGCGAGGTCTGGGTGCGCATGCCGCGGTCCTCGCTGGAAGCCGCCATGCTTCTGCACGCCGCCGCGGCCCGGATCGGGGACGGCGCGCCCGTCTTCCTCTTCGGCGCCGGCAACGAGGGCATCCGTTCGGCCGCGAAGCACTTTCCGGCCGGCACCGGCGAAGTCGAAACGGTCCTGACAAAGCGCCGCTGCCGGGTCCTGGCCGCAGCGAGGGACGCGCCTCCGCCCCGCGAGGACGGCCTCGACAGCTGGCAGACCCGGGTGCCCATCGATTGGGGAACCGGACCCCGTGCCTGGACCTTCTACCCCGGCGTCTTCGCCCACGGCCGCCTCGACCCGGCAACCGCCCTGCTCATCGACTGTCTGCCGCCTGTCCCGCCGGGGGCCCGCATCCTTGATTTCGGCGCAGGCTCCGGTCCGCTCGCGGCCGCGGCCCTGGAACGCGGCGGGGGCGATGCCGAGGCAGTGCTCCTCGACCACGACGCGATCTCGCTGGCCGCGGCGGCGCGGAATGTCCCGACGGGCGAACGTGTGCTCGCACGGGGTCTCGGCGCCGTACCGGGACCTTTCGACCTCATCGTCTCGAATCCCCCGATCCACGCGGGCGGATCCCAGGACCTGGGCGCGGTCGAGGCGCTGGTTCGCGAGGCTCCCCGGATCCTCGCGCGGCGGGGCGAACTCATCATGGTGGCCCAGAAGCGGCTGCCGGCCGGAAGTCTCCTGGCCCGCTCCTTCCATCGTGTTCGCACGGTCGCCGACCGCGGTCCGTTTCGGGTCTGGGCGGCCGCGGTTCCCCGGGAAGTGCCCCCGATGACGGGTTAGCGTCGGCGCTGGCCGGGGTTGCCGGCCAGGTTGCCGGGACCGGTCCGACCGGCATCCTGCAACCGGGCCCTCGCTGTCTGTCCTCCCCTAGAGCAGCCCGTGGACAAAATCCCCCCGGCATTCGAACGGCGATGCATCCGCGCTG